>CAZKQQ010000117.1:0-20773 GCA_964554945.1 uncultured Solibacteraceae bacterium | reverse complement strand
ATAGATGATGCCCTGCTGGCATTTCTGCACATCGCCATCGGCGGCCTGCAGCAGTTTGAGGATGATATTCTCGACATCCTCGCCGACATAGCCGGCTTCGGTGAGCGTGGTGGCGTCGACTATGGCAAAGGGGACATCCAGAATCTTGGCCAACGTCTGTGCCATCAGGGTCTTGCCTGTCCCGGTTGGCCCTATCAGCAGGATGTTCGATTTCTGAAGCTCCACCTCGCTGCTGCGCATGCGATTCATGTGAATCCGCTTGCAGTGGTTGTATACCGCAACCGCCAGCTTCTTTTTAGTGGCTTCCTGGCCTATCACGTACTGATCGAGAAACTCCTTGACTTCCAGCGGCTTCGGAATTTTGTTGGGGGCGCCGGCGGGAGGCTCCGCCTTATCGTCCTCCAAAATAGAGTTACAGACCGCGATACATTCATCACAAATGTAGGCGCGAGGATAGTCGCTGGGGGAGGAGATCAGCTTCCCGACTACATCCTGGCTCTTGTGGCAGAATGAGCACCGCAGGGCGTCATCTGAACCGGTACGCTTCACAACCGTTTCTCCTCAACCGGATGCGCCACGAGGCGCTCGGATCCTGGCGGACTCCCGGACAGGGGATCCCTCATCGAAATCGTTTCCATTATCACCCGAACTGCTGTCCATAGCAATGTATGCCATGGGTTGGTGTTCTACTGGTACTGTCAGAACTGGACTTAAGCCGTTTTTCTGGCATGTTCGAATAGAAAAGTTAGTGTTTTCTCGCTCTGAATGTGCGAGGCGATACGCCCGAGTGTGCCGTCCTTTTCAAACTTCATCTGGAGGGCGGCGACAGGCTCCCGCTGCTGACGGGCCAGCCGCTCCACCTCCTTATCGACCTCCTCCCGGGAGACCCCGATAGCCTCGCGTTCGGCAACTTTAGATAACAGCATGGAGGCCTTGACTTCACGAACCGCTTTGTCCCGCTGCGATTCCCTGACCTTCTCCCAGTCGAGTTTGAGTGATCGGGGATCGACCCCTTCCGCCGACATGGCCCGTAGGGTCTGCTCAACCCGGTTCTTGATCTGGCGGTCCACGTAGGTCTCCGGAACCGGGAACTCGTGCTGATCCACAAGCTTGTCCAGAATTTTGTTCTTGGCTTCCTGCTGGGCGTCGCGCTCGCGCTGCGCGAATAGCGCCTTGCGCACGGCTTCGCGCAGCTCATCCATATTCCGGTAGTCCCCTAAGTCCTGCGCGAATTCGTCATTGAGCTCGGGTAGCTCTTTCTTGCGAATGCCCTTCAAAGTCGCGTGGAAGCGGACAGTCTTGCCGGCGAGGCGCGCCGCGCCGTACTCTTCCGGATAAGTGACTTCGAATTCGCGGCTCTCCCCGGGCGAAACGCCGCGCAGATTTTCACTGAACGCCCCAAATGTATCGCTGCCGCCAATTTCGAGCACCATTTCATCCTGCTTGACGGGCTCGCCCTCCACGCCCCCGATGCTCTCGAGCGCCACCACGGCGTAATCGCCGTTCTCCAGGGGCCGTGGATCGATGTTGGAGTAATCCGCCTTTTGTTCCCGGATCTCGTCAATTCGCTTCTGAATGTCTTCGTCGGTAACGGCCGGATCCTGGTACGGCACCTCGACGCCTTTATAGTCTTTCAACTCGATTTCCGGTGCAACTTCGAATTCCGCCTTGAACCGCAGCGGCTCGCCGTCGTGGAAATGAACGTCCTTGATGTCGGGCGTGCCCACGACGTTCAGGTTTTCGGCCTCAAACTGCTTCTGCAGATATTTGGGAATCAGATTTTCCAACACCTGCTGCCGGATGTCGCCGGCGAATTGTTTGCGGATCAACGTGGCGGGCGCTTTGCCGGGACGAAAGCCGGGTAGCTTGGCCCGCTTCTGAACGTCGGTGGTGACACGGCTGGTTTCGCTCTCTACCTCTTCGGCAGGAATGGCAATTTCCAGCGAACGCCGGCAACCTTCGAGTACAGCCAAGTGGATTTTACCTCGGGAAAAGAAGTGATGGTGTAAGTCATATGATAACACGTACAATGAACTGACAGCGTGCTCAAGGCGGTCGCAGTTCTCGCGGTTCTGGCGCTGTTAGGCCTCTGGGCGGCCGTGGTCCGGCGCCGGTAAACCCATGCATCTTCAGGCAGCTCTGCTCAACGTATTACTCTTGTGGATTCTTACCGCCCCGCATGAGTTCGCGCACGCCTGGGTGGCCACGCGGCTCGGCGATGACACGCCCCGGCGCGATGGGCGCGTGACCCTCTATCCTCTGGCTCACGTGGACTGGCTCGGCACAGCCATACTGCCTTTCGTCACGTCGCTGCTGGGAGGCGGATTTCTGGGCTGGGGCAAGCCGGTCCGCACGGATCCGTCGAAACTGAAAGGCGGTCTGAACGGGATGGCGGTGGTGGCGCTGGCTGGTCCCTTTAGCAACGTCATCATGGCCGTCATTCTGGCAATCGTGGCGGTGATGACCGCCCGCGGCATTCCGAATCTCGCGCATTTCGCCGAGCAGGGCGTGTTCTTGAGTCTCTATCTCGCCCTTTTCAACCTTCTTCCCGTGCCGCCGCTGGATGGTTCAAAACTGCTGCTGGCCGCGCGAATCCCGATGGTGGTGTATGTCGAGATTGCCCGGTTTGGCTTCTTGCTGCTGATCGTGGCTGTGTCCTTCTCCGATTTTGGACTCTGGCTGAACCGGTGGAGCTACGCCGGCGCGCAGGCGATTTTCTCGATATTGCCGTGACGGACGGGTTCCAGACGCGTCCAACTATTCTAGGGCCTCTGCTTGCTAACGCGCACCGTTCTGTGTCGACAGTTGACACGGGACTGGAACCGCTTGGAGAGCGGTAGGGTTTTCCATGCTACAGTCCTCAAAAGAAGGAGTTTCGATGCGCCGCGTTCTATTCGCTGCCTTCCTCATTTGCATTCCGGTTCTCGCCCAGCAGGTGGAGATTCCGTTTCAAAAATTTGTTCTGCCGAACGGTCTGACTCTCATCGTGCACGAGGACCACAAAGCGCCGATCGTGGCCGTGGACGTGTGGTATCACGTCGGATCCAAGAACGAGCGGCCCGGTAAGACCGGCTTCGCCCACCTGTTTGAGCATCTGATGTTCGGCGGCAGCGAGCACTTCCACGGGCGTTACGTCGACGCGATGGAGCGCATCGGTGCCACCAACCTGAATGGCACAACATCGGAAGACCGCACCAACTACTTCGAGACCGTCCCGGTCTCGGCGCTGGATTACGCGCTGTGGATGGAATCCGACCGCATGGGGTACATGGTGGGCGCGATCGACCAGAAGACGCTCGACCTGCAGCGCGGCGTGGTGCAGAACGAAAAGCGACAAGGCGAGAACGAGCCCTACGGCCTGGTAGACGAGGTCGAACAGCGCGATACCTATCCGGCCGGGCATCCGTACTCATGGAGCACCATCGGTTCCATGGAAGACTTGAATGCGGCATCACTGAGCGACGTGAAGGAGTGGTTCCAGACATACTACGGCCCTGCCAATTCCGTGCTGGTGGTGTCCGGCGACATCGATCCACAGGCAGTGCATCAGAAGGTGGAGAAGTACTTCGGCGAGATTCCGCCGGGACCGCCGGTTACCCGGCAGAAGGTCTGGATCGCGCCGATGTCGGGAGCGCACCGGGCAATTATGCAGGACCGGGTGCCGCAGGCGCGCCTCGATAAGCTGTGGAACATTCCGGAATTCGGCAACGAAGAAGCCGATTACCTCGATTTGGTCAGCGACGTCCTCGCGGTGGGCCGGACTTCGCGTTTGTACAAACGGCTGGTGTATGACGATCAGTTGGCCACCAACGTTTCGTCATACGTCAATCCCCGGGAAATCGGCGGACAGTTCGGGATTACCGCCATCGCGCGTCCGGGTGTAAGCCTGGATCGCATCGAAAAGGCCATCAACGAAGAACTCGCGCGTTTTCTGAAAGACGGCCCGACCCAGCAGGAAGTCGACCGCGTCCGGACGCAATACCTGGCGAATTTCATCCGCGGTGTCGATCAGGTCGGCGGTTTCGGCGGCAAGGCCGACGTGCTGGCGATGTACCAGACTTACACCGGCGATCCTGCGGGATACAAAATCAAGCTCGACCGGGTGAAGGCGGCAACTCCCGCCAAGCTGCAGGCGGCCGCCAAAAAGTGGCTTTCCGACGGCGAGTACTCGCTGGAGGTTTATCCGTTCGGCGACGCGCATGCCGCTACGCAGCAAACCGACCGCTCGAAGCCGCCCGAGATCGGCCAGCCGACCGAGCCGCGCCTTCCCAAACTGGAGCGGCTGACGCTCTCGAATGGTTTGCGCGTCGTGTTGGCGGAGCGGCACGAGATCCCTCTGGTGAATGTGAGCCTGCTGGTGGATTCCGGCTATGCCGCCGACCAGTTCGCGTCGCCGGGCGCCGCGCGGCTGACAGCCAGCCTCCTCGATCAGGGAACCAAGACGCGCTCTGCGTTGGAAATCAGCGAACAGCTGGCGCAGCTCGGCGCGCGCCTGACCACGACTTCCTCGGTCGACAACATCATTACCCGGCTCTCGTCCTTGAAAGCCAACCTGGACCCGGCCCTCGACGTATTCGCCGACGTCGCGCTGAACCCCACGTTTCCCGAGGCGGACTTTCGCCGGCAGCGCGGGCTGCAATTGAACGCCATCGAACGGGAAAAAGCGACTCCGATGCAAATGGGGCTGCGCGTGCTTCCCGCTCTGATTTACGGGAAGGGACACGCCTATGCGGAGCCGCTAACCGGTACCGGAACCCAGGAAAGTGTTTCGAAACTGACGCGCGAAGACCTGCTGAAATTCCACGATACTTGGTACAAAGCCAATCACGCGACGCTGGTTGTTGTGGGAGATACGACCCTCGCCGAGATGCGGCCCAAACTGGAAAAAGTCTTTAGCGCATGGAAACCTGGCGATCCACCGAAGAAAAATGTCGCGATCGTAGCCCCACCGGCCAAACCGGTGGTGTATCTGGTGGACCGGCCCGGTTCGCAGCAGTCACTGATTCTGGCGGGAAATCCGGCGCCGCCCAGGAACAATCCCGACGAGATTCCGATCGAGGCGATGAATGATATTCTTGGCGGCGATTTCGGCGCGCGCATTAACATGAACCTGCGCGAGGACAAGCACTGGTCGTACGGCGCGCAGACTATTTTGTTCGGAGCCGTCGGCCAGCGGCCATTCCTGGTTTATGCCCCCGTGCAGACTGATAAAACCAAGGAGTCGCTCGCCGAGGTAGCCAAGGAATTGCGTGGGATTCGCGGCGACCGGCCCGCCACGGCAGAGGAGTTGTCGCGCGTCAAGACCAGCGAAACCCTGCGCCTACCCGGATCGCGCGAGACCATCGGACAGGTTGCCGGGTCCATCGAACAACTGGTGGAATACGGTTTGCCCGATAACTATTACGATACGTACGCGTCGAAGATGCGGGAAGTGAGCCTGTCAGACGTCGGCAAGGCGGCCAGTGCGGTGGTGCAGCCCGATCACATGGTGTGGGTGGTGGTCGGCGACCGGGCGAAGATCGAGGCTGGCGTGCGGGAGCTGGGGCTGGGTGAAGTGCGCCTGCTGAATCCGGAATAGAGCGACTCACCGGCGACAAGATCGCTGGCGTTACCTAAAGACAGGATGGAATGGAGATCGCAGTCTCTGCAGAATGGGACTCGTGGACACCAGCTCCGTCCTGACTCGCGTGGTCCCGGCCCGGTTCCGTAGAGATTTTCCAGCGCCATCGCTTACGGTGTTCGTCGCTTTGCAAGTCCTCGACGTGCTGACCACTCTTATCGGACTCAATGTTGGAGCGCAAGAAGCCAGCATTTTTGTGGGACGCCTGATGAACGCTGGGCCGATTGCCGGTCTGCTGATCTCAAAGATCCTCGGCGTTGCCCTGGTGGCCATGGCCCTGAAGTTCCGCCGGACGCGCGTGATTGTGTTCCTCAACTATTGGTTCGCGGTGGTAGTGAGCTGGAATCTTATCTTGATTCTGCGGATGCAATTGCAATCGAATCCGTAATCCGGCTTCCCGCGCTGACAAAGAAAATGTTTCCGGCTTAAGCGGAAGTCTGTTCGCGGTTCGGGAAAAGCAAACGCGGCCCCTAAGCCGGTTCGACAGCCCGCTGCAGCGCCGTTTCGAGCGTCGCTTGCCGGTGCGAATCCAACTTCTTTCCGCCGGCCGTCACGTAGAACACGTCAATCGCCTTGTGCGCCTGCGTGTCGATCAGAACCACTTCGATGTTGCAGCCACTGTGAGAAATCGCGGACGCCAGATCGTAGAGCAGGCCCGGCCGGTCCTCCGCCACGATTTCCACCAACGTCGCGGTATCGCTGGCATCGCCGTCGAAGGCCACTTGACCCTCGATGCGCGCGTGGCGGCTGGGCAGCGCGGGCTTGGGCCGGTTTCGCAGCAACTCCCGTACGTCCGTCTTGCCCGCGATGACCCGTTCGGCGATAGCGCGCAGGCGGTCCGCCTCGGTCGGGTTCAGATCCAGCGTTCGCAGCGGATCAGCGAACGTAAAGGTATCCAGAATCAGACCGCGGCGGTTGGAGAAGGCCTCCGCCTTCAGAATGTTCATGCCGAAGCTCGACAGCGTGCCGGCCACCGCCGCGAACAATCCCGTCCGATCCGAAGAGGTCACCATCGTTAGTTGATATGCGGTTTCCACCTTCTGGATATTCACCGCGACGCCGCGCTGCCGGCTTCTCTCTTCGAGCGCGATATGCTGATCGATCTCCGCCTCGGTATGGGTCCGGAGATAACGAGTCGGGAAGCCCTGCAAGAATTCGCGCCGCGCCGGCGAACCCGACGGATCGATCTCGATGCGTTCGGTTTCCAACTCGCGCGTTAGCTCGTTGTACACCGACAGGTACAGCTGCCAGAGACTCTGCGCCCGCCACGGTGTCATCACGGTGGGATTCACGGCAGTAATATCGGCATACGTCATCAGCGTCAGCGCCTTCAGCCGCTCGACCGTTTCCACCTGGTGCGCCACATCGCGCACGGCCTGCGGGTCGAAGATGTCGCGTGACTGCATAGCGGACGAAAGCGCCAGGTGCTTGCCGATCAGGAAACGCACCGTTTCCCGCTCCTGCAGCGGCATCTGGATGCGCTTCATGGCCGCCTCGGCCAGCCGGAGAGATCCCTCGACGTGGTCCTCGCCTTTGCCTTTACCTGAATCGTGGAACAGGAGGGCAAAAGCCAGAGTCGACGGCGGCGCCATTTCCGCCCACAGATCCGAAAACGGCTTGAACGCGGGTTCGCCCGCGTCCTTCAGGCTCCACAACGACTGGATCGCGACCAGCGTGTGCTCATCCACCGTATACCGGTGATAAAAATCCCGCACCACAAGACATTCGATTCCATCCAGTTCAGGAAATACCGCGGTCAGCGCGCCGGTTTCGTGCATGGCGCTTAACGCTTCGGGCGTGTGCGGCAAGGCCAGCAGAGGCGCCAGCGCCGGCCAAAGAGGGCGCGCTTCGGAAAAGTGCTCGCGCAGTTGCCCGCGCCGCGATTCAATCTTCTGCACCGCCTCAAACGAAGGCCGGATGCCGTGGCGGGCCACGAATTCAAATAGACGCAGCGCCAGCTCCGGCTCCACGTCGAGCGCCTGCGGGGAGCGGAAGTGCGCGCGCTCCCGGTGAACGCTGAAATCGCTGTTTGACAGCCGCGAACGCCAGTCCCGGAACTGCGCGAATAACGAGCTGGACTGCGCCTCATTGGCTTCCAATTGATGCAGGGCCGCGCGATAGATCGCACGCGCGTGGCGGTAATACTCGCGCATCCACTGCGCCGGATCGCCGTCGCGCCACTGGTCCGCCATGGCGTCCTGCATGTCAAACGACAGTAGGTTGTTATCGCGTCCCGCCCGGCTATGCAGATAGCAGCGCATCCGCGCGAGAAAACGGAAAGCCTTGCCCAACTCGGGACCGGCATCGGCCTGCGCCAGGTGTGGAGGCTCGGTGTCGCGCATCTGCGTCAGCCAGCATAGAAGCTGATAATCGCGGAGACTGCCGGGGGTTTCTTTCACATTCGGTTCGAGGTGATAAAACGTGTTGGCGAACTTCCCGTGCCGCTCGCGCGTCAGCTGCGACAGGTTCCGGATCAGCGAATCGCGGTTAGCGGTAATGAACCGCGGCAGTTTATCGGCCAGCTTCGCGTAGAGCCCGCGATCGCCTGCCAGATAGCGCTGGTCGAGCAGGCTGACGTTCAACTCGATATTGTCGTTGTGAACTTCCGTGCATTCAGCCGGCGTACGGACCGAATGGCTAACACGCAATCCGGCATCCCAGAGCGTTTGCAGAAAAGCCGAGATGCTGTCGCGATTCCCCAGTGCCAGCTTCTCGGACTCGAATAACAACAGTAAGTCAACATCGGAGTACGGAAACAGGTGCCGGCGACCGTATCCGCCCACGGCGAGCAGGGCCAGGCCGGAAGGCGCCGCCGGAAACAGGTGCGCAGCCGCGGCTTCCGTCACCACGGCATCCACTTGTGCCGTGCGCTCGGCTAGGGCGGTTAGAGAATCGCCGGTCGCCAAAAACGCTTCCTGAATGGTCCCGAGACTAGAGCGCGCTTTCTCCACGATCATCGTTCCGGATGCGGATGGCTTCGGCCACATCGTAGACAAAAATCTTGCCGTCTCCAATTTTGCCGGTCCGCGCCGCCGCCGCCAGGGTCTTGATCACTTCCTCGGAACGGTCCGCGGACACCACCATTTCGAGCTTTACCTTTGGCAGCAGGTCGACGTTGTATTCCTGCCCGCGATAAACCTCTTTGTGTCCTTTCTGGCGCCCGTGGCCCCGGACTTCGCTAATGGTCATCCCATCAATTCCGATGCCTTTCAGGGCTTCTTTCACTTCGTCCAACTTGAACGGCTGGATGATCGCTTCAATCTTCTTCATGGCCTCATCCTAACTGCCGGAAGCGCCTTTCGCCAGCGCGCGGTTCAGGTGCCGCCCGACTGCATCCCACGGAACCGCGACCGTGTGAAGCGGGCTTACGACTCGAATATGTATCCCTCTTCTCCGTGCAGGCTGACATCCAACCCCTGGATCTCCTGTTCCTTTCGCACTCGCACTCCGATCAACACGTCGCACACTTTCAAAATGATCAGCGTGCCTACGATCGCCAGCCCCCACGCGATGGCGGCTCCTACCGCCTGGTTGAGCACCTGCGAGGCATGCCCGTCCACCAGACCCAGCGGCAGCACCTTTCCCGAGGAATCCTTGAAGCTGTCGTTCACCGCGTTGGTTGCGAACACGCCGGTCAACAACGCTCCCAGCGTGCCTCCGATTCCGTGCACGCCAAAGGCGTCCAGCGAATCGTCGTACTGAAATCTCTTCTTTACCGCGGTCACCATCCAATAACAGACGAGGCCTGCCAGGAACCCGATCGCCAGAGCCGGGAACGGCTTCACGAACCCGGAAGCCGGCGTAATGGCAACCAGTCCCGCCACGCAGCCAGAGATGCCGCCCAGCACGCTGGGCCTGCCGTCGTGAAACCACTCGGCGATCACCCAGCCCAGCGCTGCCGCGGCCGCTCCGAAGTGCGTCGCCACGAAGGCGCTGGTCGCCAGGCTCGAAGCCGCCAGCGCGCTGCCCGCATTAAATCCGAACCAGCCCACCCACAGCAGACATGCGCCGATAAAGCTGATCACCAGGCTGTGCGGCTTCATCGAATCGCTGGGAAAACCGAGCCGTTTGCCTAGATACAACGCGCAAATCAACGCCGAGACTCCCGATGTGATGTGCACCACCGTGCCGCCCGCGAAGTCGAACGTTGGGACTTTCCCGCCCAGCGCCGCGTTCAACAGGCCTCCTTTGCCCCACACCATGTGCGCCTGCGGAAAATATACAAGCAGCATCCATAGCGTCATGAACAGCAGCATGGCGCTGAACTTCATCCGCTCCGCGAACGCTCCGCAGATCAGCGCCGGGGTGATGATCGCGAACATCAACTGGTAAATCATGAAGGTCTGGTGCGGAATCGTGCCGGCGTAATCCGCATTGGGCGCGGCGCCCACGCCGTTCAGCAGCGCGAACCGGAAGTCGCCGATAAACGCCCCGTCGCCGCCGAAAGCGAGACTGTATCCCACCACGGCCCAGATCGCCGTGACCACCGCCATCAAAATGAAACTTTGCATCATGGTGGCCAGGACGTTCTTTCTTCGGACCAGACCGCCGTAAAACAGCGCCAGGCCCGGACCGGTCATCATCAGCACCAGCGCTGAGCTGACCAGCATCCATGCGTTATCCCCCGCGCTTTGCGCGGATTTCGCAGCCGCTTCCACGGCCGCCAACCTCGATGGAATATCGGGATTAGTCTGGGCCCAGACGGCGACCGGCGCGATCAAGAAAGCTAACAGACACAACTTCTCGGTTTGTTTCATCGGGGAAACCTTTCGCCAAACGGGGGCGCAACAAGAAAACTATTGTCTTACACGGCCGGAGTTGTACCAAGCGCAACGTTTCTATTGGAACGATTGGATTTTTTTATCGCACCCGGCAGCACAACGTTTCGGTGGGGTCTTCCGTAAACGGCATGTTGTTAGCTAAAATGCGAGAAACCTCCAACGTATGGCCACTGCACTCGTCCCATCGCCGATCATCGACCTCCGATATACTCCGTTCCGGCTTGTGATCCGCCGGTCGAAAATCCATCACCGCGGCGTGTATGCGGGGCAATATATCCCCGAGCGGCGGAAAGTGATTGAGTACACTGGCGAAAAGATCAGCCGGCGCGAGGCGAAACGCCGCGGCGACAATAATCTGACGTATCTTTTCACTCTGAATGATTACTGGACGATCGACGGCGCGGTCGGTGGCAGCGGCGCCGAGATTATCAACCACAGTTGCGAGCCGAATCTGCGCAGCACCATCCACAGAGGACACATCCTGTACTGGAGCAAGCGCGACATCGAGCCGGGCGAAGAGCTGACAGTCGATTACCTCTTTTCCAAGAAGATCGACAAGATCCCTTGCTGCTGCGGCGCCGCCAATTGCCGCGGCACCATCAACGTCAAATAGGCACGCCCTCAATGATACTGGGCGGTGCTGGAGTCTCGTGAATCTGGGCCAGCCGGAAACCGGCTGCGGCAAACAGGTCGCGGTATTCCTCGCCAGTGCGCTCCCGGCCACCGGGGATCACCATCATTTCGAGATCGAGCAGTTTCCCGAAAGACGGCTCGTTGCCGGGAGCGATCACCACCTCGACAATCAGCAGCCGCCCCGAAGGATCCATGGCTTCGCGGACATTCCGCAGAATGGACACTGATTTTTCGTCGTCCCAGTCGTGGATGATGTGCTTGAGAATGTAGCCGTCCGCGCCCTTGGGGACAGCCTGAAAAAAATCGCCGCCAATTGTTCGGCAGCGCCCATCGAGCCCATAGGAGGCCAGTGCTCCGCGCGCGCCTTCAATGACTGCAGGCAGATCGAACAATACACCGTTCACAGTCGGATACCGCTGGAGAATTGTCGCGAGCAGCAGGCCTCGCCCGCCCGCAATATCCACCACCTGGCGAAATTTCCCGAAATCGTAGGCGTCGGCCACCGCAGGCGCGCTCTGCCGGCTGTTATCCGTCATGGCGCCATCAAAAATTTTGGCCTCTTCGGGGTGGGTTTTGAAATAATCGAACGGGTTTGCCGCGCCAAACGCCTTTCGCAGGCCCGATTCGCCCGTCTTGACGCAGTGCATCAGGTTATCCCACGAGCGCGCAGCGCCGGGCATCGCTACGAACCGCGCGAACTCTTTCATCGAATTCGGAACGTCGCTTCGCAGGCAGTCGCCCAGAGGCGTCAGCGTGAACCGGCCGCCTTCGGTTTCCGCAAAAACTCCAACGCTGGCCAGCGCGCGCAGCACCCGGTAGAGCGAAGAGGCATGGGCTGATGTCGCCGCAGCCAACTCGTCCGCCGTCTTCTCGCCCTTCGCCAGGAGATCGGCGATTCCCAGTTCCGCCACCACCGAGATCGACGCGGATATCCACTTTCCCGTAAGCAGTTGCATCACGTGCGCGTTCGGCGGCAGTTCACGCGCAGGCATAGATGTTGACATGATTCCCTCGAAGATGATTTTTCTTAGATTCTATCACTCCGAATCTGGATTACCGCTCGGACATAAGGCAGCCTATGCTTGCGTCATTACGCTCCCGGCACGAATTTTCGGGAGTTGATGTCGTTTGCCGGAAGAGAAGCAGACCGTGTTAGCGTATGGAGATACGTCACCAGGAGGAGCCATGCCCGCTTTACGACGCCTGCTTTTCCCGGCTCTGGTAGCCGCTGCCCTGATTCCGCTGATTCCCAGCCGCGCCGCGGACCGGCCTGATCCCAAGCTAGTCACCATTAAGCTGCCCGATGAGATTCAATGGAGAAAGTCCGAGGCCAACGATCAGGCCACCATCCAAGGCGATCCAACCAAGCCCGGCATTTACATCCAGCTCATCAAGTGGCATCCGGGGCACATGAGCCGCCCGCACTTTCACGCCGAAGAGCGGTATATCTGGGTGATCTCGGGGACATGGTGGGTCGGGACCGGGCCCCATTACGATCCGAATCAGACCTACCCCGTGCCGGCGGGCAGCTATGTGGTGGATCGTCCCGGCGAGATTCACTGGGACGGCGCCAAACCGGAAACGGGTGATTGCCTGCTCGAAATCGTCGGCATGGGTCCTTCTAAGACAACACAGGCGGAAGAAAAGTAGCTTTCGTCCGTTGTCCGCCACAGAACCGCGGCCTCCGCGGAGCGGATAGGGGCCTACGACGCCGCCGCCCCGTTGTGCAGTACTTTGCGCAGCGCCTCGGCAGTGTAGCTTTTCTTCGAGCGCGCTACCTGCTCCGGCGTGCCGCACGCCACCACGCGGCCGCCATACTCGCCGCCATCCGGTCCTAAGTCAATGAGCCAGTCGGCGGTCTTTACCACGTCCATATTGTGCTCGATCACCACCACCGTATTGCCCAGTGCCACCAGGCGCTGCAGCACATCGAGCAGTTTTCGAACATCGTCGAAGTGTAAGCCGGTAGTCGGCTCGTCGAGCAGATAGAACGTCTTTCCCGTCTGCCGCTTGCTCAACTCCTTGGCAAGCTTGATGCGCTGCGCCTCGCCTCCTGAAAGCGTCGTCGACGATTGGCCCAGGTGCACATAGCCGAGCCCGACATCATAAAGCGTCTGCAGCTTGGCGCGGATCTGCGGCAGGTTCTCCATGAGCGGCAGCGCTTCTTCCACTGTGGCGTCCAGCAGGTCGGCAATCGAATAGTTCTTGTACTTCACCTGTAGCGTTTCGTGGTTGTACCGCCGGCCGCGGCAGACGTCACAGGTGACGTACACATCCGGCAGGAAGTTCATTTCGATGCGTTTGAGCCCGTCCCCCTGGCACGCTTCGCAGCGCCCTCCTTTCACGTTGAAGCTGAAGCGTCCCGGCTTATATCCGCGCTCGCGCGATTCCGGCAGCATGGCGTACAAATCGCGAATCGGCGTGAACAAGCCCGTGTAGGTCGCCGGATTTGAGCGCGGCGTGCGCCCGATCGGCGCCTGGTCGATACGGATTACTTTGTCCAGGTTCCCGATGCCCTCGATGGAATCATGCGCGCCCGGCTCTTCGTGCGAGCCATAGATCTCCTTCGCCAGCGACCGGTACAGGATTTCGTTCACCAGGGTCGATTTGCCGCTGCCCGACACTCCCGTCACCACCGTCAGCACGCCCAGCGGGATCTCGACCTCAATGTTCTTCAGGTTGTGTTCGCGCGCCCCGCGGATGCGCAGTGACTTGCCATTCGGTTTGCGCCGTTGCGATGGCACTGGAATTTCCATCGCGCCCGAAAGATATTGACCCGTCAGTGAACCGCGGTTCGCGCAGATCTCAGCCGGCTTGCCCTGTGCGACCAGCGCTCCTCCCAACCGCCCGGCCCCTGGACCCAGGTCGATCACGTAATCGGCCCGCTCAATCGTTTCCGCGTCATGCTCCACCACCACAACCGTGTTGCCCAAGTCTCGCAGTTGCGTCAGTGTCTCGAGCAGCCGCCCGTTATCCCGCGGATGCAGTCCGATCGAGGGCTCATCCAGCACGTAAAGAACGCCGCGCAGTTTCGACCCGATCTGCGTCGCCAGCCGGATGCGCTGCGCCTCGCCTCCCGAGATCGTCGCCGCCGATCGGTCCAGGCTAAGATAATCGAGCCCTACCGCGGATAGGAATTCCAGCCGGCGCCGGATTTCATCCAGCACCCGGCCGGCAATCTGCATTTCGCGATCGTGAAATTCCCAGTTGCGCACCGTCACCAGAGCCCGCGCCACCGGTAGGGCCGTGAATTCCGCAATGGAAAAATTCTTCACCCGTACTGCCAGGCTCGACGGCCGCAGCCGCCTGCCTTTACAAACCGGGCATTGCGAAGGCGACATATACTCGGTCAGCCACTCGCGATAACTATCGCCCGAAGATTCGTAACCCTCATCCAGAATCCCGAAAATCCCCGGCGTGTCCTCGGTGCCGTTGATAAGCAACTGCCGCGTCTTTGCCGGGAACTGGTCGAATGGCGTGCTCAGGTTGATGCGTTGCTTCTTCGCCAGTTCGGCCAGACGGTGCTGCATCAGCCAGGAACTGCCTCCCGGTCCCAGCCCGCCGTCAAATAACGGCTTCGATCGATCGACAATTACCTTGTTCTCGTCAAATGACCATTTGCTTCCCAGCCCGTTGCACTCTTCGCACGCCCCATATGGGCTGTTAAAGGAAAAGGAGCGCGGCTCCAGTTGTGGAACGCTCGCGCCGCATTCCATGCACGCCAATTTCTGCGAGTACAGGCGCTCTTCCCCATTGACCACCACGATCAGCACCAGCCCATTGGCTAGTTTCGTCGCGGTATCAATCGACGCCTCCAGCCGCTTCTCGATGCCACTCTTAACCAGCAGCCGGTCCACCACCACTTCGATTGTGTGGTTCTTGCGCTTGTCGAGTTGGAAATCGTCTTCGAGCGACCGCAGCACGCCGTCGATGCGCGCTCTCACAAAACCCTGCTTCGCCAGCTTTTCCAGGTCTTTCTTGTATTCGCCCTTGCGCCCCCGCACCACCGGCGCCATCACCATGATGCGGTCTTCCGGTTTCAACGCCAGCACATGCTGCAGAATCTGCTCGGTGGTCTGCCGGGAAATCTCGTTGCCGCACATTGGGCAATGGGGCACCCCGATCGATGAATAGAGCAGCCGCAGGTAGTCGTAAATCTCGGTGATTGTGCCCACCGTCGAGCGTGGGCTGCGGCTGGTGGTCTTCTGTTCGATTGAAATCGCCGGGCTTAAGCCGTCAATCGAATCGACGTCCGGACGCTCCATCTGATCCAGAAACTGCCGCGCATACGTGGACAGCGTTTCGACGTACCGGCGCTGTCCTTCGGCATAAATCGTATCGAACGCCAGCGACGATTTCCCTGAGCCGCTTAAACCCGTAATCACGGTCAGGGTATTACGCGGAATTTCGATATCGATATTCTTCAGATTGTGCTGGCGCGCGCCATGCACCGTGATCCGGTCGAGCATAGTGAGTCGCAACGGCGAAGGGGTAATTTTTCATTGTGACTCGCTTTCTGCCGTTGTAGCAAATGACCGGTTCGACCCGCCGGAGGCTCGTCGTCAAAACGCTCCGCTTCCTACTGAGATGAAATGCACCAAAATGAAGCAATTTAGCTCGGTAACTCCTTGTAGCATTGGACCCGATCGCGCTATAACACAAATCAGAGTGAACCATTGCGTTAAGTGTGGGAAGCCCCTGCGCCGCATCCATCGGAGTCTCTTGCAGCAACTCCACTATTCCGCTATTTTCGAATGTCCGGGTTGTGGAATTCAGGAGTACGCGCCCCGGCCCTACCAATTTCATTTCGGTCCGAACGTCCTCTGTCCCCGTTGCGGGACTACGAAGGTCAAAAGGCGGAAGCAGCGCGACCGCATCGACCCGATGCATTGGAGTTTCCTAACCCTGCTCGAAACAGTAATCGGCGGCGGCAAGCTTTTTCATTGCCAGTTCTGCCGGATCCAGTTCTACGATCGGCGGAATGTTTCTCCCCAGGCAGCCAAAGTAAGCTGAAAGCGTGCACCTATCCTCCCACCCCGCCGATGCCGGGAAACGGCTCGACCAGGTGCTTCATGAACGCCTGCCGGAATTCAGCCGGTCCAGAATCCAGGAGTGGATCCGAACCGGGCTCGTTCGCGTGAACGGCTCCGGGCGGAGAGCGTCTTATCTGGTCCGCCGGGATGATTCCATTGAGGTGCAGCCCGCCGACCCGGCTCCCTTGCGCGCGGAGCCGGAAGACATCCCGTTGCGCGTCCTTTACGAGGATCATGAGCTGGTGGCCATCGACAAGCCTGCCGGGATGGTCGTGCATGCCGGAGCCGGCGTTCATTCCGGCACGGTAGTCAACGCACTTCTGCATCGCTTTGGAACGCTCTCGAGCAGCGGCGGGCCGCTGCGCCCGGGCATCGTGCACCGCCTCGACCGGTTCACCAGCGGAGTGCTGCTGGCCGCCAAGAGCGACTTTGCGCACCAGGCCCTGGCTGCGCAGTTCGCCGGCCGCCAGATCGAAAAAGTTTACATCGCACTGGTGCATGGAAAGCTGAAGCCGGAGAGTGGCCGCATCAATCAGCCGATCGCCCGCGATCCCATCCGCCGAACCCGCATGACGGCGCGGCTCAGCCAGGGCCGCGAAGCGCGCACCGAATACCGCGTACTGCGCCGCTTTGCCAAATTCACTCTGCTCGAGGTTCGCATCGGTACCGGACGGACTCACCAGATCCGCGTTCACCTCTCCAGCCTCGGCCATCCAGTTGCCGGCGACACGGTCTACGGAGCTCCGGCCAAAGTCGACGATCAGCCGCCCCTCGGACGATACTTCCTCCACGCCCACCGCATCCGCTTTCGCCTGCCCTCAACCGGCCAGGAGATCGCCATCGAATCGCCTTTGCCGTACGAACTGGAGTCCTGGATGGCCGGCCTGAAAGCCTGAAACGCGCCCTGGGATATAATTGAACATATGAAATTCTGGGGCGCCGTGGCGGCGTTGTGTCTGTTTGCGCTGACGCTAGGTGGTGCCGATCAGCAGCCTGTTGCTCCCCCACAACCGTCTGCCGTTGTTCCTGCCGACGAGACTACGCGCATTCTGGTCGATGTGACCCGCGTCAATATGCTGTTTACCGTGACGGACAAGAAGGGCCGCTTCATCACCGATTTGAACCGTGACGATTTTGACGTGATCGAGGGCAAGAAGCCGCAGGCCATCCAGGAGTTCACCGCTGAAACCGATCTTCCCCTGCGCATCGGCATTCTTGTGGATACCAGCAGCAGCATTCGCGAACGGTTCAAGTTCGAGCAGGAAGCCGCCGCCCAGTTCCTCAATAGTGTCGTGCACCCCGGAGCGGACAAGGCGATGGTGGTCAGCTTCGATACCTCGGCCGAACTCGTCGCCGACCTGATTGACGACCCCCTCAAGCTGGATAGCGCGATCCGCAGTTTGCGCCCGGGTGGCGGCACCTCCCTTTACGATGCCATCTTCTTCGCGTGTCGCGACAAGTTACTCCAGGATCAACCTCGTCACAAATTCCGCCGGGCCATCGTGCTCGTTACTGACGGCGAAGACAACCAAAGCCGCTACACCCGCGATCAGGCGTTGGAAATGGCACAGAAGGCCGATGTTGTGATTTACGCCATCTCCACCAACATTTCCCGTATCGAAACGGACGGCGACAAGGTTCTCCGGTACCTCACTCAGGAAACCGGCGGTCGCGCTTTCTTCCCATTCAAAGTGGAAGATCTCGAGCAGTCGTTTGAGAACATCGCGAACGAGCTTCGCCATCAGTACAACATCTTCTACCGGCCCGAACCGTTGAAAACCGATGGCTTATACCACACCGTGGATTTGCGGGTGAAGGGCCGCAAAGACCTGATCGTGCGTGCTCGCAAAGGCTACTACGCGCCCAAAATGTAAATTGTCCCTGCTCGTGCGGCGCGGCGAGCGCTCCGATCTCGACGCCATCTCCGCCATTCAGTCCGCCAGTCCCGAGGCCGCCCAGTGGTCGCCGCAAGACTATCTTCACTACGAACTTCTCGTCGCCGCCGCGGGCTCTACCATTGTTGGATTCCTCGTCGCCCGTACACTCGCACCCGGTGAATCCGAAATCCTCAATCTGGCAGTGGCGCCGGAGTGCCGTCGGCGGGGAGTCGCGCGCGCGTTAATCGAGACGTGGATCCGCAGTATTCACGGCGATATTTTTCTTGAGGTCCGCGCTTCCAATCAGTCCGCCCAAAAGTTCTACAAGTCCTTGGGATTCCAGGAATTCCTCGTACGGCCGGAGTACTACGCCCTACCACCCGAAACAGGTATTGTCATGAAGTTTCATTCATGTTAATGTGCGAATAGACGGTGACTACTGTCAACTCAGAAGAGCAAGAGATTACCCACCGAGCCTTGAATCGGTTCCACCCGACTCGGCGTGGCAACCTCTCAGGAGGATTTGCCTAAAATGAACGCACAGGATGAATTGAAAGCGCATCTGATGGAAACCAACGAGGAGTTTCGCCGCCTGGCTACTGAACATTCAGACTTGAAAACCAAGCTGGACGGCCTCCGCGCTCTGCCCCATCTGACGTACGAGGAGCAGATGGAGGAAGTGCACCTTAAGAAATTGAAACTGCACTTAAAAGATCAGATGGAAGCGATTCTGAGTCAATACCGGACTCAGCGGGTCGCTTAACTTCGGGTGCGCGCAGTTCGTTAAATTCACATTGGCCCGGTTGGCTTCGGCTGGCCGGGCTTTTTGATTTTCCACCAGATGGATTCCGAGCCCATCCGCATTCCAATCACGGACGTCTTTGACCTTCACACCGTGCCGCCGCGGGATGTCGAGGCGGTGGTTGAGGAGTACCTCCTCGAAGCGAACCGGCTAGGCCTGAAGGCCATTCGGATCGTTCACGGCCGTGGCATCGGGGTGCAACGCGAGATCGTCCGCGCGGTACTGGCGCGGACCCCGTTCGTCGCCGGGTTCCATGACGCCCCGGCTGAGGCGGGCGGTTGGGGAGCCACCGTGATCAGCTTGCGCTGAGCCGCCGTTCGGGGCTGGCACCGTCTTTCCCAAAAACGGACACCCGGAACCTTCCTTCCTATTCCATCGTCTTAACCGTCATAATGATACACGGATAGAAATTGGCAGCGCTCGTGCCATTTCCTTCCGTCGAGAATCGTCATGGATAAACCACGTACCGGCGTGCGCCGGAGAAAAATCATCCGCGGGGTCATCGTCGGCGTCTTCCTGTTGGCGGCCATCCCGGCTGTCACAATAGGTCTTTCGCGGCTCAAGCCGGCAGCCCCCGGGGTTGAGATGTCCACTCTCTGGCCCGGAACTGTTAAGCGCGGTCCGATGTTGCGCGAGGTGCGAGGGCTGGGAACACTCGTTCCCGAAGAAACCATGCTTGTACCCGCCACCACTGACGCGAGGGTGGAGCGAATCCTGATCCGGCCCGGAAGCTCGGTAAAGGTTGATTCCGTAATCATGACGCTCACCAGCCCGGAGCTGGACACGGCGCTGCTCAACGCCGAATATTCGCTCAAGGCGGCGGAAGCGGATTATGCCAACCTCAAAGTGACCCTCGAGAAAACCAAGTTGGACATGCAGGCTGTTATGGCACAAGTGGGCGCCGACTATAACACCGCCAAATTGAAGGCCGATCGCGACGCCGCCCTTTCCAAGGAAGGCCTTTATTCCGAAGTGGACGCGAAAATTTCGGGAGTAGCCGCCGAACAGCTCAATGGCCGCTACCAGCTTGAGCAGAAGCGCCTCACCATCAATTCCGAAGCCGAGGAAGCCCAGCTCGCCGCGCAGAAAGTGAAGGTGGAGCAGCTTCGCGCCGAATTCAATCTCAAAAAGAGCCAGGTGGATCAGTTGAAAGTACGCGCCGGTGTCGATGGCATGCTGCAGCAGCTTCCGGCGCCCGTCGAAGAAGGTCAGAAAGTTATGGCGGGAACGCCGCTGGCGAAAATCTCCCAGCCTTCGAAGCTGAAAGCCGAATTGAAAATCGCGGAGACCCAGGTCAAGGACATCACGATCGGATTGCCGGCCACCGTGGACACGCGCAATGGCCTGATCGAGGGCAAGGTGTCGCGCATCGATCCATCGGTTCTTAATGGCACCGTCACGGTGGATGTATCGCTCAAAGGTCCGCTGCCCGGAGCCGCGCGCCCCGACCTGAGCGTCGACGGCACAATTCAACTAGAGAAGCTCAATGACGTTGTGTACGTGGAGCGGCCGGTATTCGGGCAGCAGGATGCCACCGTGCAGCTCTTCAAGGTCGAACCCGAGGGCAAGTACGCCAATAAGGTGAAAGTAGCGTTCGGCCGCAGTTCGGTGAACACCATCGAGGTGAAGGATGGCCTGGCCGTAGGCGACAAAGTCATCCTGTCGGATATGTCCGCCTATGACAGTTACGATCGAATCCGTCTGAATTAAGTTTTGGCGGAGCCGCGGCCTTATAAAGAGCGGAGAGTTCGTTAAAGGTTAAAGAAGGGGAAATGCCGATGGAAACCGGCGGAGAGCCTATCATCAAACTGGAGAACGTCAGCAAGGTCTTTGTGACTGACGAAGTGGAGACGCATGCCCTGTCTGGCATTCATTTCCACCTCAATAAAGGGGAGTACCTCTCGATCGCGGGCCCTTCGGGCTGCGGCAAGTCGACGCTGCTCGCGATTCTCGGGCTGCTCGACACTCCCAGCGATGGCAGCTACTCGTTGAATGGCAAGCCCGTGGCCGGCCTGAAAATGTCGGAG
>CAZKQQ010000116.1:0-21178 GCA_964554945.1 uncultured Solibacteraceae bacterium | reverse complement strand
ACGACACTCCAATGCACCACGCATCGTTTTTGAGAGCCCGAACTTATATTTTTGAGAATCAAGCGTTGCGTCTGGTTTTCACCTGGCGTCAGCCGACCCTCCCAAACTTTCTTATCGTAATCCAGCTGTATTTTCACGGCAGGCAGATTGCGGAAAACGTATTCCGCGTTTTGCGGAATGGGGCCGCCGGTGCACTCCAGCGTCCCCGATAGGGCTCCGTTATAGGGCTGTGGAGGAACCGGAACGGGATTGGCGCGCGGCGGTTGGACTGGCGGAACCCTGGGGGTCGGGGGCGCTGCATCAGGTGCAGCCGCGGGCCTGGACTGAGACGGTGCTGGATCCGGAGTGGCGGACGGAGGCCTCAGAATCGCTCGATCGCCAGGTAAAGGACCGGGGCCGTTATCGGGCGCGGGCGAAAAGCCGGGGCGTCTCCGCGTAACGGATGGTTGGTTAGTGGCGCCCGGCGTCTCTCCACGAAGTTCGGCCATCCATATCTGCGCACGGTAGCTCTTTTCTTGATCGCCGCCCTCCCTATCTTGCATCAGAAGGCGCTCGGCGGTGGCCCGATATCGGGGAAGAATCCGCAGGCCGTTTTGGTGCCAGTCTCCGAGCTCGGGCAGATCCAGTAGAATTCGGCAGACGGCCTCTATCTGCGGTGGCGAAAGCTCCGGAGTCACGGGTCCAAGCAGATCGGAGATAAACTCCTTACCGCTTTCCGGGTACCGCGCCATCAGATGTCCGAGCATGGGCGCATAATCCGGATTGAGCGTGGCTTCGGTCCGCTTGCGCCAGGAAAATTCGATGACCGCGGTGGCAACGTGCGCATTAGCCAACGGTTCCATTACCAGCAACAGACGGTCCCGCCCATCTCTCTGCCAGCCGGCAATAAGTTCGGCATCGAGGATATCCCTGAACCAAGGAGTCAGACCATTCAATGTATCAAGGGTCTTCTGACGGTTACTAAGCTCGACGTTATCGAGTAATGTCCGAATTCGCTGGTGCGCCACGGCAGACGAAAATGGAGGCGGCCCGATCTCTTTAAACTGCGCATTCGCAGCCGGCCCGAGCATGTAAAGGAACAGGTACAGAGGCGCCATGAGACTCGCTGGTTGCGAAAATCTCAGCATCAACGTATCATCACATAAGTCGGCGCCGTTGCAAACGGGACGGTTTCAAAAGAGTAAGGGATCACTCAAAAGTTAGCATACATGCAGTAATTGAGCCGTTTGAACCGGTCCAGTAACTCTTCTGTCTTATAAGGCTAGTGCACAGCTAGTCAGTAGTCGAAGTTAGGCGAGGAATCGCGGTCCGGTCGCTGAAGTCAAGCAAGTTTGATCCGGCAGACTAGTACTTCCAGAATCCAAACAATATTGCCGCGTGAAGTAGCCCCAGACACCACCACACGCCGCTACTCGTTTTCGATCTGGCATACGGCCACATGCAGGCGCACCAGATGCCGAACGCGGCGATTCCCAGGAGAAAATAGATTTCCGCCCAGAGCGGCGTGAGCGGCACGTCATAGCCGGGGCGGGGTGGCTGGCCCAGCCGGTACACCAGGCCGGTCAAGCTTTCCGGGGGATCGTGAATGTCGCAAAAGCCGTAGGCCCTCCAGATTGCGCCGCGCGCGCCCACCTGGCGATAGGTGGCGGTGTGAGTCGCGGGACGCGTGCAGGACAGAACCGAACAGCCCATGTGGACGGGGCTTTTCTTCCACCAGTATCCGGCTTCATCGGCATAGCGGCGCTGCCCCTGCCGCGCGGCGTGAACCAGCACACCGTCGGGACGCAGGAACAGCACGCCCTCGATGGCCATCACCAGAACCAGCAGCGCCTTTCCCGGACTCATCGAAGGCCATGATATCAGTCAAGGTTCCAGACGCGACGCGTCACCGCCTCAGCGATCGCGATAATGAACGGCCGGTACCGATCGCAGCCGCTCCGCCGCGGCTTCGGGTGTGATGTCGCGCTGTGGCATGGCCAGCAGTTCATACCCGACCATGAATTTCCGGACGGTTGCCGACCGAAGCAGGGGCGGATAGAAATGAGCGTGTAGATGCCACGCCTTGCCGTCTTCTTCCTCGGCCGGCTGTTGGTGAAATCCCATCGTGTACGGGAACGGCGTTTCGAACAGATTGTCGTAACGCGTGGTGATCTGTTTCATGGCCTCCGACAGATGCATGCGCGAATCGCTTTCAAGTTGATTGATCGTCGCGACGTGGCCCTTGCTTACGAGCAGAGTCTCGAAGGGCCACACCGCCCAAAACGGCACCACCGCCGCGAAGCCTTCGTTTTCGTAAACGAGGCGCGCGCCGCTCCGCTCCAGCCGGAGATAATCGCACAACAGGCAACTGTTCCGGTCCTTCCGGTATTCGCGTTGCGCCAGACCTTCCTTGCGGATCTCGTTGGGGATCCGCTCGCTCGCCCAGATCTGGCAGTGCGGGTGGGGATTGCTGGCGCCCATGAGGGCGCCCCGGTTCTCGAAGATCTCCACATGGCGGATAAACGGAACCGACCGGAGCTCCTGGTATTGGGCGCACCATGAATCGACGACACAGCGGATCTCTTCCACGCCCATTCGCGCCAGCGTCAAATCGTGGCGGGGCGAAAAGCAAACCACGCGGCAAATCCCCCGCTCGGCTTGCGCCACCAGCAAACCGCTTTCATCTATTGAGAAATCGGGTACGCTCGCCAACAAAGCCGGGTAGTCGTTCGGGAAGCTGAACGTACCGGAATAGACGGGATTCCGGTGTCCGCCCGCACGGGAATTTCCGGGACACAAATAGCATTCCGGATCGTAGACCTGTTGCGGAGCGTCAGTTGTTTCATCCACTTGGCCCAGCCAGGGCCGCGCGGTCCGCTGCGGTGAAACCAGCACCCACTCGCCGGTAAGGGGGTTGAGGCGCCGATGCGGATGCTCCTCCCAATGGGACATAGGTGCGATAATTTGTTCGTTCACCGTCGATTGTAAGTCCTGCGCACCGCTTTGCGGGGGACAGGCGGACTCTGAGGTCCAGAAATGACGCTCCACGCCGTCGATTATTTCATCCTGCTTCTGTACTTCTTGTTTGTTCTTGGCATCGGCTGGTACCTGAAGAGGACGGTCGCCACGAGCGCCGATTTTCTCACCTCGCAGCACTCGGTTCCGTTATGGATCACCAGCCTGGCGTTCGTAGCCGCGAACCTGGGCGCGCAGGAGTTGATCGGCATGTGCGCCTCGGGCGCCAAATACGGCATTATGACCGCTCACTTTTACTGGATCGGCGCGGTCCCCGCCATGGTGTTCATGGGCGTTTTCATGATGCCGTTCTACTTCGGAAGCCGGGCGCGCTCGGTCCCCGAGTATCTTAAGCTGCGCTTCGATGAGAAGACCCGCGGATTGAATGCAATTTCCTTTGCCATCATGACCGTCTTTTCTTCGGGCATTTCGATGTACGCGCTCGGCCTTTTGCTCAAATTGGTGTTGGGCTGGAGTTTCACGTCTTCGGTGCTGCTTTCGGCGGCGATTGTCCTATGCTACACGCTGCTCGGCGGACTGACCAGCGCGATATACAACGAGGTGCTTCAGTTTTTCCTGATCGTGCTGGGATTTGCGCCGCTGGCGATCCTCTCGGTTTCGCGAGCCGGCGGCTGGGACGGAATCCGCGCTCGTCTTCCGGCCGTTATGACAAGTGCCTGGCGGTATATGGGTGATCCTTCCCAGAATCCGATGGGTATCGACACGTTCGGCATGATCGCCGGGCTTGGGTTTGTGTTGTCATTCGGGTATTGGTGCACCAATTTTCTGGTAGTCCAGCGCGCGATGGCTGCCCGCAATATGGCGGAAGGGCGGCTCACCCCGCTGGTCGGCGCCTTTCCCAAGATGTTCATGCCGTTCATCGTAATCGTGCCTGGCATTGCGGCGGTCGCGCTTTCGCAGATGGGCTTGAGCTATGCTCTGCCGCGCAAGGGCGCTGGCTTCGACTATGATCAGGTGCTGACTACACTCATGGCTCAGTTCTATCCGGCGGGCCTGCTCGGCGTCGGTTTGACCGGCCTGATGGCTTCTTTTATGTCCGGGATGGCCGGCAATGTTACGGCGTTCAATACGGTTTTCACCTACGACATCTATCAGAGCTATATCAAAAAGAACGCGCCCGACAGCCACTATCTGACGGTCGGCCGGGCCGCGACCGTGGCCGGCGTCCTGCTTTCGATTGCCTGTGCCTACCTGGCTGCCCTGTACAACAACATTCTCGATCTCGTGCAGCTGGACTACGGATTCGTGAACGCGCCGTTGTTTGCCACTTTCCTGCTGGGCATGTTCTGGAAGCGGACCTCCGCCAATGGCGCCTTCTTCGGCCTGCTGTCCGGAACAGTCGCCGCCGCTGCGACTCACGGATTGACGGTGGCAGAAGGCAAGGGTGGCTGGATCGCGCCCCTCGCAACTTTTCCCTCGACTATGGCTCAGAATTTCTGGGTCGCGATCTGGGCGTTCACTGCCTGCTTCGTCATCACGGTTGCCGTGAGCCTGGTGACGAAGCCGAAGCCGATAGCCGACTTGAAAGGCCTGGTCTGGGGCGTGACTCCGATCCCGCGTGAAGAAAACGTGCCATGGTGGGAGAAGCCGGCCCTGCTGGGAGGCATCGCGCTGGCAGTAATGCTGGTCCTGAATTGGATTTTCTGGTAACTGGAGAAGCGATGGATCTGAGAAAGCCGTCGGGATATTTTTTCAGTTTGTTGGGCGCGGTGCTCACGTTGATGGGCATTTTTGAACCCAACACCCGCGCGCCGCTGACCGATATCAACGTGAATCTTTACGCGGGGATGGCGATGTTGCTTTTCGGGATCATTCTGCTGCTGCTGGCTCGGCGGGCGGCCGCCTAAGCTAGTTATCATGGTTTGTTACATGGAGATCCCGGCTGCGCACTGATCCGATGAATCACGCCGCGGAACTGCGCCGCGCGTTCCAGGCCCGATGGGGCTCCACACCTCGAATATTTCGTGCGCCAGGCCGCGTCAACCTGATCGGGGAACATACCGATTACAACGACGGCTTCGTGATGCCGGTGGCCATCGAGTTTTCCACCTGGGTGGCCGCGGCGGGCCGCCCGGACCGGATGCTTGGAATTTATTCGGAGAATTTCTCCGAGGCTCGCGAGTTTCCGCTCGATGATTCGGCGCCGCAGCGGCAGGACGATTGGAGCGATTACGTGCGCGGCGTGGCCGTCACGTTGGAACGTGCCGGCTATCGGCTGCGGGGAACCAATTTGCTGATCCGGGGCGCGGTTCCCATCGGCGGTGGCCTCAGCTCATCGGCTGCCATCGAGATTGCAACCGCGTTCGCGCTCCTCGGCATCGCCGGACGCACCGTGGACCGCACCGAGATCGCCAAGGTCGGACAGCGGGCCGAAAACGAATTCGTCGGCATGTGGTGCGGCATCATGGATCAATTCATTGCCTGTCACGCGATGGCGGGCCACGCCTTGATGCTCGATTGCCGTTCGCTCGAATTCCGGCTGGCCCCCCTGCCGCCCGGTGTTCGCATGGTGGTGGGCAACACCATGGTCCGCCACGAATTGGCGGGCGGAGAGTATAACCGGCGGCGCGCGGACTGCCAGGAGGGCGTCCGGCATATGACCCGTGTCCTGCCGCAGATCCGCGCCCTCCGCGATGTCACGCCCGCGGAGTTGGAGCATTATGGCCGCGGCCTGCCGGAAACCGTGTTTCGCCGGTGCCGGCACGTGATCAGCGAGAACATCCGTGTGGAGCAGGCGGCCGCCGCATTGAAGCTGGGAGATCTGGATCGTTTCGGGCGTCTGATGGCTGAATCGCATGCCAGCCTGCGTGACGATTACCAGGTCAGTTGTCCGGAACTGGACACGATGGTCGAAATCGCCGCGGCGCAGCCCGGGGTATACGGGTCGCGCATGACCGGTGGCGGATTCGGCGGCTGCACCATCAACCTTGTGCGAGAGGCCCACGTAGACGAATTTTGCGCCACGGTTTCACGCAAATATCAGGAAGCTACCGGGAAGCAGCCCAAGATGGACGTGACGAACGCGGCCGGCGGCGCCGGCGAAGTCACGCCCTCGTTTTCTCGTAATCTGTCCACATACTAGTGCCATCCGCTCCGTGACCGCGGCTCATTGCCGGTCCGTGCACCCTAGCGTCCGAGCACTGCGGCCCCGCGCACCGGTCCATTGTCGCCGTCTTGCACGAACGCGACCAGCCGGAATGCTCCATCGCTCGCCTCTTGTGCCGTGATCTCTTTTCGGAACGGCACGTTGACCTTGGATTTTCCGAGTGGCACAATCCTGCGCGCGATCGCCACGTGATGCAGGCTGCGCCCGCGATTCTCTCCGCGTGATACCTGCGAGGAGCCGGTCTTTTCCACCACCGCAAGGTAAACTTCGGAAACGCGGTCCGGTATCGGATCGACTTCCACGCGAACCATATTTCCGGAGAGGAGGATAATCCGAATCGCCGCTTTCCTGTTCCGGGCAGCCGCGCTAATCGCGGAGACGGCGCGGCGCCCATCGCTTCCCACGAATTCCGACAGGCCATCCACCACCATCTGCGGCGTGTATGGGCCATCCAGCCGAAACCGCCGGGCGTAATCTTCCTGACGTTCGCTGAAGAAATGCGCCGAGAATGGATCTCTCCATCCGAGGCGGTCCCAGTAGTCTACGTGTTCGCTGAGCACGATAATTTCGGCGCCCGGCACCGGCTGCGATTGATCCAGTTGCTCCAGCAACCGGTCGGCAGGCGGGCAATCGGAACAGCCTTCGGACGTGAACAGCTCCACCAAAACCGGCGCCGGCTGGGCGGCAGCAAAGCACGCAAATACGGCCGAACTGAGCAGGCGGATCCAACGCTCCCTCATGGGCACTCTCCCTGTTCCAGTGTCCTGCTTCGTTCCTATCTAGACAAGTGGTGCAGATCGCTGAGATTTACTGGGCTCTCGTCACAGTTCGGAACGCTTCGCCCAGTACAAATCCAGCGGAAGGCAGCTGAACCGGAGGAAACAGACCGGTTTCCTTCACCCGTGCTACCCAGTCTGTCCACAGCTCGTGGGTCGACGGCCGGACGATGAGAGCCGCAATCTCAAAATGCCATCCGTTATCCTCAGGTCCCCCGTACATGACAGACACTCTCCAGCGGTTCCGGTCGACCAATGCAGCCCCCATGCCTTGAGGCCACCAACCGTCAAAATCCTTGCGGCGAGCCAGCACCCACAGAAACGAATCAGATGGCATAACTGCGGACCCTTCAACCAGCCCGGCATTCGCCACTATCGCTCCGCTTCGCGGAGTAAGTATTTCCACTGTGGCTTGAGAGAATCCGCATGATATTTTTCGTTTGACCCGTGCCGCGCCTCGTTGCATGGACGAAGGCAGGAATCCTTTGATTGTTTCCCGCCATGTGTACCGCAAAAGCGGCCTGGCATTATAGTTTTGTTGCCACCACCCATCTCCGAACCGGTCGAATGTCGGGGCGCTCGTGCGCGTGAAGAATGCGGTGGTCCCCACCACCTGATCCAGTTCGAACATGGCGTCGCGCCGCAAAAACCGAAACAGGTTTTGGACCGTTGGAATGTGAATATCGTCAAGAATCAACAGAGCGCCGGTCTCCAGGTGCGGGTACAAGTAGTAATACTCGAGATCTGGAAATGGGTAGGCGTGTGGCCCGTCAATAAGGACGAGCTGAATTGGTTCCGTGAAGTGGTGTTGTGGCAATGTGACCTGTGTAGGACCTTCGACGAACGTGACCCCGTCCCGGCGTAAGAGGGGCGACCGGCGTACGTTAGTGACGCTGCCGGTTCCTCCATCCAAGGCAAACACGGTATGGTGCTCGCTCAGATGAGAAAACAGGAGCGTGCTGGCGCCGGAACCGGTTTCAACGGAATTGCGGATTCGCAGTTTGCGGGAGGCCTGCGCAATCGCTTCAAATCTTCGTGTAGAGAAAGTGCCCGCGCTGTGTAGACCGGGCCCTACCTCGGCAATATAGCGCCGAATCTCGTCAAAAGAGGCATCCACGACACACTAAATTTTAGTGTATTCCAAAAACTGTCGTGATCTTGCAGGTTGACCGACTACACTAGTCCAAGGAGCTTCGATGAATCAAGACCAGGGCAGGGCAGTCATTCATCCGGCGGGGCCTTGCGTGATGGTGATATTTGGAGCCAGCGGAGATCTCACCCGCCGCAAGCTGTTCCCGGCGCTCTGCAATCTCGCGTCGGTAAACCTGCTGCCCTCCCGATTCGCCGTTGTCGGTATGGCTGTCGATCCACTGACCACCGAAACTTTCCGGCAGCAGTTGGACGATGAAATCAAGACTTTCGCGACTTCGCCGATCGATCCGGAGTTTTGGAAGTCCTTATTGTCCCGAACATTTTATATTCAGGGCGATTTCAAGGATCCGGCCGCCTATCAGCGCCTGAAAGACCAGATCGATCGGGTGGAGACCGATTACAAAACTGAGGGGAACCGGTTCTTCTATTTGGCCGTGGCCCCCGCGTTCTTCTCTGAGATCGTCTGCCAGCTTGGGCAAATCGGTCTCGCGCAGCAGCAACCCGGGCATTGGACGCGCGTCATCATTGAAAAGCCTTTCGGGCATGACCTGGAATCGGCCAGGAAGCTCAACGCCGAAATCCGCACGGTTCTCAGCGAATCGCAGATCTACCGCATCGACCACTATCTCGGCAAAGAAACCGTCCAGAACATCATGGTGTTCCGGTTCGGCAACAGCATCTTCGAGCCCATCTGGAACCGCTCTTTCATCGACCATGTGCAGGTGACCGCCGCCGAATCCGTCGGCGTCGAGCACCGGGGCGCTTATTACGAACACGCGGGCGCCCTGCGGGATATGGTTCCGAATCATCTGTTCCAATTGGTTTCGCTGACCGCCATGGAGCCGCCCGTTTCTTTCGAAGCCGATGCCGTGCGGCAAAAGCATGCCGAGGTTCTGCAGTCCATTCAGCCGTGGTCGCCGGAAGAGGTCTTGCAAAACGTGGTTCGGGGGCAATACGGTGAGGGGTCCGACGATCAGCATGTGCTGCCGGCATATCGCAGCGAGCCCAGCGTCGCGCCGAATTCCTCGACGGAAACCTTCGTGGCGATGAAGTTGTTGATCGATAACTGGCGATGGGCCGGTGTGCCGTTCTACCTACGAACCGGAAAGCGCATGGCGAAGCATGCGACTGAGATTGCGATTCAGTTCCGCCGTACTCCGTTCGTGCTTTTCCGGAATACGCCGATCAAGCAGTTGCAGCCCAATCGGCTCTTGATTCGAATTCAGCCCGATGAAGGAATTTCGCTGCGCTTCGGAGCCAAAGTGCCCGGCCCCATGGTGAATGTCGGTCTGGTCAACATGGATTTTGACTACAAGCGATATTTCGGTACAGCGCCGAGCACCGGTTACGAGCGGCTGCTGTACGATTGCATGATCGGCGATGCGACTCTATTCAAGCGCACCGACTCCGTCGAGATGGCGTGGAAAGTGCTGCAGCCGGTTCTGGACGTGTGGAGCGCCCTGCCGCCGCGCGACTTCCCCAACTACCCTGCTTGTTCCTGGGGTCCCGCGAAGGCCGATGAACTCATGGCGCGAGACGGGCGTGAGTGGCGCGAACTCGAGTGAGAGTTGCGGCGCGGACGCCCACGGTCCGCCCTATCGTTATTGCGTGAGCGGTTGTGTTTCCTTGGCTTGACTGCTCAACCCCTGGCGCTCCATCGCGCCCCAGGCTTTGTTGCCGCGCGCCAGATCGACGAACGCCATAGCGCGCCAGAACGTCAAGACTTGCCGGAAGCCCAAATTCTCAATCAGGCTCGTCACAATCAATATCAGCAGATTGCGCACCTTGGGGTACCGTTTCGTCGAAAGTTCCTCGAGAAGGACGGAAGCCGTCGACAGAATCATTCCGTATAACACCGCGGCCAGAAAGAACAAGTAAACCACCTGCAACTCGAACAGGCCCAGCGATAGTCCGAGAAGCGTCAGTCCGTATCCGGCGAGTTCCACCAGAGGACCGAACGTCTCGAACAGGATGAAATAGGGAAAGGCAAACATTCCGAGGTTGCCAAATTTCGGCCGGAACAGCATGTCCTTGTGAAACCAGAACGTCTCCAAGCTTCCACGCTGCCAGCGGTTGCGCTGGCGCTTGAGAATTTTGAATGATTCCGGCACCTCGGTCCAGCAGACCGGATCCGGTTGAAAAATAATCCGGTAATCCAGTTTCTTCGTCCGCGCCCATCGATGCAGCCGGACAATCAACTCCATGTCCTCCCCTACTGTGTCCGTGCGATACCCGCCCACTGCGAGCACGGCCCGCTTCGAGAATAATCCGAACGCACCCGAAATAATGAGGAGCGAGTTGAAAGCGCTGAATGCCACCCGCCCTCCCAGGAAGGAGCGCAAATATTCCACCACCTGGCACCGGCCTATCCAGGTTCGCGGCAGATCGACATTCAGAACCCGCCCCCCCGAAACTTGACATCCGTTCGCCACACGCACGATTCCGCCCACCGCGAGCACCCGCTCCGGATCTTCCAGGAATGGCCGCGCCACGCGCAGCAGAGCATCGGCTTCCAACAGCGAATCGCAATCGGCGGCGCACACCAGCGGATAGCGCGCTACATTGATTCCAACATTGAGCGCATCGGCCTTGCCGCCGTTCTCCTTATCGATGACCACCAGCGGAATCGGGTCCATCGATTCGTACAACCCGCGAACCGGCTTTCCCGGTAGGGTGCTTTCGTAGAACCGCGCCGAGCGGTACAGATGGAATTCCTCGATGAGCAGCTTGAGCGTATCGTCTTTGGAGCCGTCATTGATAACGATCACCTCGTACTGCGGGTAAGTCAGCGCCAGCATCGCCCGGACGCTCTCGCAGATCGACGCGGCCTCGTTATAGGCCGGCGCCAGAATCGATACCGGAGGCACCAGAGGCGAGGCTTCCAATACCCGATTCTCGTCGTTGTCCCGGTACGCGAACCGGTGGCGCATCATTTCGAAGAAGCCGATCAGGAGCAGAACGAAGTAGATCGTGCTGAGCGTGAACAGGTAGACGATAATTCCGTATTCGTAAAACGACAGGATTCCGGCGAACCAGTGGCGCAGATCGGGAAGCGCGGGCATACTTACGCCGCACCTCCGAGCATATGCCTCTCGACGGCCTCGGTGGCAATCTGTCGCGCCACGTCGGTTTCCGAGTTAGCCACCTCCTGGAGCCGCAGCCACCCTTCGCCGCCCAACGCTGCCAGCGCGCGCGCCGCATGCGCGGCTTCCGCCGGATTCTCGAATCTCCGGCACATCGCCAGCAGGTGTTCCGCGAGATTGGCAACTCGGAACTGGCCGCAGGCCTGCGCCGCCATGGCGCGCACGCGCCAGTCGGAATCGGCCAGGCCGAGCTGCAGTGTCTTCACTACGTCGTGATCCAGCCGCAGGAATCGCAGCGCCTTGAAAAACTTGATCCGGATCTCCGGGTTCTCGGCACGCGCCAGCCGCATCGGAACCGCGCAGGAGAAGAAGCGTTGCCTGGTCAGCACAAGCTCGAGTGCGATCAGGATACGGGTCTCATTTTCCGACTGGAGCGCATCGGCCACGAACTGGGGCAGTAAGGCCGCTTCCGACGGCGCGAAATGAAACATGATGAGCCGCTGCCACGGCGGCAATTGAGGAAAGGTATCGAGAAGTTCCCGCTGCGCCTGCTCATCACTTCCTTGCATAACAGCCTTGCGCGCCGCCTGTTTGATGGTGGCGGCGGGATGCTCGAGCGCTTTGGCCACAGCGGCGCGGGCCCGCGGGGTGTTGAGTTGTCCGAGCAAGGCAATGGCGCGGATCGCCCTGTCGGGATTGCGGCTTACCGTTTGTTGTAAGAGCTTCGGATAAAGAGCGCTGGCTTCCAGCAGCCGGATCACGCGCAAGCGCGCGGAACCGCGGATCGACTGCAGCGCGTAATTCACCACCGTCAGAAATTCTTCCGGCCATTGGCGCGCGGCTTCCAGGGCCTCTTGCTCCGAACCGGTTCCCGCGAGCAGTTCTTCGAGCTGGCGAATCCGCGCATTCCGGCTCTTCTCCCACCGCACGCGCACCAGTTTGCCCACGATTAACAGCACGCCGATACTGGAGAGGACCGCGACTTGCACGATCACGAACGCCAGCGTGTATCGGACGAAGGGATCGGCGAACTGTTCCAGCCATTGGGCCACCACGAAAACCGTTGCCGTATAGCAGATGAGGATGGCCAGCACCAGCAGGTTCGCGATTCGGGGCCAATTGCGCGAGTAGATCAGGCGCGTCATGATCGCAAGGAAGCTTGCCGCACCAGTCTTCGAACGCGCGCTACCACCTCCGACGGATTGAACGGCTTAGTCAGGTAATCGTCCACTCCCAGGTCAAAGGCGCGTAAGATGTCCTGCTCCTGATGGCGTGAGGAAATGATTGCCACCGGAGTCGTTTCTCCCACCGTGGAGCGGACTTCGGCGAGCACCTGGTATCCATCCATTTCAGGCATATTGATGTCCAGGATAATGGCGGCGAAGCACTTGACGTGCACGGCATCGATGGCGGCCTTGCCATCGCGCACGTGAGTGACATGAAAGCCGGCCGCGCTTAGGCTGCTGGCCAGAAAGCGGGCAATCAGCATATCGTCCTCGGCCACCAGAATCTCGTTCGATTTGACGGCATCTTTCTGCGGCCGCTGGACCGAATCCGGCGCGTCCCCGCCTTCCAGTGCGCCCGCCAGGCCGCCGTTACTTAATGACCGCAACTCGCCAACCGAACGGGTGAACGCCAGTGACAATTCCGATAGCAGAGGCTCGACTCCGGCCAGAGAACCGGTGCTTGCCAGCGTGGCTATGGTGGCGCAGACATCCTGAAGACGGAGCGCTCCCATCTGGCCGCTGCTGCCCTTCAACGTGTGCGCCGCCCGCCGCAGAGCGGCCGCATCCTCATCTTCCAGAGCGCGGCGCATTTGATCGATCAGTTCCGGCGTTCCGGTCAGGAAAATGTCTATCAGTTCGCCAAGCAGCGCAGGCTCGTCGCACGCCAGGTCTTGTAACTCACGAACCCGGTCTTTATCCAGCGAAGTAAGCTGCGGTGCGGGGCGCAGTTCCCGCAGAGGGGCGTACTTCGACATCACCGCCTCGATCCGATCGCGGCGGAACGGTTTCAGAAGATAGTTGTCAATGCCCGCGGCCTTCCGTTCCTTGCGGTGATTTTGACTCGCATTGACGGTAAGCCCCACGATAGGGGTATGGCGGGCATCTCCTTCGATCAGGCGCATGCTGGCCGCCGTTTGAAATCCGTTGATCTCCGGCGTATCGCAATCCACCAGCACAATCCCGAACGGACACCTCTGAAAAAGTTCGAGCGCTTGTTTCGCCGAGTCCAGCACGTCTACTTTGAATCCGGATTTTTCGAGCGCCCGTGTCAACACTTTCCGGTGCAGAGCATTCCCTTCAATCACCAGCGCACGGTGACTGTTCGGGGCAGGTTCGGCGGATGCGGCCGGTGACGGAGCAGGGGATAGCTCGGGCGCGCTCGGCAGATCCGCTTTGACGGTTTCAGGTCTAACCGGCGGCTTCACAAATATCGGCAGCGGCTCCGCGCTGGCGGGCTCGTTGCGGCGCTTCAGACCTGCAACCTGATTGCACTTGCCAAGCAGTTCGTCCACACGCCGCCGCAAACGCTCCCGGACCTCGTCGGCCCTTGTGCCGGTATTGCTCTCGGATGGTTCGGCGAATTGATTGGCCAGTTCCGCGTCGCCGCTCAAGATGCGCCTCCCCCTTCACCACTGAATCCGTAGAAACGATCGATCGCCCGGATTTTTCGCCGGATCAGCTCGTTTTGCCCCCGCTCCAGAACAGGGTCAACCGGAAGCGCCGCAGCGCCGGCGGAATTCAAATCGAACAGATAATTACGATAATTGACGCCATCGCCGATATAGAACCGCCGGCCGCCTTCGCTCAGAATTCCATAGACGGCTCCGTAGCTGGACGCCAGCAGGTAAGCCGCGTGCGGATCCTGCGCCCGTTCCTGCGCCGTAGCGGTGAACAGCGCGGATCCGAATAACTCATTCTTTTGAATTGGACGGTGGCCTAGCAGGTAATACAGCGTGGGCGTAATGTCGGTGGAGAAAGCTAATGCCGCCGGATCGCTGCTCACCTTCGCCTGCAGGCTATCCGGGAGATGGACGATTAAAGGAATGCGCACAACCTCGGGGAACAGGGTGTAGGCGTGGCCCCAACGGCCATCTTCTCCGAGGGAGTCACCGTGATCGGCGGTCAGGATGATAATGCTGCGCTCATACAGCCGCCGGGCTTTGAGAAATTCGATGAATTTTCCAAACGCCGCGTCCGTCGTTCTTACTCGTGACGCATACGGTGCGTAGAAGCCGGGATAGTTTTCTCCGGGCGGAACCGATGCGCCCTCCCGCTGAATGACGGATATGTGAAGGTTCTGCGGCTGCGTATACGCGAAAATCGGTTTTGTCGGGACGGATCGCTGCTCGATCTGCCGCTCGAGCTCCGGCAGCGTCCGCTCGAGCTTCAGGTTCATGGTGGCTTCGGGAGTATCCAGTTCCACTGTCGAGGCCGATGGAGTCAAAATCGTCTGCAGAATCGAATCGCGGCTGAGAAAAACCTGATAGTGTTCCGCCAGGATCAGTTTTTCCAGAGCGTTCATGGGCGCGAATGGAGTGACGTACTGTTTGTGAAGCAGCATGGAGCCGGACCAGATGGCGGGTTCCGACAAACCGGTGCCGCCGTAGCGGGTGAACGCATTTTGGAAGACCGTGCTCTCGCGCGCGAACGATTCGATCGAGGGCGTGAATTGGACGGCCCGATTGTAAGGCGAAAGATAATCGCGGCGCAGGCTGTCGATTGTAAATATGAAGATATTCGGCGGATCCTGCGAGGCCGGCAGGCCGCCAACCAGGTCGACGGACGTTGGTTCCACGTGCACCGACACGCCGATATTCGTGTTTCTGCTCAAGAATTGATAGAACCCTGTGTCCTCGCGTTTTGGCGGCGTCAGAACCTGGCGTACCAGCAGCAATGACGCGTTATAGCCGCCGGATCGTTCTAATATAGGTTCGGCTTGGGCGGCGGTTGCTTCGAGCCCTCTATAGGCCCCCAGGAATACAAGCGGCACGCCGATCCAGGCGATACTGAGAGCGCGTTTGCGGCGCGTGCCAAGCGCATAGAATGCACCGAAGCTGACCATCCAGACCGCGGCCGCCGTCAGCTTCTGTAGCAAATAATTCCAATCCAATGCGGCGAACCTCACGGCCGCTCCCGCGCCGATCAGGCCTGCTAACACGAGCGCCGTTGCAGCCGCGCGCCACGAATGCGTTCGCCCCAGAGTGGCTGCGGCGGTCGCTGCCGCAATTCCGTCGGAGACCGCCTGCCCGGCCATCAGCCAGAGCGCCAGCCCCGCATTAATGGCCGCGAACAGGACTCCGAGCGCTACCGAAAACGCCTCCTCCCTCCAGCCCGTAAACCCGATTGACGGCCACACCACCATCCGCAGCAGCACCGCGACGGATGCTGCCAGCACGAGATGGCCGAGCCAGAATTCCGTAAGTGCCGGCTGCGGGAAGAACCCGGCCACCGATGACACGCATTCCACCAGCAGAAACATACCCAGGAAGAAAAGAAGATGGGCAATCAGGCTCCATGCGGCTGTGACGCCTATTTCACCCGAGCTCAAGGCCGCTGGGCGGAGGACCAGAAATATCAAAGAGTATAAGGCCGAAACAAATATTGCCCCCCACGTGGCGGCAAACTGAGAAGCTCCGTAACCAGCCGGCCTCTCAACCCAGCGCACCTGCCGGCCGTAGCATGCACCGACCGCGAGCGCCAGTAACGCCGGCGGCGCCAGAGCCGCGGACGTCCAGAGCAAGCTTGCGCTGTTGTTTTCGAGCGTAGCGAGCACCGGGTGTACAGTGAGCACACCGGCATACGCGATCTGAAGGATACTGAATCCGGCAGCCAGCCAGCGCGCCGCTCCGCCGGTCCGCCACGGGTCGAATGCGAGCAGAAGACCCAGCGGCAGCATCGCCAGGCTCATCAGCGGATGGTTACGGGCGAACGCGTCCAGCCAGGGAACCAGGTGTCCGGCATGGATCTGGTGATACGTAAACGGCAGGTAGGCGAGCAGGCAATAGAGCGCAGTGAGGAGGTTGAAAGCCACGAACGCGATATATGCCGTCAGCAATGCCGCTTTCTTCACGGGCGTGCCCTCTGTAACATCTCGAGCCGCCGGGCCGCTTCGGTGTTGCTCTTGTCCAATTCCGCCGCCTTGCGGTACTGAAGAATTGCCAAATCCAGATTGGCGTCTTCCTCGGCGAGGTTCGCCAACGCCAGGTGCAGGTCGGCATATCCGTCTGCTGCCCGAACGCCGCGTTCCAGATAATTCCGCGCTTCGGCGCGACGCCCTTCCCGCGCGGAAAGCAGTCCGAGGATCAGCAGCGCGTCCGGATTATTCGCGGAGCGGGCCAACACCGCGCCTGCCAGTGTCCGCGCTTCTTGAAGTTTGCCCTGACGCAGGCGCACGCGGCCCAGCCCCACTGCCATATCCAAATACTTCGGCGCCACTGCGAGACCGCGTGCATAAAGTGTTGCGGCGCGATCGTTTTCGCCGGTCCTTTCCAGCGCTCGTGCCAGAAAAAATATCTCGTCGGGGCTATTTGGATCGACTGCCAGACAGCGCTCCAGCGCGTTGATCGCCTGTTTGGTCAACCCCTGGCTTTGATACGCTTCGCCGATTTGCGGACAGGCTTCGATCGGCAGAGGAGCTCGGATCCAGAATGCCTCCCACATCGCGGCTTCTTCCCGGTATTGCCCGAGATGGTGATAGATCTCCGCAAGCTGCGCGATATAAATATGGCTTTCCGGATAAGCCTCGTGCAATTGCAGCGTCGGCGGCAGCGCCCGCGCCCAGTTTTTGTAACGCCACATCACCGCGCTTTGCTCCTGAAGCGCGCGCGAAACCTCCGGATCGAGACCATTCTTGCGGGCGCCCGCGGGCGGCATCCAGTACAACCCCCAAACGAAAACCCCCAGCGCCGCCACAAGCATGGCGAGCCGCTTCGGTTGAGCCTGCGAGTTGGGGCGCAAACGCATAACTTAGAACCGGTAGTAAGTCGTCACATCGGCAACATAGTGCCGCAGGCCCGAGATTCCAAGCCGGTCCTCGCGGCTGTAGCCGGCGCGGCCCATAACCATCAACCGCCGGCCGATCGCATGATTGAACTCAACCGCCACCGACGACGAGTTTAGAATTTGGATATCGGTAATGCTGGTCACCTCCGTAGGCGATGATCCGTATCCAACCCGCAACGAAACGAAATCCGTGCTCGACCCCAGATAGCGGCGTACCTGAAATTGTCCGGACCGCGAAGTCCCGACGACGTCCGGTGTCAGGAACGTCCGTCCGGTGAACATCCAATCGCCATAATATTTGGTGAGCGAAGCGGTGTAGATCCGGATATTGCCGCCGAAATGCAGCTGGCGGATCCCCCCGGAAGCCTCGAAACCATGCCCCAGGCTCTGGTATAGATCGGCGGCGAAGCGGGTTTGCGGGTAAAGATTGGCATCCGGTGAATAACCCGCGCTGAGATACGCGTAAGTGCCGCGGCGAAAATGCGGATACGCCTCCATCTCCACCATCTGACTGCTTAAACCGAAACGGCCGGCGCGGTCAAACCGGGCAATCACCGAGCCCATACCCGTGTCTCGACTCAGTTGCACCTGTTCTTCGTTCCACGGTGTGCGCCCGTCACTGAACCATTCGGTCGAGTGATCGAAGCTCGCTGTCCACTTGCGCAGCGAATCGCCGAGATCCACTTTCAATTCCGCAGCCTTCTGGTTGCCTGGATCAACCAGCAATAGGCGCTGAACCTGATCGAGCGCCTCGTGATCGCGCTTCATTGCTTTGAGTGCCTTGGCGCGAGCCAGCAGCAGGTCCGGATTCGTAGGGTTGCGGCGCAGCGCGTCGCGCGCCAGTTCTTCCGCCCGCTCGGGGTGGTCTGACCACATTTCGACATTGATCAACGCCGGCAGCGCGTCTCCATGATCGCGATGTTGCGCCAGGATCATCTCCAGATCGCGGCGGGCATCGTCATAGCGGCCTTCCCACGACAGAATCACGCCGCGCAAAACCCGCGCGTCGCTGTCGGTCCGCTTTTCAGCCAGCCGCTGATCCAGCATTTGTAGAGCTTCGGCACGATGACCGCTGGTGGCCAGCTTCCGCGCCGCGGAGACGACATCCTCGGGTTGAGTATTCGCGCTATCGATTAGATTTTGTGTTCGGCCATTGGCTGCAAATAAAACCCATGCCACTAAGACGGCGGCGAATCCTCGTAGCACCGTTCGTGCGGCAGCCTCGGGGACTTTGGATATTGTTATCAAGGCGCTCATCTCGCTTACCTGCTTGCATTTTCCAACGCCGTGGGGCTCTGCCAACAGTCCTGCCCGTACGGGTGCCGATAGCATCAATATCCTTGGATATAGCCCGCTATCTAACGCTATTAGGCGTGTCCGGAGCTATCTGCGCAGCCGGGGCCTTATACCCGTCTTATCGGCTTGCACAGTTGTTTTGCTTAGGCCCTATTCTCTTGGAGATAACCAAAGTGAACTCGGGCTCGCTTGCCTGGCGCGCATGCCAAGCGCCGCCCCCGTCGCCCATAAAGACACTGGCCGTTGACTGAACCAGGGAAAAGTAAGAACGTATGCTGCGCGCGTACTTCACTTCCTCTTGTACTTGATCGTTCGATTCTGATTGTCTGTCAGCTCCAGTTCCGTTGCCGTCACTTTGACCATCGCCTTTGAAGTCATTCCGTTCATTGACCACTCTAATTCGCCCTGTGGGTTCAACTGATACGTACCCTGAACTGTCTGCCCGAAAATGCTGAGGGTGGCGGTGCCATCGTTTTTGAACTCCGCTGTCAACTGAGTGGGAGCGTTTTCCACCTCCCACCTGCCAACGATGAGATCTTGATTGCCGGGACGACAGGCCAACAGCAGAACGAAATAGGCTGGCGCCACCATCCACAACTTCACTGTTTTTGCTCCCTGTTCCATCGCCCAACGTTACGCCCTTACGGACACGCCGCGGAACGATCTCTTTGGTTAAGCTTCGCTGCCCTTCACGACTCCAGCAGCGAACTGACCTGCCGGGCGACCGCTAGATGCTGATATAGCGTTTCCCGAAGGGCATCGAAGTTTACAGGCTTGGCGATGTATCCATCCATTCCTGCTCGCAAACAAACCTCCTCAGCCCCCTTCATCGCATTGGCGGTAAGGGCAATGATCGGGATATGAGCGCCATTGCGCTCGCGCTCGCGGATCAGCGCGGCGGCGGCGTACCCGTCCATTTCCGGCATCTGGCAATCCATCAGAATCGCGTCGTAGGGAAAGCGCTCCCACATCTGAACCGCTTCCCGGCCGTTCGCCACCGCATCGGCGTGATAGCCCAAACGCTGCAGCTGCAGGACGGCGACGCGACGGTTGATTGTATTGTCCTCAGCCACCAGAACGCGCAGGGTACGCTCGGTGGTGGAAGCTGCCGCCGGCTCCGGCGAAGGTTCCATTTCCTTATCGTAAGGAGCGCCGCGTTTGAGTCCTTCGTCCAGCAAGCCCCTTAATAGCGAAGAACGTACCGGCGTGAGCAGAGTCCGGGTAAATCCGGATTGGGACGGCGGCGCGGACCCAAAATCCGCCGTCGACGTCAAAAGCGCCAGCAAGGCGCCGCCTGCGGCCTTCTTGGCAGTGGGCCCAAAATCCAAGCCTTCCATGTCGTTCAATTTGGCCGCTATCAGAACTACGTGGAAACGCCGGCCCGTCTCGCGCGCGGTCTCCAGCAGGCGTAGTCCTTCGGCGCCATTCGCCGCGTAACTGCAGCGGGCTTGCCAGGACTCGATGCGCTCTCCCAGAGCCTGCCGGGCCAGCCCTTCCGGGTGAACCAGCAGCACGCGGCATCCTGCCAGGCGGCCCGCATCGGCCTTTCCCTCCGCGCTAGCGAGCGGAAGGCGCAGCGTAAACGCGAAACGCGAGCCGATGTCGACCTCGCTGGAAACCTCGAGCACGCTCCCCATCAACTTCACGAGGCGCTTGGATATCGTCAATCCCAGCCCGGTGCCGCCGAATTTACGGCTGGTGGAAGCATCGGCCTGGGCGAATTCATTGAAGATCAGCTCCAACTTTTCCGAGGGAATTCCGACGCCGGTATCCTGTACCGTGAATCTCAGGCAACATTCGTTCTCGTTGTGGGCAGGACACAAGACCTCCAGCAGCACATAACCCGACGGTGTGAATTTAATTGCGTTCCCGGCGAGGTTCAGCAGTACCTGCCGGATGCGCCCGGGATCCCCGATAATATAGCGCGGGACTTCCGGTTTCAATCGCACCACGAGTTCCAGCCCCTTGGCGCCCGCCTTCGGCGCCAGCAGCGCCCCTACTTCTTCCACCAGTTCGCGCAAATCAAACGCCAGAGGTTCGATTACCATCTGGCCCGCTTCGATCTTGGAAAAATCGAGAACGTCATTAATGATTGTCAGAAGACTTTCGGCGGAAAAGCGAATGGTGTCGGTGAAATCCCGCTGTTCGGCCGAAAGGGGAGTATCGAGCAGCAGGCCCGCCATCCCGATGATGCCATTCATCGGGGTGCGAATCTCATGACTCATGTTGGCGAGGAACTGGCTCTTTGCCCGTGCCGCGCTCTCCGCCTCTGCCCGCGCCGCTTCCAATTCCGCAGCGTATTGCTTGAGCACCTCCTCACCTTGCTCCCGCCGGGCCATGTCCTGGCTCATCGCCTCCTGGCTCACCGCCAGCGCCCACGCCTGGCGTTTGGCATGAAGCTTGTGGCGGCGCTGCAGTACAGCCCAGTATCCCGCCAGACATACCCCGAAGACGGCAATGCCAACCCCGAACAGCAGGCGCGGCACAGCCACCGGAGCAGACCAACAATAGTAGGTTGCGAGCAGAAGCGGCCCGGGCCATAAGCACACCGCATCTTGATAGACAATCAAGATCATCTGCGCGATGAAAAAATAAGAATAGGTTTCCGGCAGGCCGTGCGACTGGTAAAACGACAGCGCCACAAACGCCTGGAGGGACACCCCGGCCGTGCTGCGCGCCAGGATGCTGCGCGGCCACATCGCCCGAACGATCAGAAAGGCCGCCACTGCTGCGCCCCCGCCG
>CAZKQQ010000115.1:0-21276 GCA_964554945.1 uncultured Solibacteraceae bacterium | reverse complement strand
TGCGTAAAAATCCGGTCCCTCATGTTCTCGCCGTCCGTGTTGACTACGTTCAGAACCTGAATGAGCAGCGCGATGTACAGCAGGTAGCGTTGCTTGAAGATCAGCTTAAATCCGCCCTCTCGCGCCAGCGGCTCTTCCACCTGCTTCTGCCGCGCGACACTATGCATCCGCGCTTTCTCGCGCCGGTGAATAACATTCGAGAGCAGCAGGCATAGCATCAATATGCCCGCCGACGCCAGCATCAGTTGGTAGACGCCCAGCGGCTTGATCAGCATCGCCGCGATCGCCGATCCCGCTACCCCTCCGATCGAAGCGCCCACTCCCACGATTGGAAAAAGCCGCTTGCCTTGTTCCGGCGTGTATAAGTCGTTCGCGAACGACCACAGTTGCGCCACCACCATCACGTTGAAGATGCTCACCCACACGAAAAACGCGAGATACAGCGGGACGTGCAGCTTGCTCAAAAAATAGAAAATCACCAGGTTCGACGCGAAGAACAGAAATACGCCGTTGATCAGCCGGATGCGGCTCACCCGGCTTGCCACCATTCCGTACGCCGGCACCAGCACCAGCAGCAGCACTGCCTGGAACCCGCTGGTATAGCTTTTGAATTCTGCTCCGCCGCCGGCCAGGATCAGCGCTTCCCGCACCGGTTTAATAATGTAATACGCGGTCAGCAGCAGGAACAGGTTCGCCGTCAACAGCAGGGCCGTGACGCCTTCGTGCGCGCGCACTTCCGTGATCACGCTCAGCGCTCGGTCCAGCCAAACCTTGCGATCCATCGGCGTCTGTAACGTGGCCGTCGCCATTCTCCTCCTCCACTCCCCGCTGTGATCTTGCGGTGAATATGCTACCACACCCGTCTGTTATTTCTGTTACACTTCACCGAAGGTACATCCGTTATGCGCATCTCTCGTCATACGCTTCGATGGGCTGCTTTGGGCGGCCTCGCCCTGGCAGTTCAGTTTTATGCGCTGCCCGCTCCCGCCCAGGACCCATCCACCCTCACCATCGAACAAAAAGAGGAATTCCTGCGCACCGCCAAGATCAGCACCGAAAAGAGCGCGAAGAAGGGCATCACCGACACGCAACGTGTCACTCTGACTGACGGCAAGCTGACCCACGATGCCAGCGTGCAGCGGATCAACGACCACAAGGATGTTTTTCAAGCCCAGGACGGCTCCTCCGAGTTCAATTTTAAGGACACTTGGAAATTCAACATCGCCGCCTGGAAACTCGCCCGCCTTCTCGGCCTTGACGATATGATGCCCCCTTATGTAGAGCGCAAATTCAAGGGCGATTCCGCCTCCTATAGTTGGTGGGTCGACAACGTCATGATGGACGAGGAGGATCGCACTAAGAAAAACATCACCGCTCCCGACCCCGACGCCTGGAATCACGAGATGTACACGGTACGCGTCTTCGATCAGCTCATTTACAACACCGACCGCAACTTGACCAACCTCCTGATCGATAAAGACTGGCACATCTGGATGATCGACCACAGCCGCTCGTTCCGCATGCGCCATGATCTGCGTAACGTCAAGAACCTGGTGCAGTGCGACCGCGCTCTGTTGGCCAAGATGAAGGCGCTTGACGAGCCGACGCTCAGGAAAGAACTCTCTCCTTACGTGAACGGCGAAGAGATCAAAGGCCTGCTCGCCCGGCGTGATGCGATCGTGAAATTCTTCGAAAGCAAAGGCCCCGGCGCGCTTTACGACCGGCCCAAGCGATCGTAAAGCCGCCCGCTGTTACTTTTCCACGAATTCCTTCTGCGGTCTGCCGTCGATCAGACTCTGGATGGGAGAAGGCGGCGGATCGAGTGCCGCGGCTGCTTTCAAATAAGGTAGAATATCGCCTCCATCCACAGGCAACTCGAGCTTTTTGCCGCGGTGGAGCGCGTAATATTTCCCGCCTTCGATGATCAGCGCGGCCGGCGGACCTCCATATACTTTCGACAACCCCACGTCGATCACGATCACCCGGCCTCCGAATCGCGGCACCACCGCCACTTGAGGCGTGTGCGCAATCACGATGTGCCGGACGCCGTAATTCTTCAGCACCTGGTCAACGTGCTCGGAAAGAGGCGCTTCCGCTCCCTGCGCCAGTCCGCGGAACCACAGCGGACCTTCCTCGTCCGGCGTCATCCCCGTTTGCAGCCTGGAAAAATCGTTCAGTTCCGCGCGAATGGTGTCGTTGATTTCCTGTGTGGTCTTGCCCGCGTATTTCGGCCCGATACCGCCGTGCAGAAACACCGCGTCATTAATCTTGATGATGGCATTGTGCTGCCGCAGCCATTTGCCGTACTTGCCTTGCGGCGCGAACGCTTGCAGGTGCTCCACCCAGCCGAGCGGGTGTTCGCTATTGAACTGTTTGCGAAACGCCTCGGGATCCGCCGTCGGTGTTTTTTTCTTGGCCAGATCATCTAATAGATAATTGACATAAGCATCGCGCAACTGTTCGGAGTTTCCGTTGCTATATGACGCGTACTCTTCCTTGGAAACATAGCGCAGATCGCCGTACAGGTTCATCGTCTCGTGATTGCCGAGCAATGCGTGCACCTGGCCGCCGGCTTTGAGCGCCTGCGGCTCGAGTTCCATCAGTAGATCCATCGCTTTCCGCGAGTCGGGCCCGCGGTCGAGCACATCGCCGTTCTGCACCAGGTGGGTCTTGCCGCCGATCCATTTGTTCTTGCGGTCGATCACCCCGGCGGCTTGAAGCACGTTCACCAGCTGGTTATAGTCGCCGTGAACGTCGCCCACCGCGACCACTCGCTGCACGTTCTCGAAAGTGTCCTGCGGCCGTGCCAGTGGGGCCGCCAGCGTGTAAATGACGAGCCCTGTCAGGAATGCTCTGCGGTCGTGCATGGGTCGGCGACTCATTGTACACCGGACTTGGCTGTCGGGCGTCTCTCTATTCTGGGGGTCGCTTGACATTGGCGTTGCCTCCGGTCAGTATTGAATTCAAAGGGGGTTCCATGCGACTCACGCTTGCGATCCTGATGATGGGCGCGGCGGCTGCGGGTGTGTCTCATGCCCAGCAAGTCATTTCCGCTCATGCCGGCGTTGTGCATTTCACCGAAGGCAAGGTCTTTGTCGGCGACCAGGTGGTCCAACGCAAGTTCGGTGTATTCCCCGATCTGCAGGTAGGCGAAGAACTTCGCACGGAAGCCGATGGCCGGGCCGAGATTCTGCTGACGCCCGGAGCCTTTCTGCGCGTGGCCGAGAACAGCTCGGTTCGCATGTTGTCGCGTGAGCTGTCCGATACCCGTTTTGAAGTGTTAACCGGATCGGCCATGGTGGAGTGCGATGAGTTGGGCAAGGATACGTCCCTCACCCTGATCTATAAAGGTCGCAGCATCCAACTGCAAAAGAATGGTCTGTACCGGTTGGATACTACTCCGGGTACCCTCAAAGTCTATGACGGCAAGGCGCTGGTCCGCTCGCAATCCGGCGATCTGGAAGTGAAGAAGGGCAAAGAAGCGAACCTCGATGGCGTGCTGGCCGCGCAGAAATTCAATTCGAAGCTGGGCGATCAGTTCTACGCCTGGAACGGCATGCGGTCCGGCTACATCGCTTCCGCCAATGTGTCCACGGCACAATCCTTTTACTCCAACGGTAGCCGGTGGCATTCCAACACCTGGTTGTGGGATCCCTGGTATGGCGCGTTCACCTTCATCCCGACTGGCGCTTATTTGTTCAACCCGTTTGGCTGGGGATTCTGGAGCCCGACTTATGTAGTTTATGCGCCGACGCCGGTCTATCGCGGCGGATTTGGTCCTGGCGGAACGACGAATGGCGGTTTCATCGGTAATGGTGGTATCACCGGTGGACGGCAGACCGCGGGCGGTGCGGCGCCGGTGGCCGGCGCTCGTCCCGGCGGTTTCGCCGGCGGTTCGCGCAATGGCGGCTTCGCCGGACCTTCTTCCGGCGGTGGCTTCAGCGGTCCTGCGGCCGGTGGCGGCGGTTTCGGCGGCGGTGGCTTCGGCGGCGGTGGTGCATCGCGCGGCGGCGGCGGCTTCGGTGGCGGAAGCGCTGGTGGCTTCGGCGGGGGTGGCTCGCGCGGCGGTGGCGGCGGCAGTGCTGCCGGGGCAGCTGGTGCGGGCCGAAGCGGACGTTAGCAGCGCCGTTACTTAATTATTCCCGATTTTTACTCGTGTTTCTGTTCGATCAGCCGATATCGGTGTGCGCTCGAAATCCTGAAACAGTCCCTCTCTACAGATCCTTACAAATTAGCCGATAAACCTTTACGAAGATGTCGATAAAGGTTACAGGGCCGGTTCGAACCAAAGTTCGGCTGGAGCATCTAAGAGAGTAGAGAGAAGGGAGAACCAGGATGGGTCGCCTTCGCACATTATTAGAGCCGCTCAGGATGGGCAATGAAGCTGAAACGCTGCGGGCCAACTTGGGCAAACGCATTATCGGTCAGGATGAAGCCGTTCGTCAGATCGTGGACGTCTATCAAACCTATCTGGCGGGAATGGCCAGTCCCGGGCGCCCGATCGGTTCCTTCCTTTTCTTAGGCCCCACCGGGTCCGGAAAAACCAGAACCGTCGAGGCGCTGGCGGAAAGCCTGGTGGGAGACCCCCGCGCGGTGATCAAAATTGACTGCGCCGAGTTTCAGCACAGCCATGAGATCGCTAAGCTGATCGGATCGCCTCCGGGCTATCTGGGGCATCGCGAGACGCACCCCTTGCTCAGCCAGGAGACCTTGAACCAGTTCCACGGCGAGAAGGTGAAGCTGAGTTTCGTCCTGTTTGACGAGATCGAGAAAGCCAGCGACGCGTTGTGGAACCTGCTGCTCGGCGTCCTGGACAAAGCGATTCTGACGCTGGGCGACAACCGCCGGGTGGATTTTTCACGCACGTTGATCTTTTTGACCAGCAACCTGGGAGCAGGCGAAATGAATTCGCTGATGCGCCCGAGCCTGGGGTTCGCGGCCGGGGAAGCGGAAAAAGCCGCTGCTACCGTAATCGCCGGCAAACCGCCAGAGAAGGTTGCCCGGGCTGGCAAAGAAGCGGCGCGGAAGCGATTTTCCCCGGAGTTCATGAATCGGCTGGACAAGACAGTGGTCTTCAACCCCCTGGGGGAAGCACAACTCCGGCAGATCCTGGGCCTGGAACTGCAGGCCGTCGAAGAACGGGTTTGCCGGGCCACGGGTGCAACGTCCATCGCGCTCACGGTGGATTCGGCCGCGCAGGATTTCCTGTTGCGCGAAGGTACTGATCTGCGATACGGTGCGCGTCATTTGAAACGCGCCGTGGAGCGCCTCCTGGTGCAGCCCACCTCCAACCTGCTGGCCACGGCGCAGCTTCAGGCGGGGGACACTCTGCTGGTCGAGTTTGACTCCGAACTCGGCGCTTTGACATTCAGCAAAGAATCGCGGGAGATAGTACCAAGACGGCAGACCTCATCGGGAAAATCGGCGGCAGCGTGATGCCAATCGGGTTATACTGCACCTAACATGGAGCACACGACGCAAATAGTGCCACCCGCCCTATTTCGTCCCCATCCCAATCTAAGCGACCAGATAAACGCCAATCTGATTCAGTCGGAGATCGAAGGCGGGATTCACCTTCGCGACCTCGCGCCGGGTGCCGTGCTGGAAGTCCAGACCTGCCAGCGCTGGTACACAATTGTGAATCAGGGGGATGGCGAAGCGCTGATTTCCGGACATCCGGAGTACTGCCCGACCCCCGTCCGGGTGAGAATTCACGGCTCAACCTGGGGCGGCACCATGCTCAAGGAACAGTTCATCGGGCGGGGAATGCATCTGGAATTTCGCCATCCGAACTATTTGCCGATCACGACTTCGCGGATACTCGAAGTGCGCGAGCGGCCCTCTGCGCCTGCCTACTCGTAGCGCAAAGCTTCCGTCGGGCTGAGGTGCGCGGCCCGATTCGCGGGCAACATCCCAAACACCAGGCCGACCAGGCACGACACTCCGAAGGCGACTACGATCGCGACCGGAGAGATCGGAATCTTCACATCCGCGAATAGCTGGACGCTCATCGGAATCGCGGCTCCGACTACAATCCCAAGCGAGCCTCCGACCAGACTCACGATTATGGCCTCGGTCAGGAACTGAACCAGGATTTCACGCGGGGCCGCACCCACTGCCAGCCGCACTCCGATCTCGCGCGTTCGCTCCGTGACCGTCACCAGCATGATGTTCATGATGCCGATGCCGGAAATGATGAGCGTGATCGCGGAAACCAGGAACAGTACCGCCGAGAGGATCAGGGAAATATTCCGCACCGCATTCAAGATGGCGGTCAGAGTATCGACGTGATAGCTGGCGCCCGGACGATGGCGAGCCTCCAGGATCTGCCGCACCCGCTGGGCTACCTGATCGACGCGCTGAGCCGAGCGGGCTTGCACATATAACGGATCGATCCGTTCGACTGCGGTGAAATATTTGAGCACGGTGATCGGAATGAGAATCGTCTCGCTCTCGACTTCGGATTGGCCGAAGGTCTCCACCTTTTCGTGGAATGTGCCGATAATGGTGAACTGTAGGCCGAATAGCTTGATCACCTGGTGAAGCGCCGCGTTGCGGCTGCCATAGAGACGGCTGGCCAGTTTATCCGTGAGCAGCGCGACGCGGGAGCGCAGGGTGACATCGCTCGCGTCCAGGAAACGGCCGGAGCTGGACACAATATTGCGGACAGACTGGTAGGCTTGATCGGTGCCGATGACTTTGACGTCGCGCTCTTTACCGTTGATGAGCATGCGATCGAAGTTGGTCATGATGCCGGTCGCCGCGACAATATCGGGCGCGAGCTCCTGGCGAATGACATCGACATCGGCGAGCTTGACATAATCGGCATCGGATACCGCTTCCGAGGGTCCCGCCGAAGAGTAGTAAGCAAAAATGATATTCGAGCCGACGCCCTCCACCTGCTCGAGAATGTAGTCGCGGCTGGTGAGCGAAATGGTGACTACCAGGATCACTGACGCGGTGCCGATCACCATGCCGAGTCCGGTGAGAAGGGAGCGGACCGGATTCGCGCGCAGCGCCTGGAAGCTGAACCGGAACGCTTCGCCGAGGAACATGCGTTCTTCTAGCTGCCTTCAATCTGGCGCAGAAGTTTGCGCGCATCCGACTTGGGCGGATCTTCGGGGCTGACGGTCGCTTTCAAATAACGCTGCAGCAGATCCTTGGCAACTTGCAGATTGCGCCCCGATTTGACGTAACTCTCGGCGCGGACATACAGGAGCTTGACGTTGCCCGGGGCGATTTGTTCGGCGCGGGCGAAAGTCTGGTCGGCTTCCTGATAACGTCCTTGTTTGTAAAGAAACCGGGCCAGATCGGTCACACGGCCGACCTGCTGCGGAGCCAGCTCGAGGGCGCGCCGCAAGTGCGCCTCCGCGCTGCCGTACTCCTTCTTTTTTTCGTCCAAAGTGGATTGAGCCCAGTGGCCTTCCGAGGGATCGACTTGCGAAATGCGGGCGATGGTGGCCTTAGCTTTGTCGAGGCCCCCTCCCATAAAACCGGGGGCTTCCAGTTCAAACTCCAGCAGATCGTTGAGAGCCTCGATATTGCCGGGATTCAACTCCGCGGCCCGCTCGAAATATTGCCGCGCTTTGGACGCATGACCCAGGGCGGAGAACGGGTTGGAAGTCTCGGCGCGCCGGCCGAAAGCGCGGCCCAACCACATCACGTATTCGGAATTGTTGGGTTCCGCGGCCACAGCCTTTTCGAGAACGTCGGTGGCTTTTTTGAAATCGCCGCTCATCAGGTAATCGCGGCCCATCAACGCGTAGACGGCGGCGTCTTTAACCGCAATTGACTGCAGAATCTTCAGCGATTGATCATATTCCGTGATTTCATAGAGTTGGCGCGCCCGTTCCCAATCGGAACTCGCGCCGGACAACGCGAGCGCAAACGCCAGAACCGACGTTATAATCCTGACCAAATCTCCCGACTCCCCGGTTATTTGAATTATATCTCACATAAATAGATGAAGTTGGGAGCAAGTTGGTTTCGGCGCTGACAGTCACCGACTAAAAATCATTCGGTACTTCGACGAACGGTTCGGGTGTCGAATTCCGAAGCGGGCCGCAATTAACGTTTTGAAAACAAAAGCGCCCGGGGACCTGGAGACGGCGGAATTCCCTCTCCGATCGCATCGAAGACGCTCAAAGTTCGGGCGACGGCATCCAGATCGGCGCCCTCCTCGACGGGAATTTCGTGTTCGACCCAGTTGGAAATCGGGACGTTGCGAAAGAAAATGCGTTCTTGCAGAACCAGGCTTTTTCGATGAGCGAACAGCACGCGATTCTGCCGTACATAGCGTCGCTCTTCGACGCGCAGGTCCGCCAGAAATTCGTCCAAAGCTTTGCGCCGCGCGTTCTCCTCAATTCCCCTGGCAGCCTGCTCGAATTTAGCCTTCTCGTTCTCCAGGGCAGCCCTGGTTTCGGCCAAAGCGCGGGCGCGCTCTGCCGCCAATCGTTCTGTCCGTACGGTGGTGATGAGATATGTGAGGACGCTGGAGCCGATGCACACGAATACTAATAAGCCGATGAACACCCAGGAATTCATTGCCCGATGATAACAGAATGTCCGGGGCCTTCCGGGCGGTCAACGAGCAACTCAGGGCTATCCGGCTGCGGAAGAATCGGGGACCGTCAGCCGCCGCATTACTTTACAAAGCGGAGCGCCGCGGAATTGATGCAATAGCGCAGGCCCGTGGGACCCGGCCCGTCGGGGAACAGGTGGCCCAGATGCGCGTTGCATCGCTTGCAGAGCACTTCGGTGCGTTCCATGAATAAGGACGTATCGGATTCCGTGCGGACGTTTTCCTCCGCCGCCGGCGCCCAGAAACTCGGCCAGCCGGTGCCGGAATCGAATTTCTCATCCGAGCGGAATAAGGCAGTCCCGCAGCACGCGCACCGATAGAGACCGGCTTCGTGATTGTTCCAGTAACGGCCGGTGAAAGCGCGTTCGGTGCCGGCCTTGCGGGTGACGGCGAATTCGTCGGGCGCTAACTCCTGCTTCCACTCGGCTTCGGCCTTTACAATCTGGCGCACGTGATGAGTGGCCTCCCGCTCTCCCTTATCGGTGAAGTCGACAATCTCAACTTCCGCGCCAGTTCCAGCGGCGGTAGTATCCGGCATTTTTCTATCCCTCCGATATAAAGTTGCTGCGAGCGCGGCAGCCGCCATGGGCATTAGGAAAAACACGCGACGCGGAATGGGTCGGGATGGCATGGGCTGCAGCATCGAGCATCGCCTCTGAAACCCATTTTAGCCTGCTGGGGATCAGGGTCATCCATACGGACGGATTACGAGACTCGCCCGGCCGGCATACAAGGCGGAGCCTTATGCTACCTCATGTCATAATGGTCGAAAACCTTGGCTACTATCCTGCAATTGAAAGAGGCGATCCAGGAAATGGTTCGCGATGGGGATACCCTTGCGCTCGAAGGGTTTACCCACCTGATTCCGTTTGCGGCCGGGCATGAGATCATCCGCCAGAAGCGGCGTAATCTGACATTGGTTCGCATGACGCCGGACCTCATCTACGATCAACTGATCGGCGCCGGGTGCACGGCGAAGCTGGTATTTTCCTGGGGCGGAAATCCGGGCGTCGGCTCGCTGCACCGGTTGCGCGATGCCGTGGAGAACGGATGGCCGGCGCCGCTCGCGATTGAAGAGCATGCGCACGCGGGCATGGCAGCGGCCTATGCGGCCGGCGCCTCGGGACTGCCGTTCGGCGTGCTGCGCGGATATCTGGGTACCGATTTGCCGAAGTACAACGCGAAGATCAAGTTCATCGAGTGCCCGTTCACCGGCGAGAAACTGGCGGCGGTCCCCGCGCACCGGCCGGACGTGACCGTGGTGCATGCGCAGAAGGCCGATCGCAAAGGCAATGTGCTGATGTGGGGCGTGGTCGGCGTACAGAAAGAGGCGGTCCTGGCGGCGAAGCGATCCATAGTGACGGTGGAAGAGATCGTGGATACCTTGAATGCTCCGCCGAATTCCGTCGTTCTCCCGTCGTGGGTGGTGGGTGCGGTGTGCCAGGTGAAAGGCGGCGCGTTTCCCTCCTACGCACAGGGATATTATCCGCGCAACAACGCCTTTTACAAGAAGTGGGACGGGATTTCGCGGGAGCGCGAGAGTTTTCAGAAATGGATTGAGCGGCACATCATGGGGACCAAGGATTTCGACGGCTTCAAGCAGAGCCTGGAAGAGGCGGCGCAATATGCCTGAGGCCGCTTACACGACCGATGAAATGATGACGATTGCGGCGGCGCGGATGATCCGCAACGGCGCGACGCTGTTCGTCGGCATCGGGCTGCCGAGTGCGGCCGCCAACCTGGCGCGGCTGACGCACGCGCCGGATACGGTGCTGATTTACGAATCCGGGACGATCGGGACGAAGCCTTCGGTGCTGCCGCTGTCCATCGGAGATGGCGAACTGGCGGAGACCGCGGAAAGCGTGGTCTCGGTGCCGGAGATGTTTTCCTATTGGCTGCAAGGCGGGCGCATCGACCTCGGCTTTCTCGGCGCGGCGCAGATCGACCGCTACGCCAATATCAATACGACGGTGATCGGGGATTACCACAAGCCTTCGACGCGGCTTCCGGGCGCCGGCGGAGCGCCTGAAATTGCGGCGTCGTGCAAGGAAGTGTTGATTACCCTGCGGCACAACAAGCGGGCGTTCGTGAACAAGCTCGATTTTCTGACGTCGAGCGGCCACATGGAAGGCGGCGACAGCCGCGAGAGAATGAAGCTGCCGGGTAAGGGACCGACGGCAGTGATCACGGATCTCGGCATCCTCACGCCCGATCCGGTAACGCGCGAGCTGACGCTGACCAGCGTGCATCCGGGCGTGACCGCGGAGAAAGTGGTCGAGAGCACGGGATGGCCGCTGAAGGTGGCGCCGCAATTGAATACAGAGGCGGCTCCCACGGAGACGGAGCTGCGGACGCTGCGCGATCTCAATGCGCGCACGGCGCGGGCGCACGCAGGACAGGCGTGATGCTTTCGTTCGTTTATCAGATGCTGCCGTCGCGGGTGATTTTTGGCGCGGGGTGTCTGGAGAAGCTGCCGGAAGAAATCCAGCGGCTGGGGGCTTCGAAGGCGCTGGTGCTTTCCACTCCGGAGCAGCGGCAGAGCGGAGTTGATCTGGCGGCGCGATTGGGCGCGCGAGCCGTGGGGCTGTTCGATCGCGCGGTGATGCACGTTCCTATCGAAACGGCGCAGGCTGCGCGCGAGGAAGCCAAACGGCTGGGTGCGGACTGCTGCGTGGCCATCGGCGGAGGGTCCACCACGGGACTGGCGAAAGCCATCGCGCTGGTCTCGGAGCTGCCCATCCTGGCGGTGCCGACGACCTATGCGGGCTCCGAGATGACGCCGATCTGGGGACTGACGGAGAAGGGAAGAAAGACCACCGGGCGGGATGCGCGGGTGCTGCCGAAAACCGTGCTGTACGATCCCTGTCTCACTGTAACTATGACGGGAATGCTTTCGGCAACGAGCGGCATGAATTCCATCGCGCACTGCGTCGAGGCGTTGTACGCGCAGGAGGCTAACCCGATTGTCTCCATGATGGCGGAAGACGGGATCCGCGCGCTGGCGGCGAGCCTGCCGGTGGTGGTCAAAGAGCCGGCAAATCTGGAGGCGCGGTCGCAGGCGCTGTATGGCGCGTGGCTCGGCGGGATCGCGCTGGGAAGCGTGGGAATGGCGCTGCATCACAAGTTGTGCCACACCCTGGGAGGCAGCTTCAATCTGCCGCACGCGGAAACGCATACCGTGGTGCTGCCGCACGCGACGGCGTACAACGCATCGGCGGCGCCGGAAGCGATGACGCGGGTGGCCCGTGCGCTGCAAAGGGACTCTGCGGCGGAAGGCTTGTACGATCTGGCATCTTCGCTGGGGGCGCCCATATCGCTGGCCGCAATCGGTATGAAAGAGAGCGATCTGGACCAGGCCGCCGATATCGCCGTGCAGAACCCCTATTACAATCCACGGGCGATCACGCGGGAGGGGATCCGCGCCTTGCTGCAGAACGCGTTTGAGGGAAGCAGACCATGAAACGGCACAGCATCGAGATCGAAGGCTTCGCGCACGACGCTCCGATCCCGTCCGCTTGTAGAATCGGACCCTTCGTTGTAAGCAGCGTGATTGCGGGCAAGGATCCGAAGACCGGCAAAATTCCGGACGGCATCGAAGAGCAATGCGGGCTTGTGTTCCTGCACTTGCGGCGGATTATTGAAGCGGCGTCCGGCACGACTGACGACATTCTCAAATTGACCGTGTGGCTCAAAGACGGGGCGCACCGAAAGGTTCTCAACCAGGAGTGGCTGAAGATGTTTGCCGACGAACAATCGCGGCCGGCGCGCCACACCTTCATCGGCCAGGAACTGCCGGGGAATATGTTGGTGCAGGTAGAATTTTGGGCGGTGTTGCAGAAATGAATGCCAGGGGCGGCAAAACGCCGGTCACGGTGCGGGAAATGCGGCTCGAGGATGCGGGCGACGTCGCGGAGCTGAGCGGAGAACTGGGGTACCCTGTTTCTCCTCCAGACATGGCACAGCGGATTCATGCGCAATTGCAATTACCGGATCACGTGACTTATCTGGCTTGCGTGGACGATCGTGTGTTGGGATGGATCGACGTGGGCGTTACCCATCATCTACAAGCCGATCCATATGCCGAGATTGGCGGCTTTGTGGTTTCCGGTGAGGTGCGCAGTCTGGGAATCGGCAAACAACTTCTTGCGCGGGCCGAGCAATGGGCCGCGGAACGCGGCTTGCGCCGCGTGCTGGTTCGCTCGCAGATTGCCCGGGACCGGGCGCACCGTTTCTATCTGCGGGAAGGCTATAAGCAGACCAAGACTTCGGCGGTATTCACAAAGGACATCACCGGTTCCTAGTGAGCGGCGCCGAGTAAGTCCGCGCGAAATTGAAGCAGCGGTTCATCGCGGGCCGAAGTGGAAGGGCGGCCGGCCCAGCTCAAACGCTCCCAGATCCGGTGCTTTCCCGGTAAACCCGTCGGTGATACCAGGCAGCGCGACGCCGGCATCGACCGCGGCGGAACCCGGCCGCAGGCTGAAATCGAATCCGTCCGGCGTGTAAACGCGCTGCGGATCGCCGGGATCGGGCTTGGGAACGTGAGCGAACACGTCATAATCGACGAGCACGCTATGAAGGTCTTGTGCCGTGGCTTCACTGTATTCGCGTAACGTTCCGTAGCGTCGTTCGGCCGGGGCTGCGCCAAACGCGGCCGGTGTTCCGAATGCGGGTGAGTTCCACTCGAACGAATCAGCTTTTCCCGGGTTCGGCCGGAAGCCATTGTAGTCGGAACTCGAATAGTTTGTGTATGTGGTCACCGCAAACACGGGATCGAACGCGCCTTGCGCCAGGATGAGGTTGTTGCGGAAATGCTGATTCGACGCAGGCCCGGCGCGGCCCTCGCCGATAATCGTGTTGTTGTAGGTCAGAATTCCCGAAGATCCCTCGATGTACTTCAGCGAGCCGGTCGGCGCGTTGTACACCAGATTTTGATAGAAGTAGACCGGACCTCCGAACATGGGCTGCACGCTCAAAGCGCCCGCGGCGGAATCGAAGCAGCGGTTACGGAACACCCGGATATTGCGCGCGCCGCCATCCGTCTCGAAACAGTTGTCGCCCATGTTGAGAATGTCATTTCCGTAGAAATCGATGGCGAGAGGAACGCGATCGGGAATGTCGTTGGGAGCGCCATCGGGCGGGCCGTAGGTGGCGACGTCGACGCCATCGTGCCAGTTGGCGATGCGATTGTACGCCACGACGTGGCCTTGCCCGTATACCTTGATCGCGTATTCGGAGGTCAGAAGTTCGGGAAAGCCCGGGAATTTGTCCCATGGCGAGCCGATCCATCCCATCATCTTGTTCGGATCGTGGCGTCCGGTGAGCGTATTATCGCCGATATAGAAATTTTTCGAACCCGACCAGTCGTCCTGCACGACGCGTCCGACATCGTAAACGTTTGCATGCTTCAGGGTAAAGCCGCTGGCGCCCGCGATGCCTTTGATCCCCAGCAGGAACGCGACGTTTGTATTGCGCACGGTGATCCCTTCGAAGTACTGATAATTGCCGCCCATCAGGTTGAACAGATTCTGACAGCCGGCGCCGTCGAAGATCGCTTCGCCATCGCCTGCTCCCTTGATCACGATCGGTTTGTCGGGCGTACCGCTCTGGGTGAGGTAATAAGTGCCGTCGAACACATTGCCCATCGCGAGATAGCCGGGCCGCGGCGCGCCGTTCATATAGTGGAAGCGGTCGCCCACATACAGGCCGGCATGGACAAGAATGGTATCGCCGGGCTGCACGCGAGGCGGAAACGCATTCTCGTAATCGAAATGCGCGAGCCCCATGTAATACGCGGCGATCAAGCCCGTGAAAGCAGGCTCCTGCTTCGGCCCCGCCCAGCCGACCGGATAAACGTGGTACACGTGGCCGCCCTCGGCCGGTTGCGGCTCTTTCCTGGTACGAAGCGTGATCGTCCGCTCCGCGTTTCCCGTGACACCGTCGGGATCGGACAGAACGAAACGGCACTCGTATTCGGTGTCCGGATCGAGATTCAGAATGCTCCCGGAGAACATATTGGCCGCGGTATATCGAAACAGCGGGTAGCGTCCCGCATTTCCGGCGCCGGGGCCCGGGGCCGTACCAATCTGCTCACGCTGCAGTCGCATGAGCGGCAGGGACTGATGCCAACCTGTCTCGCCCTTTTTGCGATAGGAAGTCTCGACCTTCGCGTTGCGATTGTCGTCACCCGTGATCCGCCACTCGAAGCCAAGCGAGACCAGCGTCGGCGGCTCGGCCGTGAATTCGCCGGCAACCGTCCCGGTCTGCGCCGAAATCGCGACGGTGCAAAGTAAGCCGAACATCACGGGAAGAAAGCGTCGTTGCAGCAACATCATTCCCACATTCTAGACTGCGGATTCACCACACGTACGAATAGCTACCTTTGGTTCCTTTCTTCGCGCGATTCGTTACGGGCCGCCCTATGGCAGGCCACATGCCGGAAATCAAGAGGAGCGGCCGCAAATCGGGCCGTTGGAAAGGTGATTCGTATGTTCCTGGCGTTGTTTCTGATTCTGCTCGTGATGTGGCTGTTGGGGTTCGTGGCTTTCCATGTGGCCAGCGGCCTGATTCATTTGTTACTCATCGTCGCTGTGATCTCACTCATCCTTCATTTCGTTCGAGGTAGCAGCACGGTTTAATTGCCGCCACCAGCTCTGGAGATCGTGACCCGTGCCCGTGTGGCGCGAGCACTGGGTAGTTTTGGCTGATTGTCTCCGCCATGGTATCTTTCATTGTTCTCTCCGGCGTGGTAGAACTCCGCCATGCCGGGTATGAGGTAGGCGTTTTTGCAAGCCACAATGAAATATGCCCGACGAGAGTGTTCTTAACTACGAGCCCCGATGGCCGGCCGTACTGGCGCTGCTATCCATCGGGGGGCTCCATTACGCGCTACCGCCCGTGCTTCGGGTTGGACCCGACTGGCTGTTGTTGGTGCTGGTCGCCGCCTTGGCGGTTCCGGCCACCATCTCTCATCGCCGCGGAAACTGGCGCTTAAGCCATGTCTTCGGCTATGCCGCCAACTCCGTGGTCACTCTGTCGGTCGCCATTTCCCTGGGATTGCTGATTTCGCGCCTTCCGACGCACAATGACAGTCCGGGTCAGTTACTACGCTCCGCTGGCGCCCTTTGGGTTTGCAACCTGTTGGTTTTCGCTTGCTGGTATTGGAGGCTGGATGCCGGAGGCCCACACCAGCGCTCGTTGCGTCAGTCCCACACCGACGGTGCGTTCTTATTTCCTCAAATGTTATTGGACCCGGATCTTCGCCGGGAGATGGGCGAGGATCAATGGAGCCCCGGATTTGTAGACTACCTGTTTCTCGCCTTCAACACCAGCACCGCCTTTTCGCCGACTGATGTTCCGGTCCTTTCGCGCTGGGCGAAAACCCTGATGATGGTGCAAGCGTCCATTTCCCTGGCAACCATCGCCCTCCTCGGCGCGCGAGCTGTGAACATTTTGTAGTATGTTCTGCAAACACCGCAGACTATGGCATCTGCCCGGAGTCTGATCGCCACGCGTAGATGTGTAACCCTCCGCAGGGGAAAAGAAGTATTTGATTGTAAAAGGGTTTTTGGTCGGGCCGCCGGGATTCGAACCCGGGACCTCTTGCACCCCAATTGTAACGGTGGAACATTCTGGTCTCCTATCGACGGATCTAAAGCGATACGTCGAAACGATGTTCTGTGTCGGCTGACAGTGCGGTGCAGTCTCGGGAGGCAGCGTAATCCGCAATCAGGAGAAGAGGGTTGCGTCACAATCCACGTCACAGAATTCGTTGCTCCGCACCGGGTTCTGGTCTCATGGCGAGTTCCTCAGGGGACCGTCAGCCCACATCTTGTGGATGCCGGTTGCTGTGGCACTTCCAGCTGTGCTTTGTGGACGAGCCCTATCGCCAGTTTGTAGAATTACGCGTGGAGGCGATGCAACTGATGATGGAAGAAACGGTGTGCGCGCGCCACGGCTCGGCAACGTCTCGGACGAGTCATTCAGTGGAGATTTGGAGGCCCTGCACTTTGCCAGTGCGTTCGATCTCGCGCTGTTCGCACGGCGGAGCCAGCCCAACTGCTGATGACTACGCTGATATCTTCGGCAGATTGCTCTCGCCGGGACGCCTGTCTGATGCCGCGCAAGCTCGTGCCCGGGTCCGTCGCACACTTGGTCGAATCCTCAGAGACAGGGCTTGGTCGCGATACGAGTTGGCGAAGGCATGTACCGGCAACTGTACGCCCAAGCCGATCTACGACTATTTCGACGGCGTGCAGGAGAAAGCTCGAATCAAGACTCGAAAGGCCATTGCAGAGGCGCTTGGGATAAGCCTGCTTGACGTGCCAGAGTAATCGGCTGTCCCGGCCTTCTCAACGTTTCTCAAGACTTCTCTAAGAAACTACAATTGATTCTCTAATAGCAGATAGGTCACACTGCTCCTTCATGATTCTTCATAGCAAGGAGCATTCGATGGCAGATGAATACCGACCGTTAGAGATTTACCTGACTCAGAAAGAAGCAGCTCGCGTCTGCGGTATGTCCGAGGCCTGGTTCCAAAAGCAACGCCGCATCGGCCAAGGACCCGAATACCGCAAATTCGGCCGAGCCGTTCGGTATCCGCGATCACGACTGGAATCCTGGGCGGAAGCACAGGGGTGGGAGGTGGGCCATGGACAGTAACGGACCCGTCCCGTCTGCTGACGCCGCTCTTCTCGACTCGACTCCCTATGCGGAGCCACCTCTCCCTCAATTGAGAATTGTGGCGTGTGTCATACCCGTGGAAGATCGACGATGCGGAACGCCTCGACAGCAGGAGAACGGGTCAATTCAAGCCCAGCGACTTCGGTGCCAGAGTGCAGGAAAAGCTCAGAGAAGCGTTCTCCGCTATGGGCCTGAACTTCGATGGGATGATCTCTGGGCGGACGCCATATCCGAGTGAGTAGCGGGCGAACGCGCTGATTTTACCGGAATGGCCCCGACACTCTTCCTCAGTCTCAGAGTTTCGTCGGTTTAGCCGGTTTCGCCGGCCCACTCGTAAAGCCGTACGGCCATCAGGCTTCACGGAGCTTGTAAAAATAACCGAAACAGTTTAAGATATTTCGAATGCAGAGGAAGGAAGTCAAGAGATTCACAAGCTGGTTAGGCAAGCGGAGCTACCGAGTCCGTCTTAAGAGGTTCGGGCTTAAGCGAATTCAAGAGATCGCCCGGGAGAACGGGAAGAAGGGAGGTCGCCCCAGGGCTAGCGGCTGGAAGCGCGGGAAAGCAAAATGATCTACAAACGCAAGGGTCACTGGCACATAGATGTGACTATAAACGGTGTACGGTACCGCGAGGCTCTCCGCACTGCAGAGGAGCCGTTCGGCACAACCGATCGTCGGAGAGCCCTGGAACGTGAAAAGGAGCGTATAGCCGAGATTCATCAGGGAAAGGGGGCTTCACCGACGGGCAGAGATTTTGCACGCAAGCCATTCGAAGTTGCGGCTGACATCTTTCTTGAAGATCGCAAGCCTTACGTCTCTGAGCGTACTCATCAGCTTGAGTGCAACCTGCTGAAACCCCTGCGCAAGTTTTTCGGTGAAAGGGCGCTTCTCCGGATCAAAGCACCGGACGTTGCTTCCTACCAGCGCTCCCGTCGGCCAACTGGCATCTCTGGCCGCACGCTGAACATGGAGGTTGGAGTTCTTAGGCAGCTAATGAAGCGAGCCAAGCTTTGGAGCATCATCGCGGAGGATGTGAGACTTGACAAAGAGAATGCGAAGCCGGTGGGAAAGGTCCTTACCGCTGACGAGAAGAAGCTACTGTTCGAGACTGCCGCATCAAGAGATGAATGGCTCGTGGCATACTGCGCGTCGGTGCTGGCTGTCAATACAACGTGTCGTGGAATCGAGCTGAAGCACCTCCGCTGGCGTGACGTGGACCTGTTCGGCAGGATTATACACATTCGCCGAAGCAAGACCGAGGCTGGCCACCGGCCTATTCCTCTCAACAGCGATGCAATGCTGGCTCTGTCGAGGCTGAAGCGTAGGGCCAATGGGCTTGGATCAGTCGACCGGGATCACTTTGTCTTCCCAGCTTGCCAGAGGAGCATTATTGACCCTGCGAAGCCTCAGAAGACATGGCGCACAGCGTGGCGTTCCCTTGTCAGAGAGGCTGCGAGGCGGGCTGGAAGGGAAGCGGCGAGAGCCGCTCTTGTTCAGAACCGACGTCTGAATTCGCTGAAGTTAGCGTGGGCGAAGGCCGCTGAGCCATTCAGGGGGCTCCGCTTCCACGATCTCCGACACCAAGCCATTACTGAGCTGGCGGAGAATGGGGCCTCTGATGCCACCATCGAGGCTCTTGCCGGTCACATGTCACGTCAGATGCTCGAACACTACTCCCATGTGCGGATGGCAGCCAAGCGACAGGCTCTGGAACGACTCCAGGGAGGATTCATTTCACCCCTGCCCGAAGAGGACGATCTTGTTGGTAACGCCGTCAACTGAGGGTTAAGTCACAACGCGCGTCACAACGAGGATACTAGTCACGATTCCTATTCGTATCTGATTGATTTAGCTGGTCGGGCCGCCGGGATTCGAACCCGGGACCTCTTGCACCCCAAGCAAGCGCGCTAGCCAGGCTGCGCCACGGCCCGAATTGTCAATGACTTACGAAAACACCCCTGCGATTTGCATACTTGCCTCGCATACGGAGCGGTTCATTGAGGAAAGAAAGTTCCTCAGAGGCGCGACACCTGCAACGGAAGACTGGTGCCGATCCAGCTTCAAAGCCTTTCTTCCTGTCCTGTCTGAACCTCACCAGTCTAGCACGGCACTGAAGGGGGCACTGATGACGCGCATCCAGGTTCTCTTCACAGAGGGGCGCGGGAATAAAGCCGTGTCCATCAATACGTATTTGCGGTGCCTCAAGGCTTTCCTCCGGTGGGCACATGAGGAGTCAATCCTAACGGAGCCAATCAAACTGGCATGGTTGAAGGAGGAGCAAAAGGTTCTCGCTACTTTCACTGCCGATCAAGTCAACCGCCTGCTGCGCTGCAAACCCGCCAAACGGACAGAGCATCGTCTGCGTGCCTTGGCGCTCACCGCGATTGATACCGGCCCCCGCGTATCGGAACTTCTCGGCCTCTGCCGGGCTTTCAGAGGCATTTCGGGGATTTATTTTATCCCCTCCACAGGGCCAAACCCCTACAAAACTGGCCTTACGAGGTGTGCGTGGCTCGAAATTCCGTGCACTGCCAGAGATGATGTTTCCCGCTGCGGCACCATACCGCAATCAAGACACCCGAAGAATTGTGTGCGTTGGTTGAGCGTATCAATCGGTATGTAGATCGAAGCATTCTCACTCTCCTCCAAGAAAGCTCACCACTCGATGACATCCGCAGAGATCGAGCGGTTTTAGACAACTAATTCTTTGTCCTCCGGTGCGCAGCTTGTGGACACGAGTTTCAACTCAAAGTGGATACGTATCACGGTAAGGGTGGATGGAATTGATCGTTGCAGTGTTGCATGGGAAATGAGGGGTAGAGGGCGGCGTTACTTTTTATCATTGGCAGGGGTTGGCACACGCTTGAGAAGTCTGAACCTGATGCCGTCCCATCGGTAATAGCGGGAGCCGCAATCATGGGTATCCTCAATGCAACCGTCAATGATTAGGAGGCTACTGTCCACACGGAAGTCCTCACCCCTGTACTGGATTGGCGAGTCAGAGAACGGCCCAACATCAATGGGCATAGCGGGGAAGTTGCGGAAAAACTTCCCGGTCACGGCGTCCCACATGTAGAGGTAGTGGCAACCGCTCCCACATGTGCAAGCATCAATGACGTAGTGCCCTGCAAAGTTGGGCTTGACTTTTAAGTAGTCAAAATTGGTATCCCCGCCAAAGCATCGCAAGTCTGTACCAGAGTATTGATTGGGGTTGCCAAAGTCCGGTGGCCTAGTCTTGCCGTGATAAATCGTGGCAACCGGGTAGTCCTCAAACCTTGGAAGTTGGGCAGGCTGTGAGAGAGCCACCATCGCCAAGACTCCCAAGGCTAGGACGGCTTTGCCCGTGAGGTTCATACTCAGCCGCAATCTTACCAGCCCTCACCACCGGCAGTGAATTCCTATTTGATGCGGAGAGGATAGGAATCTCTGATACGATCCACAGCCCCACGCCAACAGCCCTTCAGCTCTCTGCCAGAGTACTCCGCCAGAGCGGGGGTCTGGACTATACGTGGCAACTTGGCCAGATACCGCCATCTGGAAAGACTCCATCAAGATTGAAGAACCACACCTTGCCTGCCTCACGTGCTGCAAGCTCGTCCAATGCCTCCAGATCCGGTATGCTCCACGTCACTCCAGTGATGACGATGGAATCCAAGCCTTCCTCAAGATGGATTTTGTCGCCTGGATGCAAGACTGTCCAACCAGCAGCTTGGGCCATTTGGTCCAGTGTCCTAGCCTTTGATTCACCATCAGTCGTCTGTGCATGGAAGATGTCGCTAAATCGCTGCATCCATCCATAGCCTATCGTATCCCTCACCACCGTGTGTATCCCTGTCTTGCCGTGCAAGGGTGCAAGGGTCAAGTGCTGAGCCTCCTGGATTGAAAGGCGCTATCATCAGGACGGTGATGCATTTCAGCCGCCTTCTGGTTGCCTCTGTTGTCATTGGCCTGCTGGCAATAACTTCAAGGTGGACGGTGCTACCGCTGACGCCTAGCACGTTCACATTTGTTGGCTTC
>CAZKQQ010000114.1:9201-21519 GCA_964554945.1 uncultured Solibacteraceae bacterium | reverse complement strand
GGACAGCAAATGGAGAAACGTACTCGAACGTCGAGGTGGTCAGCGGACTGTACGCCTGGAACGAAGACACGCCCGGCGCGCAGATCGGTTCCACAAAGGGCAATGTCACTCCGGCGCCGAACCAGGCAGAGGCCCGGCTCGTCCGAATTTGGGCGAGTCCGCAGGGCGCGCCGAAAGCCGCAGTGGCGGGAACCACCGATACCTTCTGGTTGGGAGCGAATCCAGGCACGCTGTTCGCGGACGGCCTCACCAAGGCGGGCCAGACATCGCTGTCGTGGGAGAACGGGAAGCCAATGGTCACGTTCCCGATTCCAGGCGTTCCGGGAGCGACCGCAACCGCCACTCTGGATCCAGTGAAGTATACGGCCGAGCGCGTGGTGGTCGCTGCGGCGGGCTCGCCGACGAAGGTCGAGTACACCTACGGCGACTATCAGGACTGGAACAACCCGCTGAACAAGATCGGGGTGCTGTACGCCGGAAAGATGACCGAGCGCCGCAACGGCGCGGTCATTCGCGATTTGACAACCACCCAGACAGAGACCGGCGACGTGTATGTGGTGGCGCCCGTTCCGGCAATTGTGACGGCGAAGAAAATGAACGGACGCCTCCCGCAAGGCGTGATGGCTAAGGCGGAGCCAAACGTCAACAAATCGGCTCCGACGCCGCGGTTGGGCGAGCATCCGGACCTATCAGGCAACTGGTCGTATACCGATTGGATTGGGAACTACATGACGGGCGGAGGACGCCGCTGCAGCCCGTGGCAGGGTCCCGACTGCAGCCGGCAAAGTAACCAGACGGAAGATTTTGAACTGTACTCGCCCTCGCGATTCGGCAATACCGGCCGCCCCATATACAAGCCGGAGTACTGGGACAAAGTGCAACAGCTCGACATGTGGACGAACAAGTATGACCCGGTGATGACCTGCCAGCCCCTGGGAGTCCCGCGCGAAGGGCCGCCGCGGCGCATCTACCAGACGGACCACGACATTACCTTTATCTATCAAGGCGGCGATGCGGGAGGCGGATACGGCGAGTATCGCATCATCCCGACCGATGGCCGCGCGCACCCCAAATCGGCGGAGTTGGATATGACGTACCTGGGCGACACCGTAGGGCACTGGGAAGGCGACACGCTGGTGCTCGACGCCATCGCGTTCACGGATGCGACCTGGCTAGGGCGCGGCGGTCTCATCCATTCCGATCAGATGCATGTCGTCGAGCGCTTCCGGCGTGAAGGCGACGCGCTTCTGTACGACGTCACGGTCGATGATCCCGAGATGCTGGTGGAGCCGTGGGTGCTGCCGACCCGAACGGTGGTGCGTAACCCGAATCCTAACGCGGGCCTGATCCGTGAGCGCGGCGACTGTACGGTGCAGGAGCTGGGGCATGCGGCGAGCCAGATCAGGCACTAGTTCCGTGTGGCAGATGTCCGTAAAACCAAGCGGCTGGTTCGCTTCCTACGCCGAGCTAAAGCCCGCCATAGGCTGAATGCCTAGCGGGTATTATCGTGATGCTCGCCAGTGACGTAATGGCCCGCATCCTTATCGATGCAGGGTGCGGCCTCTTCGAGCGCGTCGGGCTGAAGCGTGAGCGTGCGCGACAGAGTCCACGGTTTCTGTAGAACCTCGGGGTCTTCCGCGGTCACCTGATATTGAATCGTGTCTCCCGCGCGCCGGAGCCGTTCCGTCACGTGCAGTTTCCGGCTGTGGAACAAACCGTTATCTCCCATCCAGGTTTCATCGGTGAGCCGGGTCACATCCACAACCAGCGTGTCGCCTTCCCAATGCCCCACCGAATCGCCGTTATACGTCGCGGCGGTTTCGGGATCGGTGCCATGGGGGCGCCCGTCGAGCGGAATCACACGCCATTGGTTACCCGTGTTGTCGGCGTAGAGAAAGATCGCCTGCTTGGCCGTCTGCACGATCTGGTGCGGAGGTCCCAGCCGCGGGACGCCCGGATTTATGCAATGCAGCGTCTGATCTTCCTTCACCTGATTCTCGTTCAGTGATTTCAGTTTGGCCACGAACTCGGGTTTGTATTGCGGCGTGGGATCGTTCAGCGGAGCGTTGTAGAGCGCGCCCGACTTTGGACTGAACGCGCCGCCGACCACGAAATTCTCGCCGACCTTCTGGATCGTGCCGATGCCGAAGAAGTGGTGCCACACCCCGTTCAGGTCGGGGTGTCCGTCCGCCAGGCGGGGCGTGGGCCGGGAGGCGGCGCCGGGATTCTTGGCGGCTTCCGCGGCGTAGTTGGTTTGCGCCGGGGCGCCGAGGGGCGCGGCCAAAATGGCCGCGGCGAGCGCGGCCCGTGTGAGCATTCGATGAGTCACGAGCTCGGATACCATAATTTCCTCCCTATTTTGGTCTACGACGGTTTTCCTGCGAAGGGCCGCTATTTCTGCGTCCTCCGCAGATTGGGGTCGGCATCTTGCGGCGACATGCTGAAGCCGTGGCCGTCCGCAAAAGTCAACTTGGTCATGAACCCATAGGCCCCCGAACCGTCCTTGGCCGGGTTTGCCGTGACGGTCACTTCCTGCTTGTTGCTCAGCAGCAAATCCTTGGTCAGCCCGCTTCCTCTGAAGAACAGCGGAGGCAGGGATTGCAGCGCCCACGTAGTCGTCTTTCCAGCCTCGTCCTTCACGTCTACGTAGACGAAGATGTGCGGATTGACCCAGTCGACCTTGGAGACAACTCCCCGCAACGTCACGGTTTTGCCCGAGTCGAACTCCGCGGCAAAAGAATGATGCGCGACGACGGGCAACGCGCACGATAGCGCCGCGACCGCCGCCCACAGCAATCGATTTGTAGCTGTCATCTGATCCTCCGGGCTGTCTTGAAGAGTATATATTCGCGAGCCGCTGCGCGCAATCACCTTCATGCACATGCGAAGGGACTGTCGTTCTGAGCGTGTGGGGGGCGCGCCCAAACTTCCGGAAAAGATGCACGATACTAAGTTGATGGATCACTTCCGGCTTGGGGCTTTGGAGATCTCGCGCGTCGAGGAAACGCGAACGCAGTTTGACGCGGGGATGTTTTATCCCGATTTGGCGCGCGACACACCCGCGCGGTATGCGTCGTGGCTGGCTCCGTACTTCGACCTTGAGGCGCATAGCTTTCCGTGCGTGTTTCAATCCTTCGTGGTCCGTTGCGCCAAGACGACGATCTTAATCGACACCTGCATCGGGAACGAGAAGGAGCGGCCCGATTTTCCACTCGCGCATCGTTTGAACAATCCCTATCTGGATCGCCTGCGCGCTGCGAATTGCAGGCCCGAGGATGTGGATATCGTGCTGTGCACGCATTTTCACGTGGATCACGTCGGCTGGAATACCAGGCTCGACAATGGACGGTGGGTCCCGACGTTCCCGAATGCGCGTTATATATTTTCACGCGAGGAGTACGCGCGCTACGCTCCGGAGAATCGCGGCGCCGAGCCCCCTCCCTTTCTGAACATTTTTGAAGACAGCGTTCTTCCGGTGATTCAGAGCGGCCAGGCTGAGTTCGTCACCGGCGAACAAGCTGTTCATGAGTACCTCACGGTCTTTCCCGCGCCCGGCCATACACCAGGTCATATCGCGATCCGCGCCGGGCGCGGCGAGGAGACGGGCATCTTTCTGGGCGACATCATTCACAACCCCATCCAAATCGCGGAGCCCGATTTAAACAGCGCCTTCTGCGAAGATGGCCCGCAAGCGCGGGCGACGCGGCGCAAATTGCTGGACGAGGCGGCAGAATGCAATCAGCTGCTCGTCCCTGGGCACTTCTGCGCCCCGCATGCCGGAAGGGTAAAGCCGGCCGGGAACGGATTCGTGTTTTGCGGAGGTTGACAGTGAGCGTAAGCGATCGGGCGCGCTGGCTGCGGATTCGGCCCGCAAGCGGACATTCGAGCCTTCAGCGCAAAATGAGCCTGTGCTATGATGCTTTCCGCTAACGGATCACAGTCGTTCGCGGGGCACGCCGGGGCTTCGAGCTGCCGCACGCGCGATTCAGATCAAGGATTAAAGGAGGACGCCGACTATGGGTTCGACCAGACGCAACATACTGGCGGCCGGAGTTGCGGCAGCAGCAACCACCGCCGTGCCGCGGGTATTTGCTCAGCCATCGGGCAAAACAGGAACGGGCAAATTCTATGAAAAAGGCCCGGTGCGCATCTACTATGAGGAGGCCGGTTCCGGCTTCCCCCTGTTACTACTTCCGGGGGGAGGGTTGAATTCGACCATTGGCTTCTTCTCCGGCAACTCGCCCTTTAATGCCATTGAGGAATTCAAGGGACAGTATCGCTGCATCACGGCAGACCTGCGCAACGCCCCGAGCGGCCAGTCCACCGGCCCTGTCGAGGTCGACCGGCCGTGGGAATCCTATGCGGACGACCAGCTCGGCCTGATGGATCATCTGGGGATCGACAAGTTCGCGGTAATGGGTTTTTGCATTGGCGGTCCCTTCATCTGGAGTCTCTTGAAACGCGCACCCAATCGGATTCCCGCGGCCGTGCTCGCGCAGCCCGTGGGCTGGCGTCCGGAGATGCGCGACCCGAAGTACCCCGGCACATTCTGGAAGGGCTGGCCTGCGCAGCTGAGCGCGAAGCGGCCCGAGATCCCGATGCAGACGGCGGAACAATTTGCGACGAAAATGTTCGAAACCAACTCCGACTTCGTCTTCACCGTGTCGCGCGATTTCGTGCGGAGTTGCCAGAACCCGGTTCTGGTCCTGCCGGACGACGTCCCCGCGCACCCATTGGCCGTAGCGATGGAGTGCGCCATGCTTGCGCCCAAGGCCGAGGTGAGCATGTTCCCCTGGAAAGAACCCAAGGAGCGAATCCCTCTGGCGGTGCGCCAGATTCATTCGTTTCTCAAGGCGCATCGACCGGCGTAGACCGCTGGTGTCGCATACGACGGGCCGGGGCCATGGCCGGCGCTAGCGCTAGAGTAAAATGATCATCGGCACTCCGTAAGATGGATCGTCGGCGCATCGTCGGCCTAGCGGCCGCATTCGGACTGCTGGCACTTGACGTCTCGGGTCAGGTTTCCATCCAACCGCGTTCCCGGCCAGGTTCTAAGCAGCCTGCTATGCCGAGCGCCAATCTCAGGGTGGATACGAGCCTCGTGCTGGTTCCTGTTATTGTCGGTACCGAGTTGAACCAGCCGGTCACGGGTTTGGAAAAACACAATTTCCGTGTTTACGACGATAATATCGAGCAGATCATCACGAGTTTCTCGACCGAGGACGAGCCCATTGCTCTCGGGTTGGTCTTCGATGTAAGCGGCAGCGTGCGCGGCGTGCTGCCGCAGGGACGCCAGGCCGCTGCCCAATTCTTGAACCTCGCCAATCCGGAGGATGAGTTCTTCCTGGTGGAGTTCGATAGTGCGCCCCGGTTAGTCATTCCGCTAACGTCGGAGACAGGCAAGATCCATTCCGAAGTCCTACTGACCAAGTCTGGGGGATCCACGGCGCTCTTCGACGGCCTTTATCTGGCGATCAACGAGATGCGCAGATCGAAGAAGACGAAGAAGGCGCTAGTGCTCATCTCTGATGGGGGCGAGAACCATAGCCGCTACACGCAGCGCGAACTCGAGAATCTCGTAAAGGAAAGCGATGTACTGATCTATACCATCTTAATTGGCGGGTTCGACGAAGATGCAGGTCTGATGAACCGCATCGCGGCGATGACTGGCGCCCATATGTACCCGGCAGCCGGCTATGATCTGCCCGACATTGCTCGAAAGATCGCTATCGAACTGCGCAACCGCTATGTGCTGGGGTATGCGCCCGATATCCAAAACCGCGACGGACGCTATCATCGCATTCAAATCAAGGTCGTTCCGCCAAGAGGCTTGCCTAAGCTGCGTGCGCACTGGCGCCTCGGATACTACGCTCCCTCGGATTGACGGCGCAACACTAGTTTTACCGCCGAGCCGAGAAGAACTCGGCGCCGACGCGTCGCGATCAGGCGGACGCACGCGTGTACCCGCGAGGACTTGCTCAGAAGCAGAGCGCGGGCGAGGCAGAGCGCGCCAAGGAAAATATCGCGTATGGGCTACAATCGGCGTATGCGAATTCGCCTGATCTCATTTCTTCCCGCGGCCGTTCTCTCGCTCGCATCCTGTGCATTGCTGGTGGGGCAACCGCCGGCAGGCCCGGCTCCCGGCAGAGGTCCGGGCGGAGGCAGAGGCCCGGCTCGACCGGTGTTGTCGGTGAGCTCCTCATCGTTCCCGGATGGCGGCGAAGTGCCTCTGAAAAACTCTTTCTATGGCGAGAACAAATCACCGGAGTTCACCTTTAACTGGTCGATGGGCAATACGCCGGGGCCGGCGCCTGAAGCGCTTCAGACTTATGCCGTGATCTTTCATGACATCGAGAATGCGACCAACAAGGGTCCCACGGACACGCTGCACTGGTCCGCGTTCAACATCCCCGGAAGCGCCAAGGGTTTGCCGGAAGGATTGGGTAGTGGTGACTTGCCGGACGGCACGCGGAATGGCCCGGGAATCGCAGCCAGCCGCCCCAACGGCACGGCTGGTTATTTCGGGCCTGGCGCCGGCCCAGGGCCGTTCCATCACTACGTCTTTGAGTTCTACGCCCTGGACACGAAACTCGATCTCCCGGCGAACACGACGCGCGACGAGTTGGTGAAGGCCATGGAAGGTCACGTGATCGGCAAGGCTGCCTATGTCGGGCGTTTTCACCGGATGCCGTAGGATTGGCGCGGGAGGCCAGAGGCCTGCGACGCCGAAGTGCTTAGTGACCTACGGACTGGCCGGGACAGTGTGGCTGCAACGCCTCGCTTAATCCTGTACCGTGTAGATCCTCACCTCGGCGCTTTGGCCGCCTCGCGCGGGCACTGCCAAGTAAAAACGGTCGAAGCCCTTTCCCTGCTTTCCGAAATAGCCGGCTGTCTTCGCACCAATGGCTGTCGAAATTTTCGCAAGAAGTCTGTAGTGGTCTGGATCTGTCATCTGAAAGGCGGCGATAAAGCCCTCTCCTCCAGGCATGTAGATGCGCTTGCGATCGCTGTCGAAATAGAGATCATCGCTATCCTGCACGCTCGGCAGCGCAGCGACGAGCCGGCCTGAACGCGTGTCAAACACTGCGAGCCGTGGCGGGGTGTGAACGCCTATGAATAAGCGGTGGTCCGCCTCATCCAGAGCCATCGGGAAATTGTGCGCCACCCCGTTCAACGGCCAACGACTGATCTCCTTCGTGGTGCGATTGACGATCACAATTTGCTTCAGGTCCGGCACGTTGACATATATGTTCGGCCCCGTCTTCTCCAGTTGAAACGATTCCGGCTCACCACCCAACTTGTACTCCTCAGTGAGGCGCTGGTTGGTCGTCGCATCGATCATGGCTATGGCCCCAGTCCCTTCATCGTCACCGCAACCGACGTAGACACGTTTGGTCGCAGCGTCATAGCGCAGATTGTCAGCACCTCCCTGGAAATCGACGGCCGCGATCTGATCGTAGGACTTGGCGTCATAGATGTAGACTTTGCCTCGGCCGCTAGCCACAAAGAGCTTGTTCGTTTCCTGAGAGAAAGCGATCCCTTGCGGGTCAGGTATGCCGGGAATCGTGTGATCGAGGATTCTGCCGCCAATATTGATTACCTCGACGGCATTACTGCCCAGAGCGGCAACGAATAACCGGCCGCCTCCCATAGCAAAATGATCAAAACGTCCTTTGGCGCTCTCGAGAGGAATGGCTTCCGTCAGAACCAGAGGTTTTTCGGGAGGTGATGCAACCGAAGTCTTTTTAGCTCCGGCCGCAGATCTTTGTTGACAAGGTGCCGGAGCAACCAAGCCCGTAGCCGCCATCGTAACAGCCAGCGCTGCTAGTACTTTCATTCGGAACCCCTCGCAGTTGGAGTATACTTCACCGCGTTCTCTATCAGGGTCAGGAGTGCCCGGCGCAGTGCGTCGCCGTCTGCTTCTAACCTTGATTGGCCGGTTCGGGCGAGAAGTCGATCGGAGCGCCGCACTACTGTGAGCCGTCAGCGCTGGCCCATGCGATGAATTTCTGGGCGACTGACTTTCCTATCGCTGCGCCGGACACGAGATCAATAGGATAGTGAATGCCGGCCCAGATACGGGAATCTCCGCCTTCCTTGCCCACGGCCCGGATGAAGTCCGCACGGTACGGGAACAGATAAGCGAGCATCTCCGATCGGGTTGTGGAGAACGTCGCATGGTTGGAAGGATAGCTTGGGAAATTGGGGACGGGAAACAGGGGAACGATTGCCGGGTCGAGTTGGGGAGGCCGGATGTACCAGTAAGTGAACTTGCCGTCCTGACTGGCGATAAAGGAATCAAAGAACGAGGCCGCGATCAGAGCGTACACACGCGCCCACCGCGGCGCGTTTTGTTCGAGCTTGTCTTCGAACATCCATTTATTTGCGTACACATAGGGCCAGAAATTAATACCTTCGGGACTCTGCCAGTACATCGCCCGCTGATTGGTCGCAAAGGCCGCAGGCGATCGCGGGAAATTTTTCACTAAGGCGACCTCAGCCTTCATCTGATCCGAATCACAGGCAGGCGGTACCGGCGGCCGGAACTCGCTGGGCGAGGAGAGGAGAAAAGGTTTCCAGGTGGTCGCAGTCACATTGCCTGGATTGGCACCAATCCACATGCACGGGCCGGTGGGCACAGTGCCGCTCCAAACGGCGGCGGAACCGTCCACCTTGGCAGCCTCAATCACTCGGGCAGCCACTTTCTGGCCTAAATCCATACCGGCGAAGTAGTCGGTTGGGAACGCGAGGCCGGCCCAAAGCTGCGATTTACCGGCTTGTTCCGCCAAGCTCTGGAATGACGCGGCCTCGTTGGGGAAGAAATACGCAAGCACCCCGGCGGCTGCGGCGGCAGTTGCGGCATGTTCCGAGGGATATGAGGGACTTTGGGGAGTAGGCAGCCTGGTTTTCAGCGTGGGATCGAGTTGGCTGGGGCGCGGCCGATTGTACGCGTATTTCGACTCCCATGCGGCAACGGTGGCGTCATACATCGCTAATGCGACATACGTATAGACCCGGTGCGCATAAGTTGTAAGGGGCGCGCCGGCGAGGGCGCGGTTGTTGATCAGTTCCATCCACTGATAGGCCGGCGCACCGGCACTCCAGAACCGGACTGTGTCGGCAACATTGGCATTGGGTTCGGCGACCGCATCGTGAAGCCACCGCAATTCTCCGGCAGTGGCGGCCGCGTCCGGCGGCGGGGGCACCCGATAATCCACACCGGAAGAGATGATCCATGTTTTCCAGGTACCAGCTTTGGGCTCGATCGGTTGTCCGAACAGGGACAGGGCGCATCCGAAAATCACTGCGCAGCGGACTAATACTGCCAGGCGCGTTTTCATATAAGACCTCTTTTCCGGTCGTGGTCTGGAGAGCGGCGGTCGAACCGGACCGGCTCTGGTTGCATAAGAGTGGCCCCGGACGATTAGGCCGGGGGGCTTCTCCACTTTCTCTAACAATGACCTGGTCTGGGGCCCGAGGGATTCGGCGCGTCTACAATGGCGACGAAGCGCAGGCACGGCTGCACGGAGCTAGCATGATCTCATAAGCGATAGCCAGAGGGAATACCGCCACAGCCGCGAAAAACTTTTGGTGCTTCGGTCGAAGGCGTTTGGCGAGGCTCAACCAATCTGCGGAAAGCTCTCGCAGGCGCCGGCGATCGTGAGATAGAACTGGAGAACGGCATCAAGCTTCGTAATTTGGAACAGGCGCGCCACTCTGGCGTTAGCGCCTACAAATCGAAGTTCCCCGCCCGTCTTCCGAACAGCTGAAAAACACTCATAAAGGAGCTGAACACCCGAGCTGTCGATTTGATCGACGCATGACAGATCGACGATCATCTTCTTCTCGCCATGCCGGAGGAGATCGTGGATGAACGGCTCGTCCGTGTACTGTTCCTCCGCCCGCGTGATGTTACCCGAGAGCTTCACCAGGAGGATCTCCTGTTCGAGCCGTGACGTGTCGATTTGCAGGCTCACACTGCGCACCAGTGGGCGGCTGAGAATAATATGCCGTCTCATCTAATTAGCGAAATATGGGGAAAACCCCGCCACGCGCAAGCGCCGGAAAAGAGGAACGAGCTTTGCTCAGCTTTTCGGGTCTTTATCGGTGGGTGGCGACTAGGGTACCAAGCGGCCCGATACACTAGGAAGGATCTGCCGATGGCCAAGCCCGGGGAGTTTAGCTACTACGAACAAATCGGAGCCGAGAACCGTGAGCACGGGCTGAACAAGCCGTATTCAGAGGCGCGCCGCGGGGAGTTGCTGATGGAACTCGGCGCGATTTTCCTGCTGTTACCGCCACCACCTTGCCGCGTTCTGGAGTGCGGGTGCGGCCCGGGTTGGCTCACGTACTTTCTCGCCAAATCCGGCTACGATGTGGTCGGACAGGATGTGAATGCGCAAGCCATCGAACTGGCCAGTATGCGGGGGCCGTTTCGAACGCTGCCCCGGAAACCGCACTTTGTCATTTCCGATTATGAGAGGCTTCCGTTTGAGAGTGAGTTCGACGCCGTCGTGTTTTTCGATTCGCTGCACCACGCTACCGATATAGACCGCGCGATGGCAGGGGCTTTCCGGGCGTTGAAGGCGGGAGGCCGGCTGATCGCGTCGGAACCAGGCGTCGGCCATGCGGCTGCCTCTCGCGAAGTCGTACAGAAATACGACGTCACCGATAAAGATACACCGCCATCGCTCACTCTCCGGGTGGGACGGAAAGCCGGATTTTCAAAGGGACAGATCTATCCGCATGCGGCGCTGCTTGGGCGATCTTTGTATCGGAAGCGGACTGGACCATTTGGCTGGATCGAATCACGGGCGCGCGCCGTTTGGCACACGGCTCTGGCGCGACGGAACGGGATCATCGTCCTGGTGAAATAACAGCCCGGGTCTCAGGCAGCAAGCCGTGGCCGACGGCAGGAGCGCTTACCTGGAAGCTGCGGGCCGGATCCAGCGGTTGCGGCCGACTGGTTCTACCTGATGGGCGCGGGCGGCGAAATTTTCTTCCGGTACTCGGGATACAGGGTCTCGGGTTTTCCGGTGGCGGCTTCGCGAGGGACGCCATATTTCTTCGTCATCTCGTCAATGAACGGATTCTTCTCAGGGTCGTAGTGCGGGGCGGTGTCGCCAACGCTCGCTTCATAGGCGGTCACGCATGGCGGGCCCGTCGTAGACAGCGGAGCGTCGCTCAACTGGAAACTGCGGGACAGGATCCAGGGTTCAGCAAGATAGATGGGATCTTCGATGACGGCAAGGACCGTCAGGAGATCGCCGTGACGGTAGAAACGCGTGGTCAGGGTGGCTTCATCGCTGCTGGGGGCGCCGGTTTTTCGCAGGAAGCCGGCCTTCATGTGGGTCGTGTAGGCGACAAGGGTGTTGCCTTCCCATTTCCCGGTCGTGAAACCGGAGCGGGTGTGCTCGGCAAATTGGGAGGGGTGAGGGCGGCCGTCCATCCAAATCGTCAGCGGAGCGCGATCCTCCCAAGCGCCAATGGTGTAGGAGATGACGCTGCCTTTGAGGGGATCGGAGTCGCTCCAGATCCGCAAACCAAAGGGGCCCTGGACCATATAAAAGGCGGGCCAGCCCTGGCACTGGCGCTCAATCATGGAGAGCTGCGATTCGGAATAGCTCAGCGCGCGAATGCGGCCCTCCTCGTTCAATGGAATCCCGGTGAAGTCAACCGGCAGGCCATCACCGGAAAGGAACTCATGGTTGCGCGCGGCCCAGGAGCCGGTGATTTCGAACTGCGCGGCGGCGGTGCGGCAGGCGAACAGACACAAAGATGCGGCCGCGAGCAAGGTCGCGGCGGAACGGGTTATCGGGCGGCGCATGGAGTGGGATCCCATTTGGAACCGTCGGCCTCCTTCTTGAATTGCGAACTCGTGATAAAAGGCTGCTGGAGGTACCGCGGATCGTCGACGACGGTGGTCACAAGCAGCGCCTGGCCGCCGCCGGGGAGCGGCGCAATATCGAAGTATTCGGTGAGGGCGGCGTTCTCACTGTACGGGACGCCGTTCTTTCGCAGATATCCGGAGCGCAGGCCGGCAGTTGCGACTTTCAGCGAAGAGCCCTGCCACTGCGCGGTGGAAACACCTTGCCACGTCCGTTCCGCGGCGGGCACCGGCGCATTGAAATGGAAGAGGCGGGTCTGCATGCCGGCGTCGCTTTCGACTCGTAACGTATTGTCGTCCTGCCAACTGATGTGGAAACGGGCGGGCACGCGCATAAGGGCAGGGGCGCCATAGGCCCTGCACTGATTGCCGGCGGCTTCGTCAGCTGCCGGGTCCCACGCATCGGCGACCTTGCGCGCCTCCGCCAGCGG
>CAZKQQ010000114.1:0-9191 GCA_964554945.1 uncultured Solibacteraceae bacterium | reverse complement strand
GCAGTCATGGGCACCGCCTGGTAATCGCCTTTGCGGGGAGTAATCATGCGAAAGCGCCAATCTTCGGTCACGAACGCAACCCAATAGCCCGTCAGATCAACCGGCGCAGAGGCTTTTGCCGTTGTTCGCTCGGGCGCTGCCGCGCGCGGTTGGGCGGCGAGGGACGAGAGAGTGACGACGGCCGCGATGAAGAATCGTCTCATGGCACTTTCTGGTTGAGTGTGCGATACACTGCCTCGACGAAATTGTTAGCGGTCCAGGAAACGGAGTCATAGCGGCGAGTGTAACCCCGGGCCGGGACTGCCGCCTTGATCTGTTCCAGCGTGAGGCCCTGTTTCATCAAGTCGCGAACGCGGTCGCGGATGATGGACACCATGTCGCGGTATTCGACCACGTCAAGCTGATCGCAGATGCGGCCGTGGCCGGGGATGACGAGGGTGCCGGCCTCGCGGGACACAATAGGCACGGAGGGGATGGCGGTATCCACGAGTTTCTGCAATGCCGCAATTTCGCCGTGCACCGTGCCTCCGCGGGCGGTATCAATGACCGGAAATCGCGTGGTGTCGAAGACATCGCCGGCCACTACGACATCGGAGCGGCGGAAGAAGACAATGGCATCGCCATCCGTATGGGCGGCCGGTTGATGGAAGACCTCGATGCCCTCGTCATTGAGGTACATGTATTTGCGGGGTTGATTGAAGGTCTCGGTGGGCCAGGCAGCAAGCGGAAATGGGGAAGGCTTGCCCGTCGAACCGCTCATTCGCGTCAAGACCGGCTCGGCGGAAAGGATGGATGCGCCGCCTCCCAGGAAATCGGCGGCGACACCAGCTCCGGCGCTTTGCGTGAAAAGAGTCTGGCCGGCTTTGGCGAGCGCCGCATTGCCGCCCACATGATCCGGGTCGGCGCTGGTGTTGATGACGTAACGAATGGGCTGGGGAGTAACTTTCCGAATGGCGGCGATGACGGCATCGGTGTTGGACGCGGAACCCGAGTCGACCACCACGACACCGTCCGAGCCGACCTGAAAACCGATGTTGCCGCCGGCACCGGCAATCATATAAAAATTCGGACGGAGCTGCAGCACCTCAAGGCTGGCGCCGGTGACCGGCTGCGCCATCAATCCAGCCGTGGCGACGAGCGCGGCCGCCATCGCGATCACACGCCTGTGATGCCTCGTTAAGATCATGGGTTTGGAATGCGTACTTATAATAACGCAGGCAGTGAGGCTGGCGGCTCAGCGGCGGATCGCGCGCGCCAATTCGGCGCCCGCAAAATGGGAGCCGGAGATAAAGTTCAGAACCGGGCCGAAACTCCACCCGGCGGGCTTGCCGACAAAATGCAGTCCCGGAACAGACGATTCGAACCCGCGGGCGAGAACAGGGGATCCGCTTACCGTCTTCAAGGAATTCTGAATTCCGGGGTTAAAAAATTTATAGCGGCGGACATCGACCCGGTACCCGGTACCCACAATGACGTGGTCCACCAAGCGTTCGGAGCCGTCGTTCAACTTCACGGAAACGCGATCTCCTTGAATCTCGACGGAAGTGGCGTAGCAATCCGTAGTCATGGAGACTTTCGCCAGTTGCGGACGCTGCCAGCCGGTGCCGGCAGGCCGGATAGAACGAAGGCTGATTGGATCCTGCCAGCGGCGCGGCAGTCTGCGAAACAAATTGGGAAATCCGACCAGGCGGCTAATGCCGGCCGGACCCACGTCTAATTTCGAATAAAGGCACCAGGAAAGAAACCCGAGGTGGTGTAGCCACGCATTCTCACCGACCCATCGGATCTGTTGCTGCCTGGCGACGACTTCCACTTTTGCGTCATAGGTATGCAAGATGCGGGCTGCGTCGAGAGCGCTCTGCCCTCCGCCGATGACGAGCATATCACGGCCACGGAAGCGGCTCAAATCGCAATGATCGGACGAGTGGGTGACGTGAGAGGGCGGTAAGCCCTCAAACTCTTTTGGCATCCACGGAAAGTGAGCGATGCCGGTGGCGACGATCACTCGCTTCGATTTCGCGGTGTTTCCGTCGCTCAGCTTGACGGTGAAACCGTTTCCGTTCTTTGCGAGCTCGCACACCTGGCGGGGCACCAAATCGGGCACCGCCTTCTGCTGATACCATTGGCCGTATTCAATGAACCGCTCCAGAGGGATTGGTTGTTTGAACTGAGCGCCCATATCGGCCTGGAAATGATCGAGGGTAAGCCGGCGGTGGGGGTCGGAGATATGGGAGGCCTCCCAGTTGGACCGGAGATACATGCCAGCGGGCATGTGATCCCGCCAAAAACTCATGGGATCGCCAAAGAGACCGACTCCCAAACCTTTATCTTTTAGATAGGCAGCACCGGATAATCCGAACGGCCCCGCCCCTATGATAATGACGTCGAAATCCATATTCAAAACAAAGTTGCCCTCGGGAACTCAGAGGCTATCCGCATTATCGCCATTCTTCCGACGACCACCAAAGAGCGCGAGGTATAGTACTGGTCAAACCTTGTCCGGAATCGCCGGTGCAGCGAGGAGATAGCAGGTTTTCGCGGCTCATAGATCCAGGAGGAGGAGGCGCGTATACTACGAGATCGTGGCGGGCGCTCCTTACAAATACTTGCTTTCGCTGCCGGAGCGGATGATCCGTTCGCTTGGAGCGCTGTGCGGGGGACTGCTGCGCGAGGTCGGCAACGTAGCGGTGCCAGCTTCGGTGCGGCGCACCACACTGTACCGAACGATGGTGGAAGTAACCTTACGGTTTCTGATCGAGGATGTCGGCCAGGTTGAGGGCATCTATCCGCCCGAAGGTAAGCTGGCGGAAAGCTTCCTGCTGCAGCGGACCGCCAGCCATGGAATCGAACTGCTCGGGATCCTGGCATTCCAGGCTTCTCCGGTTTGGGTATTGGCGGCGCTGGCGGATGCGGCGGGAGGAAGCCGCAGGCTGATTCGAGAGATTGCGCAGGCACTGCAGGAAGAAGGACTGCTGGACAAGGACGAGCGGTTCGAATCCATGGAACAGGTGCTGGACGGGCTCGAGAAGAGCAGCGGGCGCCTGGCGACGACGCTCAATCTGCCTCCACTCGACATTCCGAGTTTGCGGCGCGAATGGGACCGGTTGAAGGAAGAGCTCAAGAGTATCCCGCCTAAGAGCGTACCCAGTCTGGAGCGCGTGGAGCGGGTGTGGAAGAACCTGCAGACATCAGCGCTGCAGCAGGGCCGTTCGGTTTTTCTCGTATCGTCAGTGATGGCGATTTCGGCCATGGCGCACGTGCCGGCCAATGTTCTCTGGCTATCGCGCGCGGCCCGTTCGGCGGCGCGGCGCACCGGCAAAGTTTTGGGCGAGGCCGTGCTCGATCACTACACGAAGGCGCTTGCGGAAATCGGGCGCGAAGGATTTCTGCACTACTGGACGCGGGAATTCCGTCCTTACTTGCGGGGAGCGGCGGAGCAATTCGCGCCAGCCCACGACTCACTGACGGAGCGCCTGCTCCGCCGCAGGTAGAGCGGCGATCCTGGCGGCTCGTACGCGGTTCTGCGACACTCGCAGTATGCCCGATGAAAAAGTGCGATGGGCGGTTTTGGGCTCGGCGCGCATCGCGACCACGAAGGTCATCCCAGCGCTGCAAAAAGGAGAGTGGTCCAAGGTAATCGCGATCGCGTCGCGCGATCTGAAGAAAGCGCGGCAGGCGGCGGACGCGCTTCAAATTCCTAAAGCTTACGGCTCGTACGAAGACGCGCTGGCGGATCCGGAGGTCGAAGCGGTGTATATCCCGCTGCCCAACCATCTGCATGTGCCATGGTCGATTCGGGCGGCCAAAGCCGGCAAACACGTGCTGTGCGAGAAGCCCGTCGCGACGAGCGTCGAGGAATGCCGGAAACTGATCGCGGCGCGCGACCACACTGGCGTGAAAATTGGCGAAGCCTTTATGGTGAGGACTCATCCGCAATGGCTCCGGGCCCGCGAACTGGCGCGCTCCGGCGATATCGGAGAATTGCGCGCGGTCACCTGCACGTTCAGCTATTTCAACCGTGACGCTGGCAATATCCGCAACATGGCTGAGTTTGGCGGCGGGGCAATCATGGATATCGGCTGCTACCCCATCCAGATCTCACGTTTTCTCTTCGGAGAAGAACCGCGGAGCGTGACGGCGCTACTGGAACAAGATCCTCAATTTGGGACCGATCGCCTCAGCTCCGCCGCCCTCGCCTTCCCTTCCGGACACTGCTCGTTTACGGTCAGCACGCAACTGGTGTACCACCAGCGGATCCAAATTCTATGCACGAAAGGCCGCATCGAGATCGAAATGCCCTTCAATCCGCCGCCAACCCGCTCTTGCCGCCTGCTGGTGGATAGCGGGGTGGATTTGTGGGGCGGAGGAATCCGGATTGAAGAATTTCCTCCCTGCGATCAATTCACCATTCAGGGAGATCATTTTTCTCGCGCGGTGCGCGGCTCTGGCAGTTTGCCCACGCCCCTTGAAGACTCCCTGGCGAATATGACAGTGATCGAAGCTGTTTTTGAATCGGCTCGCACGGGCGCGACCGTGCGGCCCGCCCGCGTCAATTGAAATTATCGGGGCGGAACCGAACCGGTCATGACTCCGGCCAGCGGCATGGGATAAGCGGCAACATACCGGAAATCGCTCACGACGAGATTGGTTTTCGAAGCGGGGCTGTCCATCAGCTCCAGCGTGGGGACCAGCGAGCAGAAATAAAAGGGTATCGTAACAGCGGAACCGGCCGTGGGAGCCGTCTGCAGCGGATGACTGATGCCGAGAGTGACGCGAATCTGCTGCCGGCCTGAGGCTGAGGACGTATAGTCCACAGCCACGCTCTTGCCGGCGTCCACTGTGATGTTGGAACTCTGGAGCACCTTGCCCTGATCGTCCAGAAACGAGATCTGGGCGGAGCAGCCGGTGGTGACGCCCGCTAACGCAGATCCCAAGTTGAGCGCATTCAAACGAGCCGTTTGGCCTGCCGTGATTCCCACAATGCCAGAACTCTGCACTTGAATAAACGTGGTCGAAATGGGCGCCTGCTGGGCGGCTGCAATTCCTACCACCGAGAAGATCAGAGTGAAAATCCGCGTAGTCGGACGCATACTGGTTCCCCCGCTAATGTATATTTTGATGCAGTTCAGTCGGTAAGAACAGCAGTTTATCGCGAATGACCGGTTGGAGAATCCCTGCTAACTTTCGGACTATTCCGGAATTGTGAATCGCTTCTCGATAGCTTCCCGGATCCGGGCACGGCTCTGGTCCGCCGTCAGGTGCAACGCGCGCTCGACCGACTCGGTTTCGCCCGCCAACTCGTCGCTGTGAATTTCCACCCTCATCCAACGCGAATAGTCGTTCTGCCGCAAATGATGTAGCCACGTCTCGTCATCGACCCCGTCTGCCATTCGAAGAAAGGTAGTGAGGTTGTCGGCGCGCAGTTTCAACTTGTTATGGGGGCCCCGGAAGAAAAAGCTGCGTTCGGGCGGCAACTCGCCGGAGGCGTATTTGCGACTGTGTCGTACGCGATCAGCATGGCACTCGGAAACTTCGAACAGGACCGGGCGCGCCGGCTGTTCCCTGCGCCAAAGCACGGCGTGTCCGCGGTCGGCCGAAGTATTTACCGGCGCGGCGGGGATGCCGGTGGCGACAGACCAAGCTCGGGCGGTCACATCGGGCTCCTTGCCGACGGCAATCAGGGCGTCGGTGATAGCGATGGCGTCACGCGACACATGCTCGGGCCGGACCGTGACCAGCGCGACATTCATCAGTCCTTTAGCAGGAACCAGCACGGGCAAAGAGCGGTCTACCGGCAACATGTGGTGCGCCTCATCGATTACAGTCCAATGGGGCCGGCCGGTTCGAATAGTGAGTTCCTGCAACCGGGTTATCAGGCTCTGAAAGAAGGAGGGCCGGTCCTCAAACCGCAAGCCCACCAGATTGAGAACCGCGCTTCGTTCGGGTTTGTCCAGAACCGCCAGAGCTGCATCAATGGTGGGGGGACTCTTGGGCTCGCCCAGCACGACAGCGTCACCCAGCGTTTTGTAATCGCCTTCGGGGTCGACGACACAGACTTGATAATGAGTTTCAAGCAAGCGTTCCACAAATGCGCTTGTGATCGTCGACTTCCCTCCTCCGGACGAGCCCGCGATCAGCAGGTTGCGACCATATACCGGAAAGCAGACCTGGTTGCCATCGCGCGTTCGCCCGAGCAGGATATCGTGCCGGCAGAGGGTGCCGGCGACGCGGGCTCCGTCATCGCGGATCAGAGCATCAATCAGCTCCGTAACGCCGTCGCCGTGGTCGCCGATGGTAACGATGTCGGCGCGCGACTTCAAGGCGGGCAGCGCATTGGCCACTGCGGCACTGCACTCGCAGGAACTGAGAAAGGCGTGATCATTCTCGGCATCGCCAACGCCGACGACATTATGAGGCGAAAGGCAGAGATGATTGAGAGCCGCTGCCAATCCAGTAGCTTTGTTCACGCCGGAAGGTAAGACCATGACCGAACCCTTATTGAAAATTACCTGCAGCTCAAGCCCGAGCGAATGAATCGCATCCAGGATTTTTGAAGTCTCCGATTCCCAGGTGGCGACCACCACGCGTCCCACGCTGAGGCTCGCGACGCGGCGCTCCCGACAGGCCGCCACAAATGCTTCGGATGGCGGATCGGCCAGCGGCTGTTCGCGCCGCTCGGCTGGAAAGTACAGGGTCCCGCCGTTTTCCATAACCGCCAGATCAAACAGGTCCAGATGCGGAAAGATGCGCTGCAAATCGAGCAACTCGCGGCCGGTAACAAGCAGCAGCCGGCGTCCGGAAGCCTTCAACCTTTTCAGTGCGGCTAAGGTGATCTCGCTCACCAAACCATCATGAGCGAGGGTTCCGTCAAAATCCGTAGCAAGTGCAATGAACCGCATCCGATAGAATCGACCTCCGGTCGAACAGCCGCAATCCCCGCGCCAGAACAGGCCGGACGTACGGAGGCAAGGCGATCAGTCTGTACGTTTTAAAACAACCGAACGCCAGCATTGGCAGTGTAACTGCAACGCTTGCCGCCTGATGTCACAATCGACGGCGGAACGGCAGTTGCCCAGCGTAGTCAATCCGGAATCCGACCCGCACATCAACGGCCAATATTTACAGAAAAATCCTACATGGCATGTTGAATATTCTCCCCAGAAGGCGGATACAATTTTCCGGCTGCTGCAAAGAAACAAGCTCCAGCCTCGCGCGATCTGCGAGGTGGGTTGCGGCGCCGGAGAAGTGCTCCGGCAGCTGCAGCTGAAGATGCCGCAGGAATGCCGGTTCTGGGGTTTTGATATCGCTCCGGACGCCATCCGCATGGCGCGTGAGCGAGAAAACGAACGGCTTCGATTCGCGTTAAGCGATTTCGTGGCTATCGAGACCCCGCCTTTCGACTTAATGCTGGTGCTCGAAGTTGTCGATCATGTTGAGGATTATCTTCGTTTCCTGCGCCAATTGAAGCACCGCGCGGGATGGAAGATCTTCAGCTTCACGCTGGACATTTCGGTGCAGAGCGTATTGCGCGACCCGGCATTCACAAAAGCCCGGCATGTATTCGAGCACTTGCACCACTTCAATAAAGAGATTGCCTTGGCGACACTGCAGCACGCAGGCTACGAGGTGTTGGACTGCTGTTATGGGCGAAACAATGCGGACACCGCGGCCGCCAAACTGATCAAGCCGTTTCGGGCCCTGAGTTTCGCGCTGAACCAGGACGTGTCGGTCCGGGTGTTTGGTGGGCGAAGCCTCGTGGTGCTGACGCGCTGAATCATTTCGAAGGCTGCGCTGTCGCTCCCCGCGCGGTATTATGAACCGGAAGAAAGGCGGGGCGCCCGATGGCCACTAAAAGTTCGGCCGTAAATCGAAGAGATTTTCTTAAGAGAAGCGCCGCCATTGGCGCCGGTACTGCGACTCTGGCGGGGCCGGGTCGCAGCGACACCAAGACCGCCAAAATTCGTTTCGACCACGCGGCTGATGTGGTCATCATCGGCGCGGGCGCCGCCGGTCTCCCGGCCGCCATCATGGCGCGCGATCAGGGCGTCACAGTTGTGGTGCTCGATGAGAATTACGATATTGGCGGGCACGCGATGCTGAGCGGCGGGCGGATTCCGCTGGGCGGCGGCACGAGCCTGCAGAAAAAATACGGGATCACCGACTCGGCGGATCAGGTGTACCTCGACCATACGAACCATCGGGACCCCGAATTTCGATGGGCGGACCGCGAACTAGTGCGCGCCTGGGCCGACGAAAATGCCGCCACTTTTGAATTCTTGCTCCAAAACGGCGTTCTCTTCGAAGACGTGCCGCCGACCATCGTGAACGAGGGCACGGTTCCCCGCCTATTTGTGACGAAGCGGTTCTCCGACGATTTGAAAGAAACCATTAATGGGCGTCCCGGCTCCGGCCTGGTGCGGCACCTGGAAGCGAGCGCGCGGTCAAAGGGGGCGACATTCCTTCTGCGGCACAAGCTGACCCGGATTCTCAGGGAAAGCGCTTCGTCGGGACGGGTTCTGGGAGTTGCGGCGAAATTCGAAGGCAAAGACGTCAACATCCAAGCGAAGAAGGGCGTGATCCTGGCCACCGGCGGACATACCAGCAACGTGGAGTTCCGCCGGATGTTCGATCCGCGGCTAACCGAGGAATACCAAGTGACAGGTGAACCGTGGACTCGCCAGAACGCCGATGGCGAAATGCTCGCCATGGCGATCGGCGCAACGTTGTGGGCTACCTCTAATCAGTCGAACGAAAGTGGCCGAGCCGTCACCAAGACGGCCCACATCGGGTGCCGCTACGGCTATCAGAATCTGAAATGGGATCCGCAAAGCCCGCTCTTCAAGCTGGCGGGGGCGTCCGGCCTCACGGTGCGCAGTTTTCAAAACGTCATCCTCGTGAATCAAGTGGGCCAGCGATTCTGGAATGAGATGGACGATTCGTATCAATTCCTTAGCGCCTGTTTGGGAACCAATGGCAATCTGGGCCGGGGCAATAAAGCGAACGGCGGTGGCCCCATCTGGGCGATTTTTGATGCCGACGCCGCGAAGCGGGAGCGCTGGGAGCCGAAGCCTCCGCATGTGGATCCGAACGGCTGGTTCTTCGAAGCGGAAAGTCTGAGCGAACTGGCGGCCAAGATCGTCAACCAGTATCAGCAACAGCCGATTCCCAGGCGAGTATTAGAGGAAACCGTC
>CAZKQQ010000113.1:0-21586 GCA_964554945.1 uncultured Solibacteraceae bacterium | reverse complement strand
GTGGACGGCGATGAATAGTTACACGCATTCAGGAATCCACCAGCTGAGCCGTCGTTTTGACAATGGCAAGATCGCACCGAATTATTCGGAAGCTGAGATTACCGAAGTCATTGACGGCGCAACGATGGCGGTACTTTTGAATGCACGGCTCTTCTGCGTCATTCTCAACAAACCTCAAGAAGCTGAGGAGGCAGCCAAACTGATAGAGAAATACGACGCGTCATAGAGGTTACGGGATGCCCTCGATCAACATTGCGGAATTTGCAGACGGCTTCGTCATCCATTTCGATACTGCGGGCGAACGGATCAACGTGTACACCCTTGCTTCGACGCTGGTTGGCATCGCGGACGCTGCGAAGGCCGCCAACGCAGATATCAACCACGGATATGACATCGAGGTAGTCGTCGAGGCAATAGGCCCCGGCAGCTTCCGGGCATTTATCCGGGCAATCTATAAGGAGTCCGGCAACCTATTTTCCGGCGAATCCCTCAGAGCAATCATCCTCGCGGTCGTTGCGAGCTTCATTTACGAACGTTCATGCGCCGTCGAACACCCGATCAAAGTCGAGGTCTACACGAAGGAAGTTGTGATCGAAAGTGGCCCGAACAAAGTCGTCGTGCCCCGTGAGGTGTACGATGCGACCCGCATAGTAGAGAATGACCCGCAGTTCGTCCGCGGCATCAACAGGACCTTTGAAGCAATCGGTTCTGATGACAAAGTGAACGGCGTGGCGATTGTGCCAAAAATCGATTCATCGCCGCCGGCGATCATTATTCCCCAGGATACGATTCGTCAAATCGCAATCGAACCGACCGACGATCCACTAACGCGCGTGATCGAGGAGCAGTGCGATCTCCAAATCGTTAAGGCGATCTTGGAGCGAAGCACTCGGAAATGGGAATTCATGTGGCGCGGCGTTCGGATTTCGGCGCCAGTGCTGGACCAGGGCTTTTACAACCGGTTCTTCGCCCATGCGATTACGATCGCGCCCGGGGACGAGCTGAAAGTGCGGTTGGCCATCAAGCAGTCCCGCGAACCTAGAACGGGCATCTACACGAATATCGGGTACGAGGTGCGGGAGGTCTACGAGCACGTGCCCAGGACGCGCCAAGAAGGGTTGGCCCTGGAAGAGCAATAAAGCGTCCATGTGATATACTCGAATTTCGCCGTTCACGCGGCGTGCGATCTAGGCCACGGGGGTCGTGAGGCCTCGCCAACGACCGGCGCTTTCCTTGATGCAAACTGCTATCCGGGGAGCGATGTTCAGCCCTTATGATTTCCGTTCTCCGGTAGCCATAAGGGACAAGCGGAAGACTCGACCCCCAAATGCCCGCCTGGGTCCCTTCCCGTCGAAACGAGGCCGGGAAGGGGCACGTCTCTACGCCTCAATTGGATCTGATCGTTCGTTTCATTGTCGAAGGGCTAGTTGTTGCCCTCTTCGCCTTAATCGGAGACGGGCTGAAACCCAAGAGCTTCGCCGGTTTGTTCGGAGCAGCGCCCTCCGTCGCCCTCGCTACACTTTCACTGACCACTTTCAAAGACGGTAAGCCTTATGTCGCTCTCGAAGCACGGGACCTTCTCTTGCACCCCACCGTCTCGAACTAGTGTTGTGTGGAAGCGCTTGGGGACTGGGAAGGGTTGCAATCAAGTAATCTGTCGTAGCGAATTGGCGTAGCAATTCAAGCTTTTCCTCATCACTGCCAGAACCGACATAGCAACGCGCACGCAAAGAGTAGATGAAACCCGAATCGTCGTAAATGTACCAGACGTTCAGAATGATCTCTGTGTTCTCCACAACACTTTCTTCCGACTCTGCACTCCTACGCCATCGCTGTACTGAATCCCTCATCTGCCCGCAGGTCTGACCGGCGTCACGCCAACCTTAACCCGCGAAGCGTATCTAGACCGCGACTTTCTCATCTCTCGGCGGATGGCAGCACCGCGGATCGCCGGGCGGCGGGTCAAGTCGCGTCCGGAACGGCCGCCCGGTACGGATGGCTTCAGCCATCGGGTCGAAACTTTCGAGGATGATCCGCTTGGTGCGGTACCGGCGCAGGTGGCGTGAGGGTCATTGTGTGAGTGGTGAGCGCGCAAAACGGGACATGAAACTTCAAAACCGCCGTCCCCCACAATCAAGCCGTTACTCCTGCCATGAACACGCCAGCACTTACTGAAAAGGTCATAAAACAAACAAAAGCATGGGATTGGATATGTATGCGTACCGTAAAGCGTACGTCAAAAATTGGGAGCATATGCAGCCGGAGGAGCTGCATGAGATTACTGTCAGACGCGGCGGAAAAGTACGAAAGGACATCAAGCCGCCCCGGATCGGCTACATCGAGGAAGAGGTGGGATACACAATGCGACAGGCCATCGAGGAGAAGTTCATCCTTGACGTGCTTAAGAATTACGTGCACTAAAAGACCTATTTCCGCCTCGTGCAGGTGGGCGACGACGATCCTCACGTGCAGCGAAAGAAGGCAGCGCGAGCCCTTGCGCGAACCCTTACGCTCCACGACGTGAACCTTCGGATGAAAACCGAAGTGATGGTGGAGCACTTTCGCACTCACGTGAAGCACAAGATCGGCGGACGGGCCAAGGCGTTGGTCGTGACGGAAGGCAGGCTCCACGCCGTGCGCTACAAACTGGCGTTCGACAGCTACATCGCCGAGAAGGGTTACACGGACGTAAAGACGCCCCGGCGGAACGCAGCGGCTTCCAATATATGTAACCGATCAGGACGTATATCGATACCTACCGACTGTGATCGTTTCGACGGTCGATAAACTTGCGTTCCTCGGGCAGAATCAACGGTTTTTGAATTTGATGGGCCGGTTCGATCTGGTCTGCGGCACACATGGGGCGACTTTCGGAAATAACAACAGGCTGGTGTGCGAAGCTGCGGAAGCCCTGGGGCGAGGGGAGAAGCCAGTGTCCTGTCGAGGTGAGAGGACGGAACTCGGGCCATTTCATGACCCTTCCCCAGCGTTGTTGATCCAAGATGAGCTGCACTTGCTCAATGAGGAACTCGGGACGTTTGATTCGCACTACGAAACCCGCCGAGGGCCTGCGCGTTCATCTTCTGCCGTGAAGCGGCAAGGTCGGACAAAAAAGATCCCCAGGGCAAGGGGGAGGATTCCATAGAGGGGGAGGCGGCAATCCGGTTTCTGCTGTTCCTGTTCAGGCAAAAAGGGGATGCAGCAGCATCAACCAGAGCCTCACAATCGATTGGAGGGTTTCCTAGCGCGTCGCTTTATCCTGCAAAGTTCGTTTTAGATCTCGTTGCATCAAGAATCTGGCGATCTCCGCTTCTACCTGGGCCCGCGGCCGCGTATAGCGTTCATTGCTTGTCCGCTCGATTTTGTTCCGCCACTCAGCGCCAGGTGTCTTGTCGAGCGGGGGATACATCGCCACGGGCTCCGGCTCGGCGGGCCGGCAGCCCTTCTCATCGCACGTAAGGCGCCGGACGTATTCGAGACGCTTCGGGCTCGCCATCCTAATCACCACTTGGGAATTGACGAAGAAGCACAGAAGCAAGCGTCCTAGCAGTATGCAGCTTCGGAACGCGTGGAGCCTCTTTCTAGGGCCAGGGCAGCGTAAGTGGGAATTATCAGTGTTCGCATCAGCTCCAAAAACGACCGCCAGCGCGCCGCGGTTTATGCCCTGATGTTGGGCGTTATCGTCCAGAACCGCGGATGGTGGGTATTAGCCGAAGGTTTGTGGTTCCATTTCAGATCGGGGGAGCAAGAAACTTCGTCTCGAATCGTTTCCAAAGCTCAGTCAACAGCGTCAGCCCGAAGTCTCCCCGTTTGCGTACAATCTCTAGGACGCTCGGACCACGGCCGCCGTATGGCCGGCCAGCAGGTGCGCCCCCACGTCGTCCCCTTATGTCGATCCAGATGGATTCTAATTGAGACGTATGCGAAAGCTGAAAGGCACCACTGCGCTCATCACAGGAGGGTCGCGCGGCATCGGTCGGGCGATCTGTCTGCGCCTCGCGGCGGAGGGCGCGAAGATCGTACTGCATTACCACCAACGCCGTGCGGCGGCGGAAGAGGTGGCGGCTGTGATCGGCAGCGACGTGACGCTGGTTCACGCCAACCTGGCTGCGCGCGAAGAAATCCAGGGAATGTTTGATGAGTTGCGGCACCTGCGGCTCCACTTCCTGATCAACAATGCCGGCGTATGGAAGGGCACGCCGCTCGGAACCGCGTCAGCGGAACTAATCGACGATGTCGTCGATACAAATCTGAAGGGCCCGTTCTGGGTCACGCAATGCGCGCTGCCCCTTCTGGCCGAAGGCGCACGCATCGTGAACATTTCTTCGGTGGCCGGAAAAACGGGAGTCGCGGGAGGCCGCAGTCTGTACGGAGCCACCAAGGCCGGCCTGGATGCATTGACGAGAGACTGGGCGTTGGAGCTGGCGCCGCGGAAAATCCTGGTGAACGCGGTGGCGCCGGGTTATGTCACCACCGATATGACGACGGAGCATCTGTCGGACCGGGTGACACGGGAGCACGCCATGGAACGCCACCCACTGGGTAGGCTGGGCACACCGGAAGACGTTGCCGGTGTCGTCGCCTTTCTCTGCTCGGAGGACGCCCGATTCGTGACCGGTCAAATCTTTAATGTCAGCGGCGGCTTCGTGATTTGAAAGCGATTCCGCGGGTTTGGGATACGCTCGTTGCGGAATTCGAAGAAGGTTTGTTTCAACCAAAGGGGTTAGAGCGCGGTTTCCGCTTGGTACAAAGGGGAGCCGAACCATCCTCTTTGATGGCATCCGGAGAGTGGTGATCGCGGAGTGGCATCGACATTCGTTCATGTCCGGTTGGAAGAGCGGATCTGATGTAGAGCGAGGCGGTTAACCGCCCATGGCGAGCCGGACGTTCAGGCCGGAAGGGGCTCCGCCACCATCTGGCGTCAGGTCACGGGGGCAGCGGAGAAGCCAGTCGCGCTCCAACAGCGCCTCGAGAATTACGCCGGGATCCACATCTGGTCACGGGTGGGAATGAACTCGATCGGCACTTCGGTGACGAAGGTTTTCAGCCAGGAAGCGAAGTTGTCCATACCGGCTTCTTCGCCGGCTTCGTGAGAGATGAGGATGAGACCCTTCTTCTCTCCGGCGAGGACGGCGTCGCGAACGTACTCAATGGAGTCCCACTCGCGCGCTTCGCTGACGAGCAAGGCGTCGACTCGAGGCAGTGCCGCCATATTGCCCGCCAGCGTATGGGCCCCGCGGCCGACACGGCGCACGGGTAGGTCGGGATCGCCGACTATCCGCAGGCTGCGCGTTTCGAGGGACTTCGAGACATGCTGCGCGACCGCGCCAAGCGTGGTGGGCGCCAGGTCCCAGGTGCGATTGTCGCCGGGAACGAGGAATTTTTCCCAACCGAGCGCGCGATTCCAGCCCTCGAAGATGCCGTCGGGTTTGCGCGCGTGCCAATGGTCGTGCAGGCGGAGGATCATCATGCCGTTCTGCTCGATGTAGCCGCGCTTGAACTTGTATAGGGGGTCGCTGCGTAAGGGCGCGATGGCGTCTTCGTCGCTCCAGAAGGTGGGTTCGTGGGAGATGACGAAGTTCAGCCCCTTGGCGTGCGCCCGCTGAAACACGTCGAGATTCGACATGAACGTGGAGGCGATGCCGTGCACGGCGCCATCGGGATCGCCGGCGTGGAAGACATCGCGGTAGGTCTTTTCGTTCCACGGAATGCCGAGGTGCTGCTTGATGCGGTCCAAGACCTGGCGGGCGGTGAGAGGAGCGGACTCGGAAAAGGCCAGCCTCCCGGTAATCAGTCCAGCACCCGCTGCGCGTGCAAAATCGCGGCGTGACAACTCGATCTTCGTCATGGTTACGACCGCCCTTCTTCCCGCAACACGCGGAACGGCTCTCCGGCGGGCATCCATTCCACAGGGACCTCGCTCACCAGGGTTTTGATCCAGGCCGCGGCTTCGCCGCTGCCCGGCTCTTCCGAAATTTCATTTCCGAGAATGATCATCCCGATCTTGCGGCCGGAAGCGATCACATCCATGAAGTAAGGTCCAGCCTCCCACTCGACAGGCTCGCCGCAAACGATGAGGTCGACGGCCGGATCACGGAGCACAACCGAAAGCTCCGGCACCTGCAGGAATCCGTGCAGCAGGGCGGCGTGGGTCACGCGCAGCGAGGGATCGCCGATCACACGGGGAGCTACGCACTTCAGCTTGGGCTTCATGGCCTGCACGGTTTCCAGGAGCGTGGCGGCTGGGGGCGTGAAGACGTGGTTGGCGCGCGCCCACGCGGGTGCTCCGGGCTTGGGCTTGTAGTGCTTTTCCCAGCCGAGTGCCTTGGCGAGCCCTTGCAACTGGCTGTCAACCGGGCGCGCGTCCCAGTTTTCCTGAAGGCGCCAGACGACGAGGTTGTTCTTCGCGATGAATTCGCTCTTCTGCTGAAAGAGCGGGTCCTTGCTCAGGTCGGACCGCAGCGGACCGACGCTGCCGCCAGAATGCTCCATCACGGTATTCTCGTGGCTCCAGAACGGGCGCTCGCGGGTAATGATCAAGTTGTGACCGGATGCCGCGGCGCGGCGCAGCAGGTCGAAGGTGGCGGTAAACGAGGTGGCGATTCCGCTCACCGCCGTGTCCGGCTTGCCGGCTTCGCAAATGTCCGTGCCGAACATCCACGGCGAACCGGTGTTCTTTTGAATTCGTTCGATAACCTGCTGTGCAGTGATTGCCATGATTCACCTGGAATTAAATTCGCTGCCGCGCGCGGCGCAGGGCGGCGAAGTCGAACAGAGCTTCTTTCACGGAAATTCCGGCGACTTCGATGTTCTTGGGATCGCGAGTGCCGAGGCCGGCTTCTTCGGCGAGACGCAGCGTACTATCCGCTGTTTCAAAAGGAGCAACGCCGCGATCGGCCATGGGATCGTATCCCATCGCCGCCATGGCGATGGCGTCGGTGGCCACCGGGTTGGTGCCGGCGATCAGAACTCCGGGCGCAACCGGCGTCTTGGGGTTCGGACCCCACGGCCCTTCGCCGCCGCTCATAGTACGGATTCCGTCGATCACCTGCAGATGAATGGGGCGCGCCGCGACCACGTCCACGACGACGCGAGGGATCCGGTACCCTCCTTGCCGGGGAGATGAAGGATCCAATTCCTGCGGCGCGCTACGGGACGGCGCGACGTTGCCGGAGTGGAGCGCACCACCACGGTTGCCGCGGGGTTCCAGCGCAGGCTCATCTTTTCCGGCGCCGGCACCGTAGATCGTGGCGGGCGTAATGCCGAAGCTATTCTTCATGGACAGCGTGACCCCGGCGGCGGTGTGCTCTTTCATCTTGGCGACGCTGACGTAGACGTCGCAGTCCTCGTAGGAATGGTTCAGATCGTAGGCGGGGAAAACCAGTCCGCCGAACGGAACCTTCAACCGGTGATACCGCTTACCGGATCCCAGATAATTCGTGTTTTCAAACTCCACACGGGAAGCGGCGCCGATGAGGTCGGCCGGATTCCAACCCGCCTTGCGCATCACTTCCTCGACCGGGCCGGCCGTCGACATCGGACTTTCTAGGATGCGAATGCGCCGGGCGCCCGCCTTGCCGATCAATTGGACTGCGGCGCCGATCACATTAGAGTGGGTGAAGTGCGTGTCTCCGACCGGCAACCCGTTCAGGAGGGATGTCGGATCGCCTGTGAGGTTAATTTTGATCGCGACTGTCTTGCCGCTGACCAGGCTGCCAATGCCGCCCAGTTGGTCGAACATCTTGGCGAGCGCCGCGGTGATTTCTGCCGGGGTGTACGTCCGACAGCGTCCGATCGCGACCGGCGCCGAGGGCGCGGCGCGAAGCCGACGCTGCGCGAGAAAAACTCCCGCCGCCGCTGTGGCGCGGAGCAACTGACGCCGATTCATAGTCTCCCGCATCCCTACGATGAGACAAGTCTGCAGAGGAACGCAAGGGCCCGCAGTTACCGTAACCCCCATTAACGCCTCGCTGAGCCGCGCGTTATACTCAGTTTTTACTTATTTCGCGGCTTGACCGGCGATCCATGCTGACCACCGACTTTACTCCGGAGAAGAGCGAACTCGAATCTGTCCTGGCTTCAGGGATTTTCGATCGCTCGCCTAGTTTGGCGCAACTTCTGACGTATGTCTGCCAGAAACACTTTGACGGGACGGCGGACGAGATCAAGGAATACAACATCGCGATCGACGCACTGGGCCGGCCCACGGACTTCGATCAGAAGCGGGATTCGATCGTCCGGGTTCAGTTCCATCGCCTGCGGGAACGGCTGGCGGATTACTACGAGAATGACGGATCCGCGCATTCGCTTCGGATCGTGATCCCGCCGGGGCAGTACGTGCCCAAGTTTGTGCCCAGAAGGACGGAGAATGCGAGCGGCGATCTGTTGCAGCCGGCACCATTGTCCGCCCGGGAACCCCAACCGAGTCTGACGGTGGTAGCGGAAGTTGCGGCCCCGGTCGCGGGCAAATCCATAATTTTGTGGTTCTTAGGCGTTGCTCTGGTGGTTCTGGCTGCGGCCGGCGCGCTCACGGCGCGCTATTTCACGGCACCGGCGCGTGTGCTGCCCGCCGTTTCCCTGCCGACCGGGTTTGCCGGCAGCGACTCGATCCGGATTCTGGTGGGGCTGACGACGGGCGTCTTCACGGACGGCTTTGGCCGGGCCTGGCAAGCGGATCAGGATTTCGACGGCGGTACAGTTGTGGAAATCCCGCGCCAAGTGATTTTGGGGACCCGTGAGCCGCGGTTGTTCCAGAGCCGACGGCAAGGCCATTTTCGTTATGACATCCCGGTCAAAGAGGGCGACTACGAGGTGCGCCTCTATTTCGCGGAGACGGTGTACGGGGAGACCAACTCGGCCGGGTATGGTGGGGAAGGTAGTCGCGCATTTGGTATTCAGATCAACGGAAAGACACTCACGGACCGTCTCGACGTGGTCGGCGAAGCCGGGGCGAGCGTGGCGGATGTCAAAACCTATCGGGACGTGACGCCAGCGAGCGATGGCAAAATCCATATCTCTTTTGTCCCGCTGGTTGGGGTGCCTTTCCTGAATGCGATTGAAATCACGCCCGGAACGCCGGGCAAATTGAAGCCGATCCGGATCGTGGCACAGCCGCGCGGCTACACCGACGCGCAGGGGCAGTTCTGGGAGCCCGACCGTTATGCCAGCGGTGGAGTCATGGTGGCCCGAAGCCAGCCGCCGGAGGCGGTCGCCGATCCGGGTCTGTGGTCGGGCGAGCGCTTCGGCAATCTCACGTATACCATTCCGACGCCGCCGGGAACTTACACTCTCAACCTTTATATGTCAGAGCGCTGGATCGGGCCCGGACTGCCGGGTGGCGGAGGGGCGGGAAGCCGGCTCTTCGACATCCTTATTAATGGCGTGGCGGTGCAGCGCAAATTCGATCTTTTCGAGCGCGCAGGAGGGCCGAACCGTCCTTTTATCTATACGATAAAGGGGCTGCGTCCGAATCATCAGGACAAGCTTGTGGTTTCGCTGGCGCCGGTCAAAAACTTCCCGCTTGTCAACGCGATCGAAGTCCTCGACGAGGGCCGGCCGTAGGGCGAATCCGTTACTGAGGACCGTTTAACCCCGGTAACCTTGTCCGGCCCGCCTCCTCGTGTCAGCATACCCGCAAGTTAGAGACTCGCTTCGCGAAACTTCGATTACGAGGTTGATCATGACCAACAACAGTTCCGCCACGTGGCTCCGTTTCCTGTCGTTTTTCTTGTGCGCCGCTGTTGCCGGGATGATGATGGCACCCCCGGCTGTGGAGGCGCAAACCGTTTATGGTTCGATCGTAGGCACGGTGACCGACGCGACGGGCGGCGCAATCCCGGGCGCTAAGGTGACGCTGACGAACAACGGGACGAATGAGCGCCGTGACGCAATGGCAGACGGCACGGGGAACTACCAGTTTCTGAACCTGCTTCCGGGCGACTACCGGGTGGAAGTCGAACAGCAGGGCTTCAAACACTTCGTCCGGCCGCAGGTCACGATTCAAGTGCAAGCGGCGGTGCGTATCGACCCGGTGTTGGAAGTCGGAGAGACCTCGCAGACCCTGGAGGTAACCGAACAGACGCCGCTGCTGCATACGCAGGAAGCGACGCTCGGCCAGGTGGTGGAGGGCCGCCAAGTGCAGGACATGCCGCTCAACGGCCGCAACGTGCTGAACCTGGTGGCGCTGGTGCCTGGCGTTGTGCCGCAGGGCGCGACGGGCGGGAACCCGGCTACGAACAATGTAAACGGCTGGGGCAATTATCAAATCGGCGGCGGCGCGGCCAATCAGAGCGCGAGCTATATAGACGGGGCACCGATCAACGTAAGCTACGTGAACGGCACGGCGTTTGTGCCGACGCAGGAGGCGGTCCGCGAGTTCAAAGTGGATACCAACGCCATCAGCCCGGAATTCGGACGCTTCGCGGGCGGCATTGTGAACATGAGCACGCGGAGCGGAACGAATGATTTCCATGGCAGCCTGTACGAGTTCTTGCGCAACAGGGATCTGAATGCGAACAATTTCTTCAACAATCGCATCGGAACCGCCCGCCCGGCGTTTAACCAGAACCAGTTCGGCGTGACCAGCGGCGGCCGCATAATCAAAGACCGCACGTTCTACTTTATTAGTTACGAAGGCTTTGTTCTGCGCCAGGGGACGACCAACCTGACCACGGTTCCGACCGCGGCCATGCGGACGGGTGATTTCTCGGCCGCTAAGATTCCCGCGCTTTTTAATCCGCTGGCGGGGTCCTCGGTGAACGGCGTGTACACGCGGGCGCCGTTTACGGGGAATATCATTCCGTCGGGGCTCCTAAATCAAGCGGCGATCAACCTGGCCAACCAGCTTTGGCCTCTGCCGAACCAGCCGGGCGTGGTGAACAATTATCAGGTCACCTACACGCGCCCCTTCAACTACAACCAGTACAACGGACGGATCGACCACCGGCTTACCGAGAATCAGCAGTTGTTCGGCCGGGTGAGCTGGTGGCACAAGAACTACACGCCGAACTCGGCGCTCCTGAACTCGACCGGCACCGGCAACACGTACGCGACGCATCAAGCGGTGGCGGGCTATACGAATACGATCAATCCGACCACGATCCTGGACGTTCGGGCGTCGATGCTGCGTTTCGTCAACCGGACGATTCCGATTACGTGCTGCAACTACGATCTGCGGCAGATCGGGCCGAATTGGGGCGCATACCAAAGCCAGGTGGCATTCGCGGAATTGCCGGAGCCGAACGTGGTGGGGATGTACAACTTCAACACGATCCCGATAATTCTTGACACCGATAACGCCTACACTCTGTCGGGCAGCATCACAAAGACGTTGGGAGCGCACACGCTGCACTTCGGCGGCGAAGCGCGGCGGATCGAGTGGTACTACGCGCAAAGCAACAGTCCGACCGGCACATTCAACTTCGACTCGGGCTTCACGTCGCAGCTTCCTCTCGCATCGGGGAGCACGCCGGGCTCGCCGCAGAATACGGGATACGGATTCGCATCGTGGATGCTCGGATTTCCGGCGGCGGGCAGCGCGCAAAGTCCGGCGCTCTCGGCGGGCATCCAGTATTACGGAGGGCTGTACGCCAGCGACTCGTGGCGCGTGAGCCGGAAACTGACAGTGACTGCCGGGATTCGGTGGGAACAGCCGGGATCGTTCTCGGAAAAGCATGGCAGCCTCGCCTCGCTCGACCTGGCGCAGGCGCAGCCGGTGCTGTCGCAGGCGGTCGGACGGCCGATCACGGGCGGACTCGCGCTGACCAATACGCCAGGCAACCCCAACAACGCCTGGCAGACGCTGCATTGGAAACTCTTCTCGCCGCGAGTGGGGGTGGCGTACAGCATTAACGACAAACTCGTCATTCGCAGCGGCTACGGGCTTTCCTATTTGCCGAATACGGTGGCATTCAGCCTGGGGCCGTACAATTCGCCCGTCAACAACTCGACCACGACGATGGCGGCGTCTCTCGATGGCGGGCAGACGCCGAACCTTGCGGCCACGCTCAGCAATCCGTTCCCGACGGGGATCGTGCCGCCGCCGGGGCGGATCCAGAGCTATTTGGACAGCTTACTTGGCCAGGGAATCGGATCGCCGTTGCAGGATCAGCGGTATCCTTATGCGCAGCAGTGGAACTTCGATGTGCAGTATCAGGTCAACGGCGGGCTGATGGTAGACATTGGGTACGCGGGCGCGAAGGGAACACATTTGCCTTTGTACTCCGTGAACCTCGATCAGATTCCCAATTCCGCGCTTTCACTCGGCAATGCGCTGCTGAATCAAGTGCCGAACCCGTTCTATGGAATCATCCCGAAGAGCGCGGGAATTCTGGGACAACCGACAGTGGCCTATGGCTACCTGCTGAAACCGTACCCGCAATATCTGTACGTCTCGGCTTTTTCGCCCACGGTCGGCGATTCGACGTACAACTCGATGCAGCTGAAGGTCCAAAAGCGCTTCGGCGATGCCGGCGTGCTGATGGGGTCCTACACCTACTCGCGGTTTGAAGGGACAGCCGACGTACTGAGTCCATGGCTGGAAGCGAACCGTTTCGGCGTCGGCGGGGCGCAGGGCGTGCAGGACAACAACAATATCGCTGGGGAGAATTCGCTATCGAGCTTTGATCTGCCGAACCGGCTGGTAATCAGCTATGTTCTGGATCTGCCGATCGGCAGGGGAAAACACTGGCTCCATAATGTGAACGGCATAGGGGACAAAGTGCTCTCCGGCTGGGCGGTGCAGGGTGTTTCGACGTTCCAAAGCGGTTTCCCGTTGGCGTTTATGGACGCGAACGCCAACACGCTGACCAACTTCTTCGCCGCCGGCAACGCCGGACCGGGAACGGGCGCCGGCATCACGCGTCCAAACTTTGTGGCCGGCTGCCAGCCTGCGATCAGCGGATCGGCGCAGTCGCGAATCGGGAAATGGTTCAATACGGCGTGCTACACGCTGCCGGGGCCGTTCGAATTCGGCAACGAGCCGCGCGTGGATCCGTACCTGCGAGCGCAGGGCATCAACAATTTCGATTTCGCAGTCGCAAAAAACACACGGGTCACAGAAAGGGTCACACTGGAGTTTCGCAGCGAGTTCTTCAACCTGTTCAACCGCGTGCAGTTCTCGCCGCCGAACACGCAACCCGGCGCAGCGCAGTTCGGACAAGTCACGGCGCAGTACAATCAGCCGCGGCTGGTGCAGTTCGGGCTGAGAATGAAATTCTGAGACAAGGCGACCTGTTGGTCGCCTCAGAAGGGCAGCTTTTCGTCGGGGTTCACGCTCCACCAGGCTAATGCGCCGACGGCGCATAATGCCGCGGCGACAAGGAATGAGGCGTTCCAGCCGAACGCGCCGGCAATCCAGGGAGTGAGCGACGCAGTAATTGTCCCGGCGATCTGATTCGACATATTCATGATGCCGGAGACAGAGCCGGCGGATGCTCCGGCGAGGTCGGCCGTTACGGACCAGAACGACGACTGCGAAAGATAAAGCGCGCCGGCGCCACCGGCCAGCACGATGCTCGCAAGGCGCGCATCCGCTACCTGCGTTCCATACGCCACGAAGACCGCGGCTAGCCCGAGGCCCACGCTGGCTATGGAACAGCGGCCTACGCGTTTCCCGAAACGCCGGGTCAGGATGTCGCTGATCCATCCGCCGACCGGCGAACAGGCGGCCATGGCCAGGAACGGCAGCATGGCGTAAAACGAGCTCGATTTAAGATCGAGCCCGCGAACCTTGCTGAGATAGATGAAGAACCAGGTGAAGAAGATGTAGGCCGAATAGCCGAAGGTGAAGTAGCTGACGGAAACCGCGCGCACGCTGCGGGAGCTCAGGATCGTGCGCCACGGGAGCATCTTGGCTTCGTGGCGATGCCCGATTCCGGCCTGGATGTGCGCGAGTTCCTTAGCTCCGACCCACGGATGCGTCTCGGGACGGTCGCGGGAAAGCAGGTACCAGGTGAATCCGACGGCCAGCCCGATCAGAGCGCTGACTCCGAACGACCATCTCCAGCCGTAGCTCAAAACCACCCAGGTAATGAGGGGTGGCGCCAGGCCTGCGCCCGTGCCGACGCCGGAGAAGATGATGCCGTTGGCGCGCCCGCGTTCGCGGATCGGAATCCACCCGGACACAAGCCGGTTCCCTGCCGGGTAGACCACAGCTTCGCCCACGCCCAGCAGGAAGCGGACACCGATGAGCAGCCACAAGACTCCGGCGAACGCCGAAAGCGTGGTGAAGATGCTCCACCACACAGTCCCCAGCGCGATGACCAGGCGCGGGCCGAAGCGATCGGCCAGGCGACCTCCCGGGGCCTGGAACACGGCATAGCCGAACACGAATGCGCTGAAGACGAATCCGAGGCCGGTGTTGGAGAGGTGAAGATCCCGCTGCAGGAACTGGCCGGCGATGGAGATGTTGACGCGGTCGAGATAGGCCACCGCGCTGATGACGAACATCCACAGGACGAGAAGCCACCGGACGCGTCCCGGCCGTTCACCCGGGGTCATTGCGGCGTCAGGCCGAAAGATATGATAGTGGCCCCGGCGGCGACGCTCACGTATTGCTGTCCATCGAACTCATAACTCATTGGGGACGCTCTCCAGCTCTGGCTCGTTTGGAAATGCCACAGCACCTCGCCAGTTGCGCCATCGACGGCTTCGAACATGCCGCTGTCTTCACCGAAGAACACGAGTCCTGAAGCAGTGGCCAGCGCACCACCCCATGACACCGCCCTCCCTTTTTGCGGGATCTCCCAGCGAATTGCGCCCGTGTGAATGTCGATGGCCCGAAAAACCTTTTGCGGAACCTGGCCGGGTACACCGCGGGAAGAGCCGCCGAGGTAACTGCTACCCGCGGCCCATTCCGCATCGCGCTTCGAGTACCGATCGCACTTCTCCAGAGTCTGCACATACAGCAGGCCGGTTTGCGGCAGGTAGGCCGCCGAATACCAGTTGGTGGCGCCGTCCTGGGAAGGACAGACCTCGGCGCTGCCGCCTTCGGTAACCGGCAGTTCTTTGCGAACCGGCCTGCCATCGGGCCCAATGCTTGAGGCCCAGTTGAGCTTGTTCACGAAAGGCGTCGCCTGCAGCAGCTTGCCTTCAACGCGGTCGATTACATAAAAAAATCCATTGCGGTTGGCTTGCAGGAGAAGTTTGCGGGGGCCGCCTTTCCAGTCCGCGTCGATCAGGAGGAGGGGTTCGGAGGCATCCCAATCGTATTCGTCGTGCGGAGTGGTCTGGTAATACCACTTCAGCTTTCCGGTGCGGCGGTCGAGGGCGAGAATGCAATCGGAGTAGAGATCGTCGCCGGCTCGCTCGGCGCCGTTGTAGTCGGGCCCGGGATTGCCGCTCTGCCAAAAGACGGTATCGAGTTCGGAGTCGTAGGAGCCGGTGAACCAGGCCACAGCGGAAGGATGCTCGATGGCCTTGCCACTCCAGGTCTCCGATCCGGGCTCACCGGGCTTGGGAACCGTCCAGAAGCGCCAGGCCTCCTTGCCGTCGGCGATGCCGTACGCCGCGAGGAAACCCCGCGCGCCCTGTTCGCCGCCGGAGGTGCCCGACAAAACCAGATCGCCGGCCACCAGGGGCGCCGACGTCGAACTGTAGTTGGCGCGCCAATCCGCCATTTCCGTCTCCCAGACCAGGTCACCGGTGAACCGGTTCAGAGCGATCAGGTGCGCGTTGTCGGTGACCATGAAGACCCGGTCACCCTCGGCCGCCACACCCCGGTTATAGCCGCCTGCCCCGTTGCCGGTGAGACCCTTGGTGCGAGGCCGTTGAAAGTGCCAGATCTCGCGGCCGTTGCCCGCGTCGAGCGCCCAACACTCGTTGGCGGCGGTGACATACATGACGCCGCCGACGACCACGGGAGTGGTCTCGACGCGCGACGAAACATTCGGAAGCGTGAAAATCCAACGCGGCGCGAGCCGCGCGACGTTCGAGCGGTCGATCTGGCGGAGCGGCGTGAGGCGGTTGCCGCGCGGGTCGCCATTGTAGGAGGTCCAGCCGGTTTGGGACGTCACCTCGCGGAATTTCCCGCCGTCGGCACGGAGCAAGTGCAGCCTCCCGTCTTCCGAGCGGAATTGCATGTCGGCAGAGGTCTGGTTGAGAGTAACGCCGGAGAGCTTTTGACCGCCGGCAGTCGCAAGAGTCATCCGTTCAAGCGGCCTCGCCGGCTCGGCCTTCAAAGTCCGGAGATAGCCGATGATTTGCCGCGTCTCCTCGGCGCTGACGTGGATCGCAGGCATGCCGCGAGCCGGCAGGCCATCGGCGATCACCGCGGCGAGTTCGGCGTCGGCACGGTTCCGCACTCTCCCCACGATGCCGGGGCCCTGTTCTCCACCAAGCCCGTCGGCACCGTGGCACAACGAGCAGTTAGCCTCGAAGACCTTCTGGCCGGGAGCGACCGCCTGCTGCCCGACGGCCGGGACCGCAGCCACCAAAATGGACACAGCAAGAGTCCAACGCATCGCGTGCCTTAGTTTAGGGATATCGCGGCTTGCGGAACAAGGCTCAAAAGGGCTTTTGGCGAGATCTGTGGGTTACAGGAGCCGTAACCTGGCGGGATCGGCTTGGTAACGTCGTTAACCTTGCTTCCGGCCGCCGCCATGCATACACTTCAAGGGAAGTTCCACATTGGGGGCTCTATGTTTCGTCGCAATTTTCTCCAGAGTGCCGGCATCGCCGGTCTCATCGGCTTCGTCACGCCGCGGGAGCAGCAGGCGCAGGAGACCGCGGCTCGAGCGACGCGCGGGCTCGCCCAGCCGAAGATTCGGGATATCTCGGTGATCGAAACCCAGCCGGCCGGCGTCCGCCTCACGGTTATCAAAATCACAACCGATCAGGACGGTCTCTACGGTTACGGTTGCGCCACCTTCACGCAGCGGGCGGATTTGGTACGGCCGGCGGTGGAAAAGTATCTGAAGCCGCTCCTGCTCGGCAAGACGACGGATCGCATCGAAGACATCTGGCAGACCTGCTATGACAGCTCTTACTGGAAGAACGGGCCGGTACTGAACAACGCCATCAGCGGAGTCGACCAGGCACTGTGGGATATCAAGGGGCGGCAGGCGGGCATGCCGGTGTATCAACTGGTGGGTGGAAAGTGCCGGGAAGCGGCGCAGGTCTACCGTCACGCGCGCGGCACCGAGCCGAAGGCGATTATCGAGGATTGCCGCAAGCTCATGGCAGAAGGCACGCGCTACATTCACGTGGGCGGCGGCGGGCAGGGCCAGCCTCCCAATCTGAAGGGACTGCACGAAGGTCCGGTTTTCGATCCGCAGGTTCAGGCGCGCGAAACCCTGAGACTGTTTGGGGCGTTTCGTAAAGAACTCGGCGGGGAGGTGGGGCTCGGCTATGATGTGCATGAGCGCTTCCCGGTGACGCTGGCCGTTCAGTTCTGCAAACAGGCGGAACAGTACGATCCCTATTTCATCGAGGACCCGCTCTCGCCGGAAGACCTGGCCTGGTTCCGCAACATCCGCCAGCAATGCGCGACGCCGATTGCGATGGGCGAACTGTTCAACAGCCCGCACGAATGGCAGCCGCTGATTTCCGAGCGGCTGATCGACTACATACGCGTCCACGTTTCGCAGTCCGGCGGTTTCACGCCGGCGCGCAAAATCGCGCTGCTGGCCGAACCGTTCGGCGTGCGAACCGCGTGGCACGGGCCGGGCGACGTTTCGCCGGTGGGACATGCCGTCAACCTCACGCTGGATGTCACCTGCTACAACTTCGGGATCCAAGAGTGGTCGGGATTCGGGCAGGCAGCACAGGAGATTTTCCAGGGCTGCCCGGTGCTGAAAGACGGGTATGCGTACGTCAACGAGCGGCCGGGATGGGGGATTGAGGTGGATGAGAAAGCCGCCGCGAAATTTCCTTTCGGCGCCGACACGGGTGATCGCAGGCGGCTCAACGGCGGATGGGGCGAAGTGCGGCTGCAGGACGGCACAGTCATTAAGCAATGAGAGCAAACACCTGGCGAATCGGGCTGGCGGCCTTATGCGGCGCGACGGGTCTGCTGCGGGCGGAAGAGGTATTCATCGGGACGTATACCAATACCGACGCGCACAGCCGCGGCATCTACTCGGCAAATTTTGATTCGAACACAGGAGCGCTCACGGACCTGGAGGTTGCGGCGGAAGCCGTGAATCCTTCTTTCCTCACCCGACACCCTTCCCTGCCCTTTCTCTATGCGGTGAATGAAGGAGCGGACGGATCCGTGAGTAGCTTTTCCATCGGTCCCAAGGGGGAGCTGAAGTTTATGGGCAGCTCATCCACAGGCGGTGCGGCGCCTTGCCATCTCCTCGTGGACCGCAGCGGAAAGTGGCTGCTCGTGGCCAACTACAACGGAGGGAGCATTGCCGTAATAGCGATTCTGGCGGACGGGAGAGCCGGCGCCGCAACGGTGGTTCCGCACAGCGGCTCCGGGCCGAATCCGCGCCAGAAGGGGCCGCATCCTCACGAGATCGTCGAGTTGCCGGGCAACATCATTCTGGTGCCGGATCTCGGCGCGGACCGGATTGCGCGATACGTTCTAAACACGACCGATGGAAAGCTATCACCGGCGGATCCCTACGAGATCCGCCTGCCGGCGGGATCCGGTCCCCGGCATCTGACAGTGTCGGCGGACGGAAAGAGGCTCTACGTTCTGAGCGAACTTGCCAATACGGTAACGGTCTTCGAGGAGGGAAAACCCGGCGGGCAGTGGAGTCTCACTCAAACGGTTTCGCTTTTGCCGCCTGATTTCGGAGGACGCAGCGCGGCCGCCGAAATAGCGATGCATCCGAGCGGGCGTTATCTCTATGGCTCAAACCGAGGCGCCGACAGTATTGCGGTGTTCGCGATCGACCCGGGAACTGGGAAGCTTACACGCAAAGGCAGCGTGCCCACCGGCGCGGTACCGCGGTTCTTCACTCTCGCCGCGAGCGGAAAGTGGCTTCTGGCGGCCGGGCAGACCTCGAATACGATTACGGTTTTCTCAATCGATCCGGCAACCGGGATGCCGACTCCACGCAGCAAGCCCGTCAGTGTTCCGGCTCCCGTGTTTATTGGCGGTTGAACAGGCAAGATATGAAGGAACCGAGACCAAACCGATACGCCGTACTTGCCGCTGTCCTGTGTAGCACGGTAGCGGCCGGCGCGGCGGAGTCGGGCAAACTGCGGGTCGGCGCCGCCAGGATCGACATTACCCCCAAGACGGTAAGCGGGCTCAAGAATGTCTGGGGCACGACGTTTCAGGGTGTCCATGACCATATCTACGTGCGAGCCATCGCTCTCGACAACGGCCTCACCGGTGCGGCGCTGGTCTCGATCGATACGAGTTCGACAAAAGACACGTCGGCTCTGCGGCGGCGTATCGAGCAGGCGACCGGAATTCCAGCCGGGCACATCATGATTTCCACCACGCACACGCACAATGCACCGGCTGTCGGCGCCGCGAATGACTCGCGGGAAGGGGGTCCTGAAGCGGAGGCTTACACGGCCGTGGTGGAGAACAGCGTGGTGGAGGCATTGCGCCAGTCCAAAGCCCGACTGCAGCCGGGCACGATCGGGCTGGCCGCCGGCAGGGCGGACATCAACATCAATCGCGACGAGTTCGTGGGTGACCGCTGGAAAACAGGACGCAATCCGACGCGCCCGTCCGATAAGACGGTGTGGGTTTTGCGGTTCGACAATGCCGCCGGTGAGCCGGTTGCGTTCTTCGTGAATTATGCCGTGCACGGCCTGATGCTGGGCCCCGACAACGTCCTGATCACCGGGGACCTGCCGGGCACGACCTCCCGCTTCATCGAAACGTACTACCAGGACAAAGTCGTGGCGCTGTGGACGCCCGGAGCCGCCGGCGACCAGAATCCGATCGCGTCCTCCTGGGATCTGGATGACGTCCTTACCAGGAAGGTCCGCGAGCCTGGCGAACTGGGTTTCCAGCTATCCGACAGCCTCGGGCGTATCCTGGGCGAGGAGGCTATCCGCGCGGCCAGCGGTATTCACGAGGCGTCTTCATCCGCCAGCATCTGGTCCATGTCGAACGACGTAATCTGCCTCGGGCAGCGTCTCGACCAGGAAGCGCGGCAACGCGGGGAAATGAAGTTCCTCGATATTGGGCCGCAGACGCTGCATATGGATCTGCTCATGATCAACCAGATCGCCTTGGCCGGTATAGCTGCCGAGGTGGTCACTAATATCTACTATCGACTCAAGCAGGAATCTCCGCTCGCCAATACGATCCTCGTCACGCTGAACAATGGACGCCTGACTTATATTCCTGACGACGCGGCATACGATGCTCCGATTTTTGAAGTCCGGGCATCGTCGCTGAAACGCGGCTGCGGTGAAAGTGCGATCGTGAACAGTTTCGTGGATATGATGAACAGGCGTCTGTCTGGGCTCGACGGCTCTGGCGCCACCGCGCGGCGCTGAGCTTACTGTTACTGTCGATTGGGCGTTTCCAATTGCGTCTGGGCTTCCTCCTAGAACTCGAACCGCAAGGTGGTCGAGAGCACGCGTTGCGGCAGCGTCGCCGTATCCTGGCCGTACGTTGTGTTCACGTTCGTGCTGCCGAGCAACTGGAGGCTGGTGCCGATGGTCGAGAACTCGGAATGATTGAAGACGTTATACGCTTCGACGCGGGCCCGCAGCACCCGGCGCTCGCTGTGCCCCAGAGGGATGCGCTTGTCCAATGTGACATCGATGTTGTACCAGGAGGGCTGCCGCAAGATCCCCAAGCCGATATTCCCGAACGTACCCGCCGGCGCTACGGTAAATGCAGACGTATTGAAGTTGGTGTAAAAGCTCTGTTGGAAGGTTTTCGGATCACCGATCGCCTGGCAACGCGCGCCGACGGGGTTCGCGGTGGTCCACGCTCCGACTCCGGACAAAGACGGGTCGGAGTTCGACGGTCCGGGCGAGAGCGAAGAGCAATCCGGCGTCACAGGCGCGCCGGTTTGGAATGAGGCAATCCCCGATAAGGTCCAGTTGCTCACGATCTGTTTCGCGATTTTGTTGTTGGTCACGGCCGGAAGGCGGTACGAGTAGTTCAAGTTGAGGACGTGCCGCCGGTCCCAGGGCAAGGGGCTGTAGTACCAATCACGATAGCTGTGGAACGGGTCGGCGATGGTGCATCCGGAACCGTTGGCGGCCACAGCGCCACAAGTACCGAGCGCCTTGGAGAACACATAGGCGACGCCGAACTGCAGGCCGCGGCTCAGTCGGTGCTGGGCCTGCACCTGGAGGCTGTGGTAGTTAACCGAGGAAAGGCTGTCGCTGTAATAGGTGATGGTTCCCATTCCAGGGAAGCGGGTGCGCAGCAGATTGGCGTTGATCTCCGTGTTGTTGAAAATGTTCGCGGGATTGGCGTACGCGCCTTGGGGAATCGGGTTCAATTCGGTGGTGGTTTGCGCATGGCGGTCAAAGTTTCCTACGTAGGCCACATCCAGGACGGTGTTGAAACCGATATCCCGCTGAACCGTCAGGTTGAACTGGTGATTGCGTTCGATTTTCTGCTGACCGTACAGGGCAGCGCCGTTGGTTGGCGAAATGGCTGCTGAAGCGGCCGCCTGCGGAACCTGCGAGATCTGGCTGTAGTAGACAACCG
>CAZKQQ010000112.1:0-21595 GCA_964554945.1 uncultured Solibacteraceae bacterium | reverse complement strand
ACCCTGCCGCGCCCATGTCCTGGATGCCGACGATTGCGCCGGTTTGCATGGCTTCCAGGCAAGCCTCGAGCAACAGCTTTTCCAGGAATGGATCGCCCACCTGCACATTCGGCCGCTTCTGCTTGGATTCCTCGGTGAATTCAGCGGAGGCCATGGACGCGCCGTGAATGCCATCGCGGCCGGTGCGTGCTCCGACATAGATCACTGGATTGCCGATGCCCGCGGCCTTGGCGTAGAAAACGTCCTCCTTGCGGCAAACTCCCAGCGCAAAAACATTCACCAGGGGATTGCCGTCATAGCAGGATTCGAAGATGGTCTCGCCGCCAACGGTGGGCACACCGAAGCAGTTTCCGTAATGCGCGATGCCGGACACCACCCCGCCGACGATCCGCCGGTTGCGCGCGCCGGTCTCGAGGTCGTCCAGGCGGCCAAAGCGCAGCGAGTCCATGACAGCGATCGGACGCGCGCCCATTGTAAAAATGTCGCGCAGAATGCCGCCCACGCCAGTGGCCGCGCCCTGAAACGGCTCGATGAAGCTTGGATGATTATGCGACTCGATCTTAAATGCGATGACGTAGCCGCCGCCGATATCAATGATGCCGGCGTTCTCGCCGGGCCCCTGCACCACGAGCTTGCCCCGCGTCGGCAGCTTCTTCAGATGCAGCCGCGAGCTTTTGTAAGAACAATGCTCGCTCCACATGACGCTGAAGATGCCCAATTCGGTGTAGCTGGGCTCGCGTCCGAGAATGGAAACAATCTTTTGGTATTCCTGCGAGGTGAGCTGATGTTGCGCGATGAGGTCCGGCGTGATAGCCGCCGTGCTCATGCACGCACCGCCGCCGAAATCAGAGACTGAAAGACGACCAGGCCATCGGTCGAACCCATGAGCGGCTCGGTGGCGTCCTCCGGATGCGGCATCATCCCCATCACGTTACGCTCCCGGTTCAAGACGCCCGCGATATCGCGCAGCGAGCCGTTCGGATTGTCGGCGTAACGAAAAGCCACGCGGTCTTCGGCCTCCAGTTCATCGAGCGTGCGCTCGTCGGCGAAATAGCAGCCTTCTCCATGCGCGATGGGCACCCGGTAGACGCGTTCCTTGCTGGCGGCGCAGGTGAACGGCGAATTCGTCGTGCCGGGCCGCAGCCCCACCTCCCGGCAGATGAACTGCAGGCCGCGGTTGCGGATCAGAGCGCCCGGTAGTAGTCCAGCCTCGACCAGAATCTGGAAACCGTTGCAAATCCCGAGCACCAATCCGCCGCCGGCGGCGAACTTCTTGACCGCCTTCATCACAGGTGAGAATTTCGCGATCGCGCCGCAACGAAGGTAATCGCCATACGCGAAGCCACCAGGGAGGATCACTGTGTCGACAGCTCCCAAGCTGGCGGAATCGTGCCAGATGTATTCCACTTTTTGCCCGAGGACGCTGGAAACCGCATACGCAGCATCGTGATCGCGATTGCTGCCGGGAAAGACAATGACGCCAAAAGTCATGCGTTCTGTTTTTTGGGGAGGCTTCTTTAGTTTACCAGATCAGTGTTGGGAGATGCTCAACAGATTGCCATCGGGATCCTGAAACCAGGCAACACGGGCGCCGCTCGGCGAGGTCCAGATCCCGAGCTTGTCCTGCTTCATGCCTGGATAGCGCTGGAATTCCACGCCGGCCGTCTGAAGGCGCTTGGCTATGGCCTCGATATCTTTCACCAGCCACCCCAAAACGGTATAGCCGGCGGCCTTTACGTTTGGAACGATGGTTACGCGAAGCATGGTGCCCTGACAGTCGAACACCAGGGCATACGGAAGTTCCTCGCTGACCAGTTTCAGGCCCAAGCTGTCGCGGTAAAAAGCTTTGGCACGTTCCGGATCGGCCACTCCGACAAAGGCGGCAATCTTGCACGAATTAAGCATGCGGCCAGTATCCGGCAGATCGCCCGTGTCGCCAAGCAGGTTGATGCGCCATAATGTATCTCTCGTGCGACAGGACGTCATCACTGGTTACGATCCGAAACGGGGCGTAGCCGTGTCGACGCTGGCTTACGAATACCCGGCCAATCACCGCGTTCCGGAGCACTCGCACGGCTCCGACCAATTGATCTATGCGGTTCGGGGCGTAATGGAGATTTCTGCCGGCCAGAGTTATTGGTTAATTCCGCCAAATTTCGCGGTCTGGGTTCCGGCGCGAACTGTACACCGCATCCGGATGGCGGGCGCGGTGTCCATGCGAACGTTATACTTGCGCCGCGGATTGATAACCCGGCTGTCGGCGGAATGCCTGGTGCTCCATGTGAGCGCCTTGCTTCGTGAGTTAGTGATTGAAGCCGTGCGGATCGGGAAGCTTCGCATGAAGAATCGCCTGCACTGCGCATTACGGGATCTGCTCCTGTCGGAACTGTCGAACGCTTCGTCGATTCCCACGCGTATCACCCTGCCGCGGGACACCCGGGCTCTCGCTGTCGCCAACACGTTCTTGGCAGAAGCGGCCGAGCCACCCACGCTTAGCGCACTCTGCGCCCGCACCGGAGTGAGCGTGCGCACCATGGAGCGGATTTTTCAGCGGGATGTCGGGATCGATTTCGAGTCCTGGAAGCGCCAGGCCCGATTGATGAAAGGCGCCGAATTGCTGGCCCGGGGGTGTACGGTGAAAGAAGTCGCTTATCGGGTCGGCTACCGCCAGCCGAGCGCGTTCGTGGCTATGTTTCGGCGAACTCTGGGGACCACGCCGAAAGCGTGGGCGGACAGCTTGTAACGGCGGCGGTCTTGCTGCCCCTGACTAACCCGAGAACACACCGGCGGCAAGATCGCCGGCGTTACAGCTTGCTCTGAATGCGGTCGTGGATCCAGTGCTCGTCCCACCACTCGCGCGGGTTGATCTGGACGCCGTCGATCTGCATACCAAAGTGCACATGCACTCCTTCGGCAAGACCTGTTGATCCGGCAATTCCCATCTTGCCGTCTTTTTCCACCATGTCGCCCACCTTCACATCGATCCGGTTCATGTGTCCGTAAATCGATTGCAGGCCGTAGCCATGATCGAGCACAACGCAGTTTCCGAAAATGCCGAGATCGCCGGCGTAAGCCACGCGGCCGCTGTTGGCGGCATGGACCGGGCCGTTGGCGACGTCGGAGAGATCGAACCCAAGATGCGTCTGCCGGTCCACCTGCTTGCCGTTGTACTTGTAGTCGCGCGTGTCGGCGAACATCGCTTCTTCCTTGCCCCAGTGAATGAACGGGCCGTTCCACAAGATCTTCTCTTCGGTCTTCAGGCGCAGATCGTAGAGCTGCTGATTGTTCTTCTTGCGCATGTCGCTGTTGATCTTGACGAAACGCGTGAGCAGGTCCGGACCGGGCTCGAGTGTGCCCGTTGGATCGATGTTATTGACCAGCTTGTCCATCAGCTTATCGGTCAGAATGAAATCCCGCTCGCGAAATTTCTTGGGAAACAGCTTGAACCAGAATTTGCCCGTGACCTCGGTGCCGGCTGCGTTCTTCGCGTAGACCACCGGTGTTAGATCCGGCGGCGCATCCCAGGGATACGCGAACATGGAAAAGCGCTGATCGGGGCCGCGGCCCGGCAGCGGATAACTGCGGAACGTGTGCGGCCCCACTTTGACGCCGGCTTCGGTCCACGAACCAGTCACCGTGAACGTCACCAGTTCCATGCCGGCCTGATTGATATAGTGCTGGAAATCGTCGGCGATCACCCGCGGCGCTGAGAGAACTACATTCACGTCAACAGCCGTCTGGTCGGTGTCGCCCCGCAAGTCGTTGGAAACCGCCTCTACCACCAGCCGCGCCTTACCTTCTTTAAGGTTCGGCACTTTGTTCTTGCCGGCATCGAAGCTGACGCGGCGGTCCGGCTGGTGCCGCTGCCAGAACAGCCGGCGCGCCGGCGAGTTCTCCTCGTAAACCGGAAATTGGCTGCCGTTCTGCTCCACGTACGCAGCGACATGACGGAGACCGTGCGGATTGCTCAACTGGACCGTGACCGGCGTGGAAACACCGACCGTCTGAATCAACGGGTTGACCGTGAGCGTCGTGCCTGTGGACATCCCTATTAGGGTGATCGCGACTACCACGACCAAACCAACTGCTACGCCGATAATAATTTTCACTTTTTTACCCAGGAATCAAGCCAATCGATAAAGGTCTTGTACCACAGGATGCTGTTCTGTGGCTTCAGCACCCAATGGCCTTCGTCGGGAAAGATCAAAAGTTTGGAGGGCACCTTCTGCATTTGCAGCGCCGTGAAGAGCTGCAACGACTGTGTGTAGGGAACGCGAAAATCCAGTTCGCCGTGAATCACCAGCATGGGTGTATGGAAATCCTTTGCATAAGTGCTGGGCGACCATTTGCTATAAACTTCCGGCTTGTCCCACGGCGTGCCGCCGAACTCCCATAACGGAAACCACAATTCTTCGGTGCCGCCGAATTCGCTCGCCAGATCGTACACTCCGGAGTGGGAGATCAATGCCTTGAAGCGCTGCGTGTGCCCCAACAGCCAGTCCGTCATGTAGCCGCCATAGGACCCGCCCGCGGCAGTCATACGGCTACCGTCGGCGTACGGCATGGTGGCTACGATATGATCTGCCACTTCCATCAGATCGTCGAACGGATGGCCACCCCAATCTCCATTAATGTCATCGATGAACTTTTGGCCGTAACCTGTAGAACCTCGCGGATTTGGCTCGACAACAAGATACCCGGCAGTGGCGAATACCTGAGCGTTCCAGCGGTAAGTCCACGAGTGCCCCCAAAAGCCTTGCGGCCCGCCGTGAATCAGTAGAATAACCGGATAGTGACCGTCGGGCCGAAATCCGGGAGGCTTCACGACGAAACTCTGGATTTTCGCGCCATCGTCCGCATCCACCCAAAACTCTTCCAGAGGCGTGAGCTGATGGCTATCGAGCGAGGCATCGTTCAAATGGGTCAGTGCGATCGGTGTGCCGCCGGTGGAAGAAGCGCGATAAATCTCCGCCGGCGAGGCGCCGGTCTGCTGCGTGTAAACCATCGTCTTGAGGTCATGAGTTAACTGCATCTCGTCGAGCACGCCATCGCCGCTCGCTGCTACGCGAATACCTCCGCCCGTCACCGGAATCAGGTCGATACTCTGCCGGCCCCGGTCGACGCTGGTAAAAAACAGACCTGCCGAATCGGGAGCCCAGGTAAAATTCGTGACCCAGCGGTCGAGCGTTTCGGTGAGATTGGCAACTTTCCCTGAGGCGCGCTCCAGTGTCATCAGCCGCCAGCGGTCGCTCTCATATCCCGGCCGAACCTGTGCGCGCCATGCGAGATATTTTCCGTCGGCAGAATAACGGGGCGAGGTGTCCGCGCCCGGATTCAAAGTAATTTTCCGCGCCATGCCGCCGCCTATCGGCACCGCATACAGATCGGTGTTGGTACTGACGGCCGGCACCGGGTCGGCATTCATCGCGTAACAGACCTCGGAACCATCCGGCGCGACATCGTAGTCGTCAATGCCTTCGAGAGAAAACGGCGGTACGTCGCGAGGACCGGGCGTCAAGTCTTTCGGAGTTCCCCCGGTGGCCGGCACCACCAGCAAATGGCTGCGCCGTTTCGATTGCCAGGCGGTCCAGTGACGGTACAACAACTCGGTATAGATGCGCGCGTGTACCTTGCTGTCCTTCTCTTCATCCAGGTTCTTTTTGTTGCAGGCATCATCGGGACAATCCGGATATACCTCGGACGTGAAGACTAAATTCTTACCATCCGGAGAAACCAGCACCCCGTCGGCTTCCGTTGAGAGACTCGTAATCTGCTTCGCGTTCGAGCCGTCCGGGTCCATCATCCAGATTTGCGAGGAGCCGCTGCGATCGGAGACATATGCCATCCGCTTGGAATCCGGCATCCACCGCGGTCGCGTGTTGTTGTCGCCGTCGTGCGTGATCTGTACAGGTGCGCCCCCGGCCAGCGGCACGATCCAGATCTGCTGCGGTTTCTTATTGGCCGGTACGTCGACCGTTTGGACAGTAAACGCCACTAACCTGCCGTCCGGCGAAATCTGCGGGTCGCTGATGCGCTTCAACCCCAGCAGCGCGTTGACATCAAACGGGGCTTTTTGGGCGAGAAGCGTCAATACCGAGGCCAAACACACGATTACCGCGCGGCGCATACGATGATTGTAACCCCATGTGCTAGCATGAGCTTTTCCGAAGAATCTTGATCAAAGCCGTCAAAGGAACCAGGGACTTACTGCCTCCAGCGACCGAGGTGTGGAACCGCGTGGAAGCGACCGCGCGCGACGTGTTTCGCGCCTACAATTACCAGGAGATTCGCACGCCGATTCTCGAGGAAACGCAGCTGTTCGCGCGCGGCGTCGGCGCCGATACAGACATCGTCACCAAGGAGATGTACACCTTTGACGACCGCGACGGCAGTTCGCTCACGCTGCGGCCCGAGAATACCGCGTCAGTGATCCGCGCCTACATCGAGCACCGCCTCGATCAGCGGCCGGGCGTGCAGAAGCTCTACTACCTGGGACCGATGTTCCGCCGCGAGCGCCCGCAGAAAGGCCGTTACCGCCAGTTCTACCAGATTGGCGCAGAGGCGATCGGCTCGGAATCCCCTCTGGTCGATGCCGAGGTGATCGCCATGGTCGTCGAAATCCTCGAACGCTCGGGACTGGATGGTTTTCAACTGCTCGTCAACTCGGTGGGCGACCACAAGTGCCGTCCGCAATACATCGAGCGCCTGCGCCAGGCCCTCGAGCCGGTTGCCGCAAGCATGTGCGGAGATTGCCAACGACGTTCCCAGACCAATCCCCTGCGCGTCCTCGACTGCAAGGTGGACGCCGATCAGCCCATCATCGAAAAGCTGCCGATGATCCTCGATCATCTGTGCGACGACTGCCGCGTGCACTTCGAGGCAGTGAAGCGCCACTTATCCGATCTCGGCGTGAAGTACGAAGTCCGGCCGCGGCTGGTGCGCGGTCTCGACTACTACATGCGCACCACGTTCGAAGTGGTTCACGGCGGGCTCGGCGCGCAAAATTCCGTGCTGGGCGGCGGCCGCTATGACGGATTGGCCGAAGAACTCGGGTCCAAGGTGCACTCTCCCGGCATCGGCTTCTCCATTGGCGAGGACCGGTTGGTAATGAGCGTGGAAGGCGCTCACACCGCTTCGCCGCTCGATCTCTTCATCGCTCCCCTGGGCGAGGCGGCCTTGCGCCATGCCGCCGTGATGGCGCGCGATTTCCGCCGCGCCGGCATTTCCGTGGAACTCGCCGAAGGCAAACTGAAGCGCGTCATGGAACTCGCCGACAAGCTCGGCGCGCGATTCACGCTCATCATCGGCGATATCGAGATCGCCGACGGCCGCTACAAGCTGAAACACATGGTCAGCGGCGAGCAACAGAATCTCACAAAGGACGAAATCGCCGCGAAGCTCGCGGCGGCCCGCAACTAAAGGGCATTCAATTATGGAAACTTCCGTAGCACTGGACTTCTTGGGCGATCTCCGCCGCACACACACCTGCGGGGAACTGCGGCCGATCGACGAAGGCAAGCACGTCGTCCTGATGGGCTGGGTCCACCGCCGCCGCGATCATGGCGGCGTCATCTTCGTCGATCTCCGCGATCGCGAGGGCATCACCCAGGTAGTCTTTCATGAAGACGTCGGCCCCGATATCCACAAGCGCGCGGAGGAAGTGCGGCCGGAATACGTGGTGGCCGTGGAAGGTAAGGTCGCTCCTCGCGGCGGCGCGGCCGTCAACCCAAATCTCGCCACCGGCGCGGTCGAAGTGGTTGCGTCCAGGGTCTGGATTCTGAATGAATCCCGCACTCCGCCCTTCCCCATGGAAGAGCAGGTCGATGTCAGTGAGGACGTGCGTCTCAAGTATCGTTATGTTGACTTGCGCCGCCCGCATATGCAGCGCAACATTATTCTGCGCTCGAAAATTTCGTTCGCCGTGAGGGAATACCTCTACTCGCAGGGTTTTTTGGAAATCGAAACACCTTTCATGACAAGGTCCACGCCCGAAGGCGCGCGGGATTACCTGGTTCCGAGCCGGGTGCAGCCCGGATCTTTTTACGCCCTGCCGCAATCGCCCCAGATCTTCAAGCAGCTTTTGATGGTGAGCGGATTCGAAAAATACTTTCAGATCGTCCGCTGCTTCCGCGACGAGGACCTGCGCGCCGACCGCCAGCCCGAGTTCACCCAGATCGATCTGGAGATGTCCTTCCCCCAGCAGGAGCGTATTTATGAAGTGATCGAGCCGCTCGTCCATCGCATCTGCGAAACCGCCGGCGCGCATGTCACCTATCCTTTTCCGCGCCTCACTTATGCCGAGGCCATGCGCAGCTACGGAAGCGACAAGCCCGACATGCGAATTCCGCCTATGCATCCCGTCGAGGATCTGCTGCCGGATCTCGCCAATGCCGGAATGCCGCTGATCGCGATTCACCTGCCGGGCACCGGCGTTCCGAGTAGAAAAGAGCGCGACGAGCTGAAAGCCTTCGGACAGGAGCGCGGGCTCCGCGTTTACGATGATGTGAAGCGTTTGGAGCGGGACCATCCAGCCGGAATGGACGGCGTCCGGCAGCGTTGCGCCGCCGGCGAAAACGATCTCCTGATTCTGGCTACCTCGGCCGGCGAACCCAAGGGCCATCGCCCCGAAGAAACGGTCCAGCAGGCTTGCGGGCAGCTCCGCCTCTTTTGCGCGCAGAAGTTTCAGGACCGGCACAAGCTGTTCGATCCGCGCAATTTCCAGTTCCTCTGGGTAGTCGATTTTCCGATGTTCGAGTGGGACGAGGAAGAGCAGCGCTGGAACGCGGCGCATCACCCGTTCACCTCGGTGCATGATGAGGACATTGAGAAATTGACCGCCGATCCCGCGCGCTGCCGCGCCAAATCATACGATCTGGTTTTGAATGGCGTCGAGTTGGGGTCCGGCTCCATCCGTATTCACCGCCGCGACGTGCAGGCGAAGGTCTTCGCGGCTCTCGGTTTCAGCGACGACGAGGCTCGCCGCCGCTTCGGTTTCCTGCTCGACGCGCTGGAATACGGCGCTCCGCCTCACGGCGGCATCGCGCTCGGCCTGGATCGGCTGGTGATGCTCCTGGCCGGCGAGACCTCGATTCGCGAAGTGATCCCGTTCCCGAAGACCGCACGGGCAACCGATTTGATGTGCGACGCCCCTTCCCCCGTCCCCGACCGCCAGTTGCGCGAGCTGGGCATCTCCTTCCGGAAGTGATTTTGCAAGCGAGCCGCGACCGTGAGGGAGCGCTGCCCAAATCGATTTTTTCAACAAGCTCTTTTAGCCCGTCCCGGCCGGAATTGGCTGCCCGGTGCCACAATGGTTTTCATGAAGCCGATTGTCTTGTTGGCTGCCGCCGTTCTTATGCCTGATCTCACACAGCTCAAACAAATGAGTGCGCGGTTTGCGCCCGTCAAGCTCTCTTACAATTCCTCAACCCTGTCCTCCGGCGATCAGAAAGCTCTCGCGAAGCTGATCGAAGCCGCGCGCGGACTGAACTTTCTGTTCATGGATCAACTCTGGAGCGGCAATCGCGCTCTCTATGCTCAACTCCAGAAAGACACGACACCGCTCGGCAAGGAGCGGCTGCATTATTTCTGGCTCAATAAAGGTCCCTGGTCCGATCTCGACGGCCACACTGCGTTCATTCCCGGCGTTCCCGAACGCAAGCCGCTCGGCGCGACCTTCTATCCCGCGGACATGAAGCGCGAAGAGTTTGAAACGTGGGTCAAAACAATGGACCCTGCGGCGCGTGAGCAGGCCGAGGGCTTCTTTACTCTGATCCGCCGGGATGCCGGCAAGCACCTGACCGCCGTTCCGTACAGTAATGCCTATGCCGCCGACCTCTCGAAGGCATCCAGCCTGCTGCGCGAGGCCGCCGCGCTTACTGACAATGCTTCGCTCAAGAAGTTTCTGACGCAGCGAGCCGACGCTTTCCTCTCCAACGACTACTATGCCAGCGATCTGGCCTGGATGGATCTTGACGCGCCGCTAGATATCACGATCGGACCGTACGAGACCTACAACGACGAGCTCTTCGGATACAAGGCGTCCTTCGAAGCCTACATTACGATCCGCGACGATCGAGAGACGGATCGCCTGAAGACTTTTTCGGCCCGCCTGCAGGAGGTCGAGAATAATCTTCCGATTGACCCGCGCTATCGCAATCCGAAACTCGGGGCGGCCGCGCCGATCCGTGTGGTCAACGAGGTTTTCGCAGCCGGGGACGGCGCACACGGCGTCCGCACCGCCGCCTTCAACCTGCCCAACGACGAGCGCGTCGTACATGAAAAGGGCAGCAAGCGTGTGATGTTGAAAAACATTCAGGACGCCAAGTTCCGCACGATTCTTACTCCGATCGCGGGGCGGATTCTGACCAAGGCCGATCAGGGCCATCTCAGCTTCGATTCGTTCTTCGCGCACATTCTGGCGCACGAACTCAGCCATGGAATCGGACCGCATCAAATCCAGGTCAACGGCCGCGCCACCACGCCGCGCCAGGAGATGAAAGAGATCTACGCCGCCATCGAAGAAGCCAAAGCCGATGTGACCGGCCTTTTCATGCTCCAGTTCCTGTACGATCACGGTCTGCAGCATCCCGCCGATGCCGAGCGCCAGCTCTACGCCACCTTCCTGGCTTCGGCCTTCCGCTCGGTGCGGTTCGGCCTGACGGAGGCGCATGGTCGCGGCATTGCGATGCAGTTCAACTATCTCACCGACAAAGGTGCGTTCGTCGCTCACCCCGATGGCACGTTTTCGGTCAATTACGATAAAGTGAAGGACGCGGTGCGCGATCTCGCTCACGATCTCCTGACCGTCGAAGCTCAGGGCGATTACTCGGGCGCCAAGCGCATGCTCGATACGCTTGCTGTCATCCGGCCGCCTATGCAGCGCGCGCTGGACGCGCTGAAAGATCTGCCGACCGATATCGATCCGACGAACGAGTAAACCCATGCGAAGAGCGACCTTTGGAAGCTGCGCGCTGTTGCTGTTTCCGCTTCTGAGTTTGACCCAGGAGAATGTTCATCCGGCAACCGGACGGCAATACGCCGGCGCGATGGGCGTGCAGGGCGCGCCCTGGCTGGTGCGATCGGAGCGCGAACAGGAGGAGCAGCCCGATAAGGCGCTCGATGAGCTGAAGATCGCCAAAGGATCCAACGCCGCCGATATCGGAGCCGGCGTCGGTTACATGAGCTGGCGGCTCGCCGATCGCGTCGGGCCCACCGGCAAAGTCTACGCCAACGACATTCAGCCGCAAATGCTCGACCTGTTGCGGAAAAACATGGCGGAACGGCACATCAGCAACGTCATACCGGTTCTCGGCGAACTCGATGATCCCAAACTGCCGCAGGGGCAGATGGATCTCGTCTTAATGGTGGATGTCTACCATGAGTTCACGCAGCCGCAAGCCATGCTGCGGCATATCCGGCAATCGTTGAAACCCGACGGCCGGTTGGTGCTGCTCGAATACCGCGCTGAAGATCCCAAGGTGCCGATCATGCCGCTACACAAAATGACCGTCGCGCAGGTGAAAGCGGAACTCGAGCCGGAAGGCTTTCGCTTTGAGCGCGTTGTCGAAACCCTGCCGCGGCAGCACATTCTGATTTTCACGAAGAAGCCGTCGTAAAACCGCAAACTTTGTCCCTTGCTTACCCGCGTAACCGAGCGGAGCAAGCCGCTGACAAGATCGGCGGCGCTACTGAGTACACTAGAGTGAATGTCCTCGGCAGCGATCCTTGTACGCGATCTCAAGAAATCGTACGGATCCGTGGCCGCCGTCAATGGCGTGGACCTCGAAGTGCCGCGCGGGTCGTTTTTCGGGTTTCTTGGCCCAAATGGCGCCGGCAAATCGACGACCATCCGCATTCTGACGGGACTGATTCCGGCCGATAGCGGCTCCGTCGAAATCCTCGGGCTGCGATTGCCCGCGGATGAGCTCGAAATCAAGAAACGCATTGGCTTGGTGCCTGATGAATCGCTCCTGTTCGATCGCCTGACCGGCGCCGAGTTCCTCGAATTCGTCGGGCGCATGTACGGCCTGGATCGCGCCAAGGCCATCGACCGCGCCACCGGCTTGCTCGATCTGCTGGAGCTGGCAAATGATCGCAAGATCATCGCCGAGTATTCCAAAGGCATGCGGAAACGCGTGGCCATGGCAGCCTCGCTCATCCATCACCCGGAATTATTCCTTATGGACGAACCGTTCGAAGGCGTGGATGCCGTCGGCGCTCGGTTGATGAAAGACATCCTCCTCGATCAGGTCCACCGTGGTGCCACCGTGTTCCTTACTTCTCACGTCCTCGAAGTGGTGGAGCGGCTCTGCGATCGGATCGCCATCATTAATCACGGCACCATCGTCACGTCGGGCACGCTATCCGAACTTCGCTCCAGCGGGGAGTCGCTCGAAGATGTATTCGTTCGGGTAGTCGGCGTCGAACGCGAGTTAGAAAGGCTCGACTGGTTGTGATCGCCGCGATTCTCCGCGCCCAGATTCTGAGCATGAGGTTGGCCGCCCATCGCGGCACCACACTGAGCCTGATTACCGCCCTGATCTGGTACGGCGGATGGTGCTTCCTCGCGTCTTTTGTTTACGCTGCAGCCGCGACTGCCGGCGCGGAGAGGTTGCAGACCTGGATTCCGGCGGGTCTGCTGGTGATCTGCTTTTATTGGCAGATTGTCCCGGTTCTCTCCGCAAGCATGGGATCGGCGCTCGACATGCGTAAGCTTCTGATCTATCCCGCGCCACATGGAAGGCTGTTTACCGTGGAAGTATTGCTGCGTCTGGCGACCGCGCTCGAGATGCTGCTTCTTCTTACCGGCGGCGTCATCGGTCTTCTGCTGAACCCGGTTACCGGCGGATTTCACGCCGCGCCGGGACTGCTGACGCTTGCCTTGGTTTACATTCTGTTTAACCTGTTCCTGGCGTCAGGAATCCGCAGCCTGCTGGAGCGCTTACTCTCCTACCGCCGCTTTCGCGAAATCCTGGTCTTCCTTTTGTTGATTGGCCTGACCGCGCCGCGGTTGCTGGTCGTCTCCGATGTACAAATGGGGCGTTTTCGCGGCCTGGATGCCCTGATTCAGTTCGAGTTTCTGCCCTGGGCCGCGATCGGACACGCCTGGCTGGGGGGTTCGGTGCTGGCCGCGCTCGCGGTGCTTTGCGTCTGGACTCTGGCAGCCGCCTGGTTCGGGCGCGCCCAGTTCGAACGAAATCTGCATTACGACGCCGTCGCCGCCCAGGCTACCCCCCGCGGCCCGGAACCGGCGCGCCCCCACTCGTGGAGCGAGCGCTTCTTTCGATTTCCGTCACTGCTGCTCGACGATCCGCTGGCCGGGATTATCGAAAAGGAACTGCGCTCGCTCGCCCGCACGCCGCGCTTTCGCATGGTGTTTGTCATGGGATTTTCCTTCGGAGTGATGGTCTGGCTGCCGCTGGTGCTGGGCCGGGCGGCCGAACGCCACGGCACTCTCGATCAAAATTTTCTGATTATTGTTTCGGTATACGCGCTGACGCTGCTCGGCCAAGTCACCTATTGGAACTGTTTCGGGTTCGACCGCTCCGCAATCCAGTTTTATTTCGCCGCCCCTCAACCTCTCTCCAAAACCCTCCTTGGCAAGAACCTGGCCTCTCTGATCTTCATCTATATGGAGGTGGGGATCCTGATCGCCATTACTCTCCTGCTGCGTGTCGGCCTTGTTCTCAGCCAGGTTGTCGAAGCGGTGCTGGTGGTGGGAATCTGCGCGCTCTATATGATGGCCTTCGGCAACATCAGTTCGGTGCAGTATCCTCGCGCGCTCACGCCCGAGCGCGTCTCCCAGGGCGGCGCGTCCGGCCGTTTTCAGGCGCTGGTGTTTCTTCTTTACCCAATCGCGCTCCTGCCGGTTTTTCTGGCTTATCTGGCGCGTTACGCCTTCAATAGTGAAACCGCCTTCGCTGTCATTCTGGCGCTGGCAGCCGCCATTGGCGCGGTGCTGTATTGGTTCGGAATGGAATCGGCCCTGAAATCCATCGCCACGCGGCGGGAACGCATCCTCGCGGAACTCTCGCGCGGCGAAGGTCCGGTCGCCTCGTCCTGAGACGCGTCACTTTTTCTTCATCACATCCACGAGTTCTTGCACCGCGTCCGCGCTCTTCTTGAGCATGGCTTTTTCTTCGCCTGTCAGCTTTACCTCGTAGATCTGTTCGATGCCGCGTGCGCCCAGCTTCACCGGAACACCGACAAATAGCCCGTTGATACCGTACTCGCCTTCCAGGTAAGCGGCACACGGCAGGACTTTCTTCTTGTCGCGAAGAATCGATTCCGCCATTTCCACCGCGGCCGCCGAAGGCGCATAATACGCGCTGCCGGTCTTCAGATGCTTCACGATCTCCGCCCCGCCATTGCGGGTCCGGTCGACGATCGCGTCGATCGTCGCCTGGCTCATCAGTTCAGTCAGCGGAATTCCCGAAACGTTGCTCAAGCGCACCAGCGGAACCATGGTGTCGCCATGGCCTCCCATCACCACTCCCGTCACGTTCTCCACCGACACTTTCAATTCGGCGGCAATGAAGGTGCGGAAGCGCGCGCTATCGAGCACGCCTGCCATGCCGACCACCCGGTTCTTGCTGAACTTCGATACCCAGAACGCCGCCTGCGCCATGGCGTCGAGCGGATTCGTAACGACGATGATGATGCTATTCGGCGAATACTTCACCACCTGCTCGGTGGCCGTCTTCACGACATCATAGTTAGCAATCAGAAGGTCATCGCGGCTCATTCCCGGCTTGCGGGGAAACCCGGCCGTGATAATGACGACGTCGGAGCTCGCCGTCGGCTCATAATCGTTCGCGCCGGTAATGACGCAGTCGTATCCCTGGATCGGGCCGGACTGGTACAGGTCAAGCGCTTTGCCCTGCGGAACGCCTTCCACTACATCAACCAGGACGACGTCGGCCAGTTCCTTTTCAGCAACGCGCAGCGCGCAATTGGCGCCGACATTGCCGGCGCCCACAACCGTAACTTTCTTTCGCAAGTGAAAACGCTCCTTTGAGATGGGGAAAAACGGAAAATTGATTATATCAACGGGTGGGGCGGATCCCAGGTCCGCGGCCGGCGCCCTCGCCGGCCCGCTTCCTTAGCCCGGCTTTTCCGCCGTCGCCAGCACCGTCTCCAGGTACGGCGCTTCTGCTTCTCGATAGACAATGGCAGTCTCCGCGTTGCGGAATCCGGCGCCATTCAAAAATTTCTCGATCTCCAGTTCCGTAAATCCCAGCCACAGGTCCGCGTAAATCTCCCGCGCCTCTTCGAAGTGGTGGCGGTTCAAATCGAGAATCGCCACGCGGCCCCCGGGTTTGAGAATTCGCCACGCCTCGGCGACCGCCCGCTCCGGATGTCGCGCATGGTGCAGCGCCTGGCTCAGGAAGGCCAGATCCACCGTGCCGCTGCGGATCGGAACATCCTCGAGCTCCCCCAGCCGGTACTCCAGATTATCGATGCCATGCTTCTTCACCAGCTCCGAGCCAAATTCCACCATCTTCTCGGAGTTATCGATGGCGATCACTTTCTTTGCCTTCTGCGCCATCATTTGCGAGATCGTTCCCTCCCCCGCCCCTAGATCGGCAATCACCAGCGGCGGCATCAGTTTCAACAATGCCTCCGCGATCCCTTTCCACGAGCGCCCCGGCACATACTGGCGTCCGAACTTGCCCGCCAGTTCATCGAAATACCGGCGCATGTTGTCCTGCCGCCGCCGTAACGTAAGCTGGAGGGCTTCGCGGTCGTGCTCGGTCTCGGAAACCTCGGAAGCGGCGCGGCGCAATACATCCATCAACTCCGGCGGTGCGCTCAGTCGATAAAAAGCGTTCTTGCCGGTGCGGCGATCGTCAACCAGGCCCGCCTGTTTCAACTGTGCCAGGTTCGTCGAAATCTGGCTTTGGCCCTTCCCTAAAATCTCCTGCAGCTCCGCCACGGACAGCTCTTCCTGTTCCAGTAAAAGCATGAGCCGTAAGCGGTTAGCATCGCTCGCCAGCCGCAGCGATTTAAGCATTGACGCCATGAATCGAATAGACTAGTATCAATATATCAAGATTTGTTGATACGAGGGTAATCGAAAAAATGGGTACTGCGACGCTGAATCAGACTGCGACCGATTATAAAGTAGCCGACCTCTCTCTGGCTGAGTGGGGCCGCAAGGAAATCTCTATTGCCGAGCACGAGATGCCCGGCTTGATGTCCATCCGGCGCAAGTACGCCAAGGAAAAGCCGTTAGCCGGCGTGCGCGTCACCGGTTCGCTGCATATGACGATCCAGACCGCGGTCCTCATTGAGACCCTGGTCGACCTCGGCGCATCGGTGCGCTGGGCGAGTTGCAACATTTTTTCGACGCAGGACCACGCCGCCTCCGCGATTGCCGCCGCGGGCGTGCCGGTTTTCGCCTGGAAGGGTGAGACCCTGGAAGAGTACTGGTGGTGCACCTACCAGGCCCTGAGCCATCCCGACGGCAAGGGCCCCCAGCTCATTGTCGACGATGGCGGCGACGCCACTCTTCTCATCCACAAAGGCTACGAGCTTGAGAACGGCAGCAAGTGGGTCGATTCGCCTTCCGAGTCGCACGAAGAGAAAGTCATCAAAGACCTGTTGAAGCAGATTCATAAAGAGAACCCGAAACGCTGGCATGACCTCGCCAAGGAATGGCGCGGCGTCTCTGAAGAAACCACCACCGGCGTGCACCGGCTCTATAAGATGCAAGAAGCCGGCACCCTGCTGGTCCCCGCCATCAACGTCAACGACTCGGTCACCAAATCCAAATTCGACAACCTTTACGGCTGCCGCGAATCGCTCGCCGACGGCATCAAGCGCGCAACCGACGTCATGATGGCCGGCAAGGTCGCCGTGGTCTGCGGTTATGGCGACGTGGGCAAGGGCTCGGCCCATTCCCTCCGCGGCATGGGCGCGAGGGTGGTAGTCACTGAAATCGATCCCATCAACGCTCTGCAGGCCGCCATGGAAGGCTTCGAGGTGACCACTATCGAAGATACGCTGGGCCGCGGCGATATTTATGTCACGTGCACCGGCAACCTCGACATCATCACGCTTGAGCACATGTCGAAGATGAAGGACCAGGCGATCGTCTGCAACATTGGCCACTTCGATAACGAAATCCAGATGGATAAGCTGGCCGGCTCTGGCGCTAAGCGCACTAACATCAAGCCTCAAGTCGACATGTACACATTCCCCAACGGCAACAGCATTTTCATCCTGGCGGAAGGGCGCCTGGTAAACCTCGGCTGCGCCACCGGCCACCCCAGCTTCGTGATGAGCAACAGCTTCTCCAACCAGACCCTGGCCCAGCTCGATCTCTGGAAGAACAAGGATACCTACAAGCCGGGCGTGTACACACTCCCCAAGAAACTCGACGAGGAAGTGGCGCGCCTGCACCTCGAAAAAATCGGCGCCAAACTGACCACGTTGAGCAAGAAGCAGGCCGACTATCTCGGCGTGCCGGTCGAGGGTCCGTACAAGCCGGATCACTACCGGTATTAGAATTGAGAACTGAAAACTTTTTGAGAACCGCAGGAGGAGAACTTGGCAGAAACGCAGAGATACCTTTTTACTTCTGAATCCGTAACGGAGGGTCATCCGGACAAGATCGCCGATCAGGTTTCCGACGCCGTACTGGATGCGGTGCTGGCCGAAGACCCGACCGGCCGCGTCGCGTGCGAAACCCTGGTCACAACCGGCACCGCGATCGTAGCCGGCGAAATCACCACCAAGGCGCACCTCGACATTCACAAAATCGTGCGCGGCACTATTGAGTACGTTGGTTACAACGATGCCAGTTATGGATTCGACTGTCACACCTGCGGTGTTCACAATCTGATCCAGACGCAGTCACCGGATATCGCTATGGGCGTCGACACCGGAGGAGCCGGCGATCAGGGCCTCATGTTCGGCTATGCCTGCGATGAAACCCCCGAGCTGATGCCGCTGCCGATCATGATGGCGCACAAGCTGGTCCAGCGCCTGTCTGTCGCCCGCCGTGAAGGCATTCTCGAGTTCCTGCGTCCCGATGGCAAGAGCCAGGTTTCGGTCGAGTACGTCGATAACAAACCGAAGCGCATCGAAGCGGTAGTCATCTCGACGCAGCACGCCCCTGAGGTCAGCACCGAGGAGCTCCGCAAGCAGGTCAAGAAGCACATCATCGACGCCATCGTGCCCTCGAACATGGTGGACTCGCAGACGAAGTATCACATCAACCCGACCGGACGGTTCGTGGTCGGCGGTCCCCACGGCGATACCGGTCTGACCGGCCGCAAGATCATTGTCGATACCTATGGCGGCATGGGTCGCCACGGCGGCGGCGCGTTCTCGGGCAAGGACCCGACGAAGGTCGACCGTTCCGCCTGCTACATGGCCCGTTACATCGCCAAGAACCTCGTGGCCGCCAAACTCGCTTCCCGATGCGAAGTCCAGCTGGCTTATGCCATCGGTGTTGCCGAACCCGTATCGGTGACCGTAAACACCTTCGGCACCGGCACCATCGCGGATTCCCACTTCACCAGCCTGGTTCGCGAGAATTTCAAGCTGACCCCGAAGGCAATCATCGATACTTTACGGCTGCGCCGTCCGATCTACCGCAAGACAGCCGCCTTCGGCCACTTCGGCCGGACCGAAGACACTTTTAGCTGGGAAGCCGCCGATAAGGTCGAAGCCCTCAAGGAACAAGCCGGCGCCGCGCACGCTGCGACCGTAAAATAAACAGTTCTGGTTCAATTGGTGCAGGCCATCGTTTTTTGGTGGCCTGCATTTTTCGGCAGAGAGTCCCGGTCCGCTCGCAGCCTCGGTTTCACAAAGAACCGCGTCCGCCGCCGAGCATCTATAGCAACCCAGCCGCCGCCTCGTCGAGGAACCACTCGGCTCGTCTTCCGATCAGCTGCGCCGGATATTTCTGTGGTTCCGGCGGTCCTTCAAAAACGGCCCGCGCCGCTTCCGCTTTATCAGCCCCGCTCACCAGGTAGAGCACGTTCCGCGCGGCCAGCAGCGGCCCCGGCAGCAAAGTGACACGCCACTGATTGAACTGTGGCGCGAACACCGCGGCCGCGATACCGGCCCGGTCATCAATCAGCGGAGAGCCCGGAAACAGGCTGGCGGTGTGGCCGTCCGCACCCATTCCGCATTGCACCACGTCGAACTGCGGCATTTCCCCAGGTTCGAGCTTGAAAAAACCGCGGATCTCTTCGGTGTAGCGATGGGCCGCTTCGCTGGGCGCGATCTCTCCCATAATGCGATGCACGTTGCGTTCCGGGATGTGCGCCCCGGGAAACAGCCAGTCCTTGGCGAGCTTGTAATTACTGGCCGGATCAGTCGGCGGCACGCAGCGTTCGTCCACCCAGAACAGGTGCACGCGGCTCCAGTCAAACCGAAGGGCCGCCAGTTTCTGGAACATCAGCCGCGGCGTGCTGCCTCCGGAGACTGCCAGAGTGGCATCGGCGCCCGATGCCAGGGCCGTCTCGAGGAGACCGATTATACGTACGGCACACGCCTCCGCGGCAGCCGCCGCGTCGGGAAGAGTGTGCCGTTGCCAGCTCATAAAACCGCCGCTGCCCGCAGCGTCCGCTCGAAAATCGGATCAGGCCGCACGATGCCCAATTCTTCACGCATCAAGGAATAATCTGTGGGTGCGGGAAGGCCGGCCCAATGTTCGACTCCATCCATCTCCACCCGCAGGCAGCTGCCACTGTAACTCAGCCGGGTCCGCAACTGTTCGCCGGTCAACTCCACGCGCGACACTTGCCCGTCACCGGCGGAAGAATCCTGCGCCAGATTCAAAGTCGCTGCAACCCCCGCGCCTTTAAGCGACTCGATCACCCATGCACCCATGTACCGGGCCATGACCGGCGCAACCATCCCGCCGAAGCCCACCTGGATTTGCACTGTTTCCGGCAAGCGCGCCAGCCTCTCGCGATTTTCGAACGACTGCGAAAGCATCTCGCGCCAGCGGGTAAGCCGCGTCCAGGACAGGTCTCCCATCCCTATGCCCTCGGCCGCCAATTGTGCCAATCGCGCGAGGGCCGATTGCGCATCGGCGAATCGGGCGCTATCCACCACAACTCGATTGGCTATATGGAATAGGTCCCGAAAATCCGGACGCTCCACCAGCCTCGGACTTCGGCACCAGGCAATCACCGGCAAATCCGGCGCTGTCACCGCCGCTACCAGCGAAAGCGCGTCTTCCAGCGTCTTCTGCGATGCCGTGATTTCGATCTGCTCGCAGCAAATCTGGCGGCGTTGTCCGAACGGCATCCAGCATTGAGAAAAGACGCGACCGCTCAGCTCCGCGCCGGCGGCGGCGTGCAGGCGAACGATAATCGTCCGCGCCGGATGCTCCGGCATGAGAGCGGCCACCGTCTCGCCCAGCGCCTGAAAATCGTCACTTTCTTCCGCCACCACCACCAGGTTCAGCGAACAAGCCCGCAGCACCCCCATCCCCGTTTCCTGCTGGCCTTGTTTGCCAAGCGTCACCCACAGATTCGACAGTTCGCGGAGTATTTGATCGGGACTCAACGCCGTGCTCGCCGCCATTACGGCTTCCTCCACACGTGGCCCCGGCGCGCCAGCATCTCATCGGCTGCTGCCGGCCCCCACGTTCCCGCTGGATAAACCGGCAACTCCGCCTGGCTTTGGCGCCATGCTTTTTGAATCGGCTCCACCACGGCCCAGCTGGCCTCCACCATATCCTGACGCGTGTACAAGGTGGGGTCTCCAATGATGGCATCCAACAGCAGAGTTTCGTAGGCGGACGGCGACCTTTCTCCGAAGCTCGACCCATAGCTGAAGTCCATCGAGACCGGCCGCAGCTTCATTCCCGATCCCGGCCGTTTGGAAAGAAACTTGAGCGAAATCCCTTCCTCTGGTTGAATTCGCACGATGAGGAGATTGGGCGCGGTGCCTTCGGCATCGCCATTGAATATGGCAAGCGGGGCGGGATTAAATTGAATGGCGATCTCGCTGACGCGCTTCGGCAGATGCTTGCCCGATCGCAGATAGAACGGCACGCCGGCCCAGCGCCAGTTCTCGATGAAGAACGTGACAGCGGCGAATGTCTCGGTTCGGGAGTTCGGATCCACGCCGGTCTCCTGCCGGAACCCCGGCACTTCAACGCCGCCGGCCCGCCCGGGCCCGTACTGGCCGAGCGCGCTATTAGTCAGGATCTCCTCCCGCGTCATCGGCCGAATCGACCGCAGCAGCTTCGATCGCTCATCGCGGACTGCATTTGCCTGGAAGCTCGCGCTCGGCTCCATCGCAATCGTGGCCATCACCTGCAGCAGATGATTCTGGATCATGTCCGCCAGCGCCCCCGCCTCCTGGTAATATGCGCCGCGCCCTTCCACGCCGATCGATTCGGCGGCCGTGATCTGCACGTGATTCACATATCTGCGGTTCCATAGCGGCTCGAAGATTCCATTGCCAAACCGGAAAGCCAGAATATTCTGTACCGTCTCCTTGCCCAGGTAGTGATCGATGCGGAAGACCTGTGACTCGTCGAACGCCGCAGCCACCTCGTCGTTGAGCGCTCGCGCGCTCGCGAGGTCGTGACCGAAGGGCTTCTCGAAGACCACCCGCGTCCACG
>CAZKQQ010000111.1:0-21652 GCA_964554945.1 uncultured Solibacteraceae bacterium | reverse complement strand
CTCCATGCAGCGGGCAGCCTGATGCTTTACGATGAACTGAGTCCCGATCTGGCGATGAGCTGCCCGGCCCTGCTCATGCGAAACACAACCGACGATCCGACCTGGACGTCATTCATCTACCACGACCACGTCACGTGGTTCCCCGGGGCGGGCTACCCGGTCGAGAAGCTTTTTCGCGAGCACTACGCGGAACGGTACCTCGCGTCCACGAGCGGCACGTTCAATGGCATTCCAAACCGCGAGGATTTCTTCAAAGAGATCGCAACCATGAAGCCGGAAGGCTGGCTGCCTGGCACCGTCGACGCCATCGCCAGCGCGAGCGCCAACGGTCGCCGGATCGTGATCAAAGCCGTCAACTATGAACGGAGGCGGAACACCGTGTTCGTGCGGCTGCAAGGCGCCAATGTTCCGAACAAGGCTGTCGCGACGTTGCACACGCTCAGCGCCGGGCTGACGGATGCCGCGTCTCTCGATCATCCGGATGCGATCGCTCCGGTGAGTCGAACACTGACTTACGCGAAGGACTTCAGCGTAGACCTGGACCCCTACACGGTTGCGGTGGTCGAGATCCGGGCGGAATAATGTCGCGAGTCCGCCGAAACACTCGAATCGGCTGCACTGCCAGTTAATTCACGGGTCCAGCCCGAACCGTTCTCATTTGCTAAGATGCGAATGCAATGAGTAGAAATAGCGGATCCACGACTGACGCGCGCCTTCGTCAAGACAAGCGTCTGTCGGGGATGACTGCCTTGGTTACTGGTGCCAGCAGGGGTATTGGAAAAGGAATCGCTTTAGCTTTGGCGAACGCCGGATGCCAAGTGGCTCTTGCTGATATCGTGGATCCAAAACTGACGGACGTTGTTGTGGGCGAAATTGAAACGGCAGGCGGTTCAGCCTTTTCAATCCGAGCGGACGTCAGCTCTTTCACGGATGTTCATCGAATGTTCGACGATGTTTTCAATCGGTTTTCCCGCCTGGATGTTCTCGTTAACAATGCCGGGATACAAACCTGGAAGTGCCTGTTGGAGATGACCGAGCAAGACTGGGATAGCGTAATCGACACTAATCTAAAGGGCCCTTTCGTCTGTACTCAATTCGCCGCGAAGATGATGAGGACTCAAGGAAAGGGCTCGATCATAAACATCGGTTCAGGCTGTAATAAGCTGGCATTTCCGAACCTCTCGTCGTATACCGCTAGTAAGGGTGGACTGGAGATGTTCACGAAAGTGGCGGCTGTCGAGTTAGGCCCGCTGGGCATCAGGGTTAATTGCGTCGCTCCCGGAGCTATCGAAGTCGAACGTACGAGGCTTGAAGATCCTAATTACGCGGACACTTGGGGCGCGATAACGCCCTTGAGACGAATCGGAACACCTGAGGATGTGGGCTCCGTTGTAGTATTTCTCGCGAGTGATGATTCCGCGTACATCAACGGCCAAACGATCTGGGTTGATGGCGGGTTATTCAGTCAACCAGCTTGGCCGTACGCAAGTCGCTGAGGAATGCCTGATATACTCGGCAGCCAGCGTTTGGGAATGCTCTGGCCGTTGGCATTCGTCAAGCCGATCGCGCACGGAGCTTAAGGCGGGGCAGGATGCGCTCGGCGTTCGTCCGATTGATTGCTTCTAATTCTCGGGAATTGAACACGGTTGCGGTCCGCAAACCGCGATCTGTGTCCTCGGCTGTCCTGAACCAATAGTCGGTACCGTATACAATCTGCGACGCATGAACTACCTTCTTGAGGGCAGCCAGAGCGATCGGATTCGATGATTGTGCTGTATCGTAATAGAACCGGCGGAGGTAACCCAACACCTCGGGACCCGGCATCTTATTTCCCGATATGCCGACACGCTGTCCCGTCGTCGTGATACCCGGGATGATTTCTGCGGAGGCTCCGAACTGCAGAAAGCGCTCAATCAAGAACGGCATCGTTCCGCCGGCATGCGAGAAGATCCAGGTGATATTCGGGAATCGTTTCGCAGTACCACTGAAGATCAGGCTCGCGATGGTGCGCGTCGTATCCGTTCCGTATTCGATCATGGCGCCTTCGTTCGGTACCCCGTCTTTCAGAATCGGAAGATTGGAACAGCAATTCGGCGGGGTGGGATGCACGTGAACGACTGCGCGCCGGCGATTCAGTTCTTCGTATACGGGCCAGAACATCTGGTTGCCCAACCAGACATCCCCATAGCTGGACATCAGGCAAATACCATCAGCTTTCAGTGTGTCGAATGAGTGTTCGATTTCCTTCAAGGAGCCTTCGATGTCCTTCAGCGGAAGGCCTGCAAAGCTCCCGAAACGTCCTGGCTTGTCCATCACCAACTTCGCAGCGGCCTCATTGCAGTCGCGCGCGACGCTACGGATTTCGTCGCGATCTCCAAGGTTGAACGCAGGCTGCGTAATCGACAACATGGCGGTGGCAGTGCCAAATCGATCCATGTCTTCGAGGTCTTTGCTGAGCGACCAGGCGTTCACCGCAGCCGGATTATGGCGGCGCTGGTAAGCAAAATATGCCTCCGGGACAAAATGATGGTGGACATCAATGCGGTTTGCGCTTCTTGTCGCGGCTCGACCGAGACTCCAGGCGAACAGGCAGCCGGCGGATGCCCCTACTGTTTCCAAAAAGTTCCTACGAGTAAAGTGGATTCGGTATACAGGTGTCATCGCTCTGCCCTGCTTCTTGCGAATGAAAAGCGCACGTAAGACTGAGTGCCGGCGCACATTCTTGCGAGTGCTCACACCCGGCCGAGAACTTGCTTTACATACCAACCGTTCAACATCACGCTTTCTTCGACGTGAGGGCTTTGATCGCTCTCCACGACCACCCAGCCGTCGTAATCGTGCTGCTTCATCGATTTAAAGAGCGCCGCAAAATTGACTAGACCGCCGGGAGTTCCCATCTCGTAGAACCAACGGGCAATCTGGCGTTTACCGCCGACGTTCAGCAACTGTGTATCGGCGCCAGGCTCCCTGTATTCCTCCATGTTGTCGGTTGCGACGGCATCCTTAAAATGAAAGTGCTTCACTCGAGCGTAGTTCTTTTCGTAAAGCTTCAGGGGATCGATTCCCGCGATCGCAAGCTCCGCCGTGTCGACGGCGAGGCCTACCACCGCCGGATCCGAAAACCTCATGAGTTGCTCAAGGTCCGTTTCTTTGCGGACGCCACATAAGAAATCGACGTGAAGAGCGGTTTGAATTCCCTCAGCTTTCGTAGCCTTCCCCACAGTGTTCCAACAGTCCGCGACAGTCTTCAGTTTGTCTTGCGTAATCGGAGCCTCTCGCCAGTACGATCCGATCGGACGCACTACCAAGCACGATCCGCCGAGTTCCGCAAGAAATTTGGATAGCCGCTTCGCAGATTCAGTAAGCCGGCTGTGATCGCCCGGATTTGTGGGCGATCCGCCACCCAGGTTACCAAAAAAACTGCAGACGCGGTCCACCCCGCAGCTGTTGATAAAGTCCTTGAATCCGTGAACGGAACCAAAGTAGGCGGGGACGATATCAGGCCCGCCAATCGCGCCGTCGGTGATCTCCACGGCTCGAAAGCCGCTGACGGAGATCACTTTCAGTGCGCTCTCCCGCTGCTCCCTGGTGACAAGATCGGTCTCGTTGTTTCTCCACTGGTTGATCGCGTATCCCCACCGAATGTTGGCCATGCTGCTCTCCTCTGCTACGCGTAAATCTTCGCCAGGACGTTATCGATGTACCACTTTGCATGACAGGTGCTTTCGGCGTAATTTGCTCCGCCGATATCCGCCTTATCGTGTTCGACCGTTAGCCACCCGGTGTAGTTAAAATCCTTGAGGGCCTTCATCAGCTTGGGGAAGTCGACTAGTCCCTGCGGAGTTCCCATTTCCCAAAACCAGCGGTATGTCGTAGCGGCGACCCGTTCCGGATCCGGCGGCGTTCGGTAATCTCCGCGAAGATCGACGTTATGGGTGTCTTTGAAATGAAAACCGGTGACGCGGTCGTGGTATTTGACGTAAAGTTCCGTGGGATCCAATCCGGCGATCTGGTGTTGAGCGGTGTCGATGAAAAAGCCGACGTATTGCGGATCGGCGTAGCTATAGAATTTATCGATTTCTTCCCGGGTGTGGAGGCAGCAGTAAAATTCGTGGTGACACGTGAGCTTAATGCCGTGCTCCATTGTCTTGCGGCCGACCTTGGTCCAGCATTCCGCCATTCGCTTGATCTTTTCATCGGTAACGGGTTCCACCAACCAGTAGCGGGCGCCGGGCATGACGATGAACGTATCCAGTTTGATACCTTCGTAAAGCTTCAGCTTGGCCTCAAATCTTCGGACCGCATCATCGTGCGCTTCCGGCAAATGCGGGAATTCGACGCCGCTATTGCCGAAGACATTCACGAACCGCTCAATACCGCGGTCCTGAGCAAATTGCTCCACCTTCTTCGCCGAACCGAAAACCTGGATAAGCGCGTTCAGACGGAAGTCAAACGGGTCTACGGCTTGAAATCCGACCCCGACGAGCGCTTTATAGAAACGGTCCGCGTACTGTGGGCCGATTTGTGGCGCGACCCATCCCCGCTGCGAACGCATGGTCCAGTGGTCCATGTAGGCCCATTTGATCTTAGCCGCCGTTGGCGCCGCCGCACTCGTGTCCGGAACTTGAGCCGCGGCGGCCTGGGCAAGAGCGATTCCGGAAACGGCCACCCTTCCGAAATCCCGTCGAGTATAGGACATTGTCGATTCCTCCATGGTCATCCGGCTAAAACTCGATTCGAAGCGAAAGCTGTTCGACTCGAGGATCGTTGGTCTGCGCGTTGGAGACCTGTCCGAACGCGGCGCTGGTGAGCGATGTGTTAGGGGCTCCGAAGAACGGCGTATTCGTGAGATTGAACGACTCCGCCCGGAATTGGAGCCTGAGCGACTCGTAGAGCGCGAACGTTTTGAATAGGGAGAAGTCTACCATCGTGGGCTTGGACAGGCGCACATTGGACATTCGCGGAGTCAGGGTTGCCAGCGTAAAAGAAGGCTGCTGAATCCACGCCGGTTGGGCATCAATCGCGCAATTGCGCCGGTTACCCGCCGTGTCCAGATAACACGTGTTGAAGTAGTGTGCTCTGGATACATTCGATACACTTTGATCCAGGCCCGTCGAAAATGCATTGGCGGGAGCGGAAATCGGAGTTCCCGCCTGAATGGTGACGATCGCATTCGTCTGCCATCCACCGACGAGAGCCCGCACAACCCGTCCGCCTCCCCTTACCGATGGCAGCTGATAGACACCGGTGAGGCGAATCCGATAAGGTGCATCATCGGCGGTGACAACGCGCGCGAGTGTGTTGCTCGAATAGTTCTGCGGGTTGAGGCTATGATCGGGGCTCGGATCTTGCGGATTTAGGAACGAGACCGCCTCCATGTTCTTCGAGTAGGTAAAACTGCCGCCAAAGAAAAGGCCGCGAGCCAGGCGCCGTTCCAGGCGGAGTTGTAGCGCGTTGTACCAAGAGTAGCCAATGGGAATGTTATTGGCGATCACAGTTCCAAAGAATTGCGGGAACGGGAGCAACAACTGCTGCTGCGTGGTGTTTTTCGCGGCACCAGGCGTTCCGGCGGGCGCCGCCGCCGCGTACGGGTTTGCCACGGAGGAGTTAAGAAAGGCGGCGCCCCGGGCAAGATCGGCACTGGCAAGATAATTCGTATTGGCGCTCACTTCCAACTGTCGCGTCCGCGATCCGGCGTAGGCCAAATCGAGTAAGAATCCGGCCGGCAATTGCTGTTGAATGCCGATCGTGAACTGTTTGACGTTCGGGATGGGCCGGTCCGAGACACTGAAATTGATGCCGCCGGTCCCAACGAGCGTGGCGAGGCCGTTGGATGATCCGGAGGGCTGCAGCAATCCGCTCGGGAAGGGATTGCTGAGGGAATTGGCCGGCGTTTGATTTCCATCGTTCGATTGAACGTACTGTGTGATGTTGCTGAAGCCGTTGAAGTAGGCAGAATCACCGTAGGATGGGAGGTACATCGACGCATAGCCGCCGCGGATGACAGTCTTATCCGTCAGCTTGTAAGCCGCGCCAATGCGGGGTTGGAAATTGTTCAGATCGTTGGGAAATGGCGTCCGGTTATTGCCACTCGCAAACAGGAGGCCGCCCGTGAGATTGATGCCCGCGCGCGTGTAGGCCGTGCTGCGGTCGAAGCCAGCATTCTGTCTGTTATAGCGCTCTGTTGGAGGAGTTTCCAGGTCCCAGCGCAGCCCCAGGTTGACCGTGAGACGGGCGTTGATGCGCCAGTCGTCTTGAAAGAACGCTGCGTAATAGCGGTTCGCCAGTGCGGGCGAGATGTTATTGGCCACGCCTGGAGTAATCGGCGTGTTTCCCCCGATTACCGAAGCCCCGTTGGGAAGACCGGGATAACCGAGGAGAAAATCCGCAAAGGCATTCCCCTGTGTGGCGACATTCACAAGCGGATTTTGTTGCGTAAAGACCGGGCTAAATCCGAGCGCCATCACGGCGGCTGTGATCCGATTGTTCAAAGTGTCGTCGAACTCGGCGCCGAACTTCAGCGAGTGACGGCCGACGTTCTTCGAGAGCATCCCGGCAAGAGCGATGTTGTTGCTGAAATTTTTCACCAAGCCGCCCTGGAAGTTCGTCGCTCCGCCAATGGTCAGGTAGTTGCCGTTGCCAGCCAGCGAAGAGCACGACGTATCGGCACAGAATCCAATGCTGGGAAACGCCTGCAATGGAAGTTGAGCAATCAAACTTGCAGGGAAGCCCAGGCCCGTTAGCCCCGCGGCGCCAAACTCCGCCGCCGTGGGCTCGATTTGAAACAGATGGCGGGAAAACCCGCTGCGAATGTTAAGAACGGTGGTAGGGCTGAGAACGTCGGTCCACGCCAAACCGGCGACGGTATTATCGCGGTGATGAAAGTAGTCCGTGGAGGCCTGTTCTGCGATTCCATTGTCGGCCTGGCGTTGGGATCGGCCGTTGCGGGCGAAGGTCATCGTAAGCCGGTTGCGCTCGTTCATGACTTGATCAACTTGTGAGGTAAACGTGTTGTAAGTATCGGTTTGCGCATTGTCGCCCGGGTAAAAATTGTTTCCCGATGCGTCGGTTGTGATGTTGGGAAGCGGAAAATATTTGAGCATCGCCAGGGCGACCGCGTTCTGCTGCCCAGGTGGAATCGCGTTGTTGTTGAACGGCGCCCGCGTAATCGGATCGTATATCGTGACCGGTACGCCGTTGACTCTTGTCTGGGAGAAGTCGCCGCTCCTCTCGAGCAGGGTGGGAACCCGGAAGTTGCCCGGCGTCGGAATTTTATCTCTGATCCTCTCCCAGGCAAACATCCAAAACGTGCGGTTGCGGCCGTCATACACGTGTGGAATGACAACAGGCCCGTCCACCTCCAAACCGGGCTCGTTCCATTGGAACGCCGAGATGGGCTTGCCAGTCGCGTTATTGGTGAACGTGTTGGCGCGCAGTACGGTGTTCTGCAGGAAGTAATATGCGGAGCCATGGAGTTGATTCGTGCCACTCTTTAGATTGACGTTGATCGTTCCGCCGGACGTGTGCCCGAATTCCGCCGAGTAATCGTTCGTCTGGACGCGGACCTCCTGAACGGCGTCCGGGGAAGGCTGAAAATTGACGTTGGCATAGCCGGTGCTCTGATCCTGCCCGAAATTTGAAATGCCATTGAGCAGGTAATTGTTGCGCGCGCTTCTGCCGCCGTTGATCGCAATCCGGTCGGTGAAACCGCCGTCGAAGGGGCGGTTTTGGGTGCTGGCCTGGTCATTCACAGTTTGCACGCCGGGCGCGAGGGTCGCAAGGAGCGTCACATTGCGTGCGTTGACGGGCAGGTCGGAGACTTGGCGGGTACTCAGTACGGTTCCTCTGGAAGCGGTCGCGGTCTCGAGCAGCGGAGCTTCGGCGGACACCGAAATGTTTTGAGCTGACGATCCCACTTCCAGGCTCAAGTCAACCTGGATCCGATCACCCGTGCGTATTTCGATTCCATTACGAGTCGTGCCCGAGAAGCCTTCTTTGATCGCTCGGATCGAATACGTTCCGGCTGGTATTAGGGGGATGGTATAAATGCCCGCATCCGTGGTGATGCTCCGATACGTGACTCCAGTGGCGACATTGGTCGCTTCGATGGCCGTCCCGGGAATCAATGCGGCGGATGAATCCGTCACGGCTCCCGTAATCGTCGCCAGATTGTTTTGTGCCAGCACTAAGGTGGTCGAAAAGACGACAGCTACCAAAAGCAGTTGATGTGCGGATTTCCGTGCTCGATCCGCATGACGCAAGGCGGCGGGGTGCATGGCGGCTCCTGATTCGATAGTCTTGTGGAAGCGGTTCCACAGTTGCTCACAGGCTCAGTTCAAGTAGTTCTGCGATCGTCATTTACGTTTTAATGCGGATGACGGCCAATGATCGCGCCTGCGCAGCCGGGCTCGCTCATTTGCCGAATATTCTTAGTCTTTCGTGGGCCGTGCGATGTCGCCATAAAGCCGCTTGCCGTCCGGCATAATCGCATAAAAAATCGAGGCGCCTTTGATCGAACCATCTTTCAGGGGGTGTGCGACGATGACCGCGTGATCGCCGGGTTTATATGTAGCGCGAGACCATCCCTGTCTGCCCATGATGTTCGTGGCCTGGCCTTCGATGTCCCAGGTGCCTTGCGTTTCGGGATTGTTATTCGGGTCCAGCTTGATGATGATGTGCGAATGAGGATTTTCCCATCGGAACTCGACGATGGTTCCCTCGTAAGTAATGTTTTTCGTTAATTCGAATTGTGCGAAAGAGTGATGAGCGAGGAGTGGCAGAGCGCACACGACCAGCGTACCGGCCAGCAGACTGAGTTTCATGGAAATCCCTTTCTTATCTTTCCTTTCAAACATCATCGGACCTGCGTTCCCGGCGGATTCAATAAGAAGTTCGCGCGTGATTCATCGGCCGGATCACATTCGACATTGGGCATCTCGAATCCCTTTGGCGCCCGAAAATAGCGGAACTCATACGTGTGGGGCTCAACGAAAGTATTCGGATCGGTCCACGTCGAGACAACCGACAATTGATTCCCGTTACGAAGAAGCCGGAAGCGCTCTACAAGATGAGAATTTTTTGTTCTCCAGCCTCCGCCAGGTATTGCCAACAGTCCTTCATCGCTAAACCCGATCGTGTCTACCACGAGCGTGTCGCCCTCCCACTTCGCGGTGGAATGACCCGTGCTCGTTGGATCGAATGTTTCCGCGCTTGGGTGAGAGCTATTCAGATAGATATGGCGGCTCGGGTTTCGAGTCGAGAAGACAATCGCGATCTCTCCGCCCGTTCGATTCTGAGCGATCTCGATGGGCGAAGTCCCCATCACATACGGAACCCCAAACCAGTGGCACCAGCGGATTTCCTGGGCATCGTGTTTGGCAATCTCGTCTAGGTTTACGTTCGCGGCCTGAGGCGTCAGCTTCGCCCTGGGCACATTCCTGCTGTCATATTGCAGCTGCCAATACCCGGACAGGTTCGGCGTGGTGTTCTTGGCCTGCTGAGCCGGAATCACAATGCAGCTGACGGCAGCCGCGACAACGATCTTTACAAATCCGCGCATGATGAAAGAATGATCTGCCCTTTCTCACCCTTACTGCTGCTTCGGTTGCACGACGGAACCGCCCTGTGTGGCCTCGTCGGCGTGGCAGTAGTCCTCGAGAGCATAGCTTCCTGGCGCGGACTTGTAATAAAGGAAGTCATATACATGCGGCTTTAGGAAGATGGACGGATCCTCCCAAGTGAAGGTCACTTGAAGCTTCTTTCCGCCATCCAGCAAGGTGAATTTTTCAGTGAGATGAGTGGCTGCTCCGATGCGGCCGCCGCCCGGTGTTGCGCCTCCTGCAACAAAACCCACAGTGTCGGCAATCAGGGAATTGCCTTCCCAATGTCCGATGGAATGTCCATTTACCGAAGGAACTAGAACCGCCGGGTCAGGATGCCTGCGGCCATCCAGATAGATGTGGCGGGCGAACGTGTGAACCTCGGGAATTTGAATCACTTCGTCCTCAGTCTGGACGATGTGCCAGGCGGCCGAATGCTGCATGAAGAACGGGTAGCGCATGGTCTGGCACCACTTCGAACTGAACGATACGACATCGCCGGCCTGCTCGCGCGCGGCCTGCCGCCGGTTGGCTTCGATAAACTCGGGTTGGAGCTGGGCCTTCGGAATGATCTTCTCGAGGATTCCGCCGAAGCTTCCTCCTCCGACGTCGTCCCTTCGCTCCCATGATCCGGACAGGTCCGGTACGTTTGCGCTGGATTGAGCGACCAAACAGGGACTCCCGCCGAGCAGCGCCAGAAAAAGCACGACATAGCAGCTTCGCGCGGCATGTTCGAATTTGGAAAGCATATTCGTGTTGGTGTTCATGTTGATCGACTCGCTAGCCTTTCGCAAGGACGTTACGGACATAATACGCGTTCAACAGCGCGCTTTCGGCTGGATCCGGCGATTGGTCGCTTTCGACGATCACCCAACCCTCATACTTGTTGGCTTTTAGCGATCTGACAAGCCGCGGAAAGTCGACCAGTCCTTCGGGCGTGCCCATTTCCCAAAACCACCGGGCAATATTGCGCGTTCCGCCGGCGCTGAGCAATTGAAAATCGGCGTTGGACAGTTTGTACTCTGCAAGCGTGTCTTTATCGTGGGTATCTTTGAAGTGAAAGTGCCTGACACGGGTGGAATACGTCTCGTACAACTTGACCGGATCATGGCCTGCGATGGTCACTTCGGCGGTATCGATCGCCAGCCCCACGAGCTTTGGATCCGTAAGCTTGAGGAACTTGTCAAGATCTTCCGCTGATCGCACGGCGGAAAGGAAATCGGGATGCACTGCGGTTTGCACACCGTACTCCTGCGTCATTATACCCACTTTGTTCCAGCACTCGGCGGCAGTCTTCAATTTGTCATCTGTGACGGGGGCCTCGCGCCAATAGGAACCGACGGGCCTCACTACCAGGCAACTGCCGCCCAGTTCCTGAAGAGTTCTGGCGAATCCTCGCGTGGAATCGACAATCCCCTGATGATCGCGCAAGTTGGTGGCCGACCGGCCTCCGGAAGCTTCCTCGATTGCCGGCCGCGCCGGGTCGTAAAACCAGCTCGAAACACGTTCGATGCCGCAAGAGTGAAGGAAAGCTGCGAATCGTGCGACGGAGTCAAAATTCGTCTCGATTTCCTCCCGCCTTCCCAAAGGGGCCCAGCGGGCGGACCCTTCCGTGAGTTCGACAGCCTTGAAACCAGCAATGGACAAAACTTTGAACGCGCGCTCCTGCTGTTCGCGCCGGACGGGATCCCATTGATTGATGGCGTAACCGAACTTTAAGTCAGGCATGGTGTGACGCTTCAGGCATAGATTTTCGACAACACATTGTCGATGTACCACTTTGCCATGCTGGTGCTTTCGGCAAAGCTGGCATTATCCACATCGACCTTGTCGTGTTCGACGGTGATCCAGCCGCGGTATTTGTGCGCCTTAAGTGCGTTCATCAGCTTCGGGAAATTCACCTTGCCCTCCGGAGTTCCCATTTCCCAGAACCAACGTTTCACCGAAGGAGCGATCAGTTCAGGATCCGGGGCGAGGCGGTACTCTCCCTTGGTATCAACGTTATGGGTGTCTTTGAAATGAAAGCCGGCGGTGCGGTCGTGGTACTTGTTATATAGGTCCGTGGGATCCTGTCCGGCGATTACGGTCTGGGCGGTGTCGCACCAATAATACACGTAGCGCGGATCGGTCCAGTTGTAGAACTTTTCAATCTCCTGAGGCGTTCGGATGGCACACCAGAATTCGTGGTGGCAGGAGGTCTTTACGCCGTGCTCCTCTTTGGTCATTTTTCCGACGCGGTTCCACAGATCGGCCATGATTCTGATCTTTTCGTCGGTCACCGGCTCGGTCTGCCAGTACGTATTGGCCGGCATGACGACGAAGTTCTCGACGGCAAGCCCGTCACAAGCCTTCATCGCAGCCTGGCACTCCGCAAAGATGGCGTCATGGTTAGCGCGGTCATGAATGGCGCGCGCCTTTCCTTTGTCGGGGTAAGCGGCGAACACGCCAGTAAATTTTTCGAGTCCATGATCCTGAAGGAATTTCTCAAAGCCTTTCATCGAACCGAACATCCCTGCCAACGCGCCCAGCCGGAAGTTGAACGTGTCGAATCCAGTGAATCCGAGAACCGAGATCTGACGGATGTAGCGGTCCATGTAGCGCAAAGACGTGTACGGGGAGGAGCGTCCGCGGGGCGTGATAACGGACCAATGGTCCATGTATGCCCATTTGATGTTTTTCCCCGGCGGCGAAGTCTGCGCCTGCGCGTGTGCCGCCAGGAATCCAGTCAACGGAGGAAGGGAAGCGGCAGCAGCCAACCCGCTCAGACGCCCCAAGAACTCTTTTCGAGTCAAATCCGAACCCACTTTAAACCTCTTGCTCTGCGGAAGCGCCGCGCGCAGGTCCGGCACTTACCCCTGCTTTGCGGCTTGCATCACCATGGCCCGCGATTCGCGAACCGATTGCATTGGGTCCTTTAAAGGCCGGTATTCCATGGCCATCCACCCTTTAAATCCGTTCTGAACCAATGCCTTCACAATATTGGCGTAGTTGATCTCGCCAGTGCCCGGCTCGTGCCGGCCGGGATTGTCCGCCACGTGAACGGTGCCGATGACATCGATGTTTGCTTTGTCGAGCTTTTTAATCAGCCCGCCTTCTTCAATCTGGGCGTGGAAGAAATCGTAGAGCATCTTTACGTTGGGATGAGCCACGCGCTTCACGATTTCTATGCCTTCGGCCGCCGATGTCAGGTAGCCCGCCGCATTTTCTTCGCGATCGCCATTCTCAAGCAGCAAAGTAACTCCTTCTTTCGCCGCTACGTCGCCCATCTTCTTTAGATTGTCGATGCAGGTATCGTGCTGCGTTTCGCGCGAGAAGTTGAGAACGCGAGCGCCTGCGCGAATAATCACTCCGGTTCCTTCGACCTTTTTGGCAGCCTCGATCAATTCCATTGCGTTCTTCGGGAACGTCTCCCCGGCCCTAGGGTCGGCGGCGCCCACGATACCGGCGCCTCCGGGGCCCGGCCGGTTCACAATGCAATCGCATACAATGCCGCGCGAACGCTTCAGTTGATTGAACTGGCGAATTTCGTCGTCCGACCACTGCTGGTACTCACCGTTCAATTCCACACCCTGGTAGCCGGCGTCAGCGACCATGCCGACCAGGACGTCCGGCTTTAAGTTTGCACCTAAGGTCGAGCCCATAATTGAGAGTTTGAACGGCAGCCCCGATCCTTGAGGAGCGGCTTTTTGAGCCCAAGCCAACATGCCAGCGGCTCCGGACAACGTGCGGGCAAAGGTTCGTCGATTCATGAAATTCTCCTAAAACACCAGTTTGAGCGCGAACTGAAAGACACGGGGGGTATAAACGCGGCTCATGGCCGTGATTCTGCCGAAATTTCCAGCTTGGGTCGGTACGCCGTTCGCGTCGTAAGCGCTGATGGTCGTGGCGGGCAAACCAAAACTCGGCGTGTTGGTCATATTAAAGGACTCCGCACGGAACTGCAATTTCACCGATTCACGGATGAAGAAATCTTTGAAGAGCGAGAGATCGATCTTCTTGCCGGATGGTCCGAACAAGATATTGTGACCCTCGTTTCCCTCGGTACCGAAGGGCTGGGCGCGGAAAGCCGTCGTGTCAAACCACTGCGAGATGTTATGCGCCGACGTTCCCGGAGTCAGTGCGTTCGGGCGATCGGAAGTGACACCTAGGGAGTTCTGCTTTGGCTGGCCGCTGAGAATTGTGAAGGGCTGTCCGGACGCGTACGAGTAGATTCCGTTCAATTGCCATCCCTTGGCGGCCGCCGCGATCACACCCTTCGAAGTCTTCGCAAACGGTAGTTCATAATTCGCCGTGATGATGAAACGGTGTTTCACCATGAAGTCGCTAGGGCCATAATCCCGCCCGAAATCATTCAATACTTGTGCGCAACCCGTGCAGGCTCCGCCGCCTGACGAACCATCCGTAAGCGACTTCGAATAGGTGTAACTCGAACTCACCGTCAATCCGGCTTGGTACCGGCGCTGGAAGACGAGCTGCAGAGCGTTGTAGTTGCTCTCCGCTTGGTCCGTGAGCAATTGAAGACTGCTCACAAACGGGATCTGCGCGTTGTAAATCTGGCAGGGGCTGGGGAATGCCACGGGCGTGGTCAAACCGCAACCGCCGGGGCCGAGCGTGGGCAAATTCGTGTCAGCGTTGGGAATGACGAGCGGCAGGTGCTTCGACGCCTGTCCCACGTAGGCGGCGGAAACCACATTACCCGCAAACTCCTTTTCCAGCAAGAGATTCCACATGTAGACCCTCGCGTACTTATAATCCGTCCTCTTCGTGGCGGTGTTGACGCTGAAATTACTGCCCGCGGGTGCTCCGCAGGCGGCCACCAGGCAAGTGGAGTTTGGAGCCACCGGGGGAATCGAGCCGTCCAAGCTAAACGTCGGCGTTGCGGGGGTTTGATTCAGCGTAAGGGTCGAAACAAAAGGGGCGTTCAGCAACTTCGCTGGCGAGTACACCATGCCAGGCCAGAAGTTCATCCCAAAGCCACCACGAAGGACCGTTCCGTGCCCGAGCGTGGCCGCGAACCCGGTGCGAGGTTGGATGTTGTCCCATTGCTTCGGGAAATTCAAGGCTGAATTGACTCCGTTTTGTCCGGCCACCTGGATCTGGCCGCTTGCGAGCGTCGCCGGATCTGTCGGATCGAAGTTGGACATCGTATTGTGTCTCGTGGTTGTCGGCGAAGTGTAATCGTAGCGAACGCCCAGATTCAGGGTGAGCCAGCGCGTGGCCCGCCAGTTGTCCTGGAAGAACTCACCGATTTCATTCTGGCGCCATTGCGGAGAAATCAGATTCATGTTTCTTTGGGCTTGGTTGTAGAAGCCGGTTAACAAAGAGGCAAACGCGTTCCCCCCCGAGCCCGTTGAACTCGCAGTGGAGCTTGTTTGAACGGAGCTAAACGCAAAGCTGCCCTTGAACAGGACTTGGAAGGAAGCCCAATTGCGCCGGAGCAGGCTCGCGCCGAATTTCATTGAGTGTGCGCCCTTCGTCCAATCAATTGAGCCGTTGTATTGAAATGTCGTGTCGAAATTGTTCGTAGGCACCGCGAACCCGTCGCCGAGATTCACGTAACCTCCGTTTGAGAACTGAACTAGCGCCAAGCCGTCCGTTCCCGCATAGTTTGAGTTTACGTTGGCTGGGCCTCCGAACAAATCGTTGCCCTTAATGCCGGCGTTGAGGCTCGATGCGAGGCCCTGGTACCGGGCGCCCTGCGCTCCTAATTGCAGGAGAACCGCGGGGCTGAATATATGCACGTAACTCAGCGCCACACTATAGGCTATCTGGTCATTGTTGCTGGGAAAATTGTTCAGAAATGCTTGCGGGCTGGTTGCGAGGAACGTCACGCCATTGATCGTCGCGGGAGGCAAATAGGACGGGGCTAGGGTTTGCGTCGTGTTATAGGAGAAGCGGCCGAACAACGTGTCGTTGACGCCGAACCGATGATCGATTCTTAGGTCACCCGTGTGCGCGAACTGAGTCAGATTGGCGTTATTGATGTATTGGCAAGTGGGCGTCGTGCATCCCACCGGAGTGGGAAACAGCGCGGCATAATTTGCGCCGGCCCTGGAAAGAATGGGGATGATGTTGTTCGTATATGGCACGTGGGTGAGAGGATCGTAGATCGGCGTAGTAATATCGGAAAAGTTTCCGACCCGCTGAACGCCGTTGCACGCAACCCGCCCCAACTCACACGCCGAAGGAATCGTGTTCTGGGACGTAATACCTTGGATCTTACGAAAGCCCTCGTAATCGGCGAAGAAACACGTCTTGTCTTTCCTGATCGGGCCGCCAAGGCTTCCGCCGAACTGGTTTTGCCGGTATTCGGTCTGTTTACCTGCCAGCGGATTCCCAGGCTGTGGCACGTTGAAATAGTCCTTCGCGTTCAATTTGTCGTTCCGGAGGAACTCGAATACCGTGCCATGGAATGAGTTCGTGCCCGATTTGGTGACCATGTTGACGACCGCGCCACCGGCTCGGCCGACCTCCGCCGGATATAGGCTTGTGTCGACCTTGACTTCCTGCAGCGCATCAATTGATGGCTTGACAATAATGGTTCCGATGTTACGGTCGTTATTGTCCATTCCATCCAGCATGAAGTTGTTGGCTCCGTCAATCTGGCCATTCGCCGAAATGGCGTTGGTCTGCCGGCGGTCGTCAACGCGCCCGCCCCCGGCTCCGGCGTTCTGCACCGATTCGGTAGCGCCCGGCGCCAATTGGACCAGCCGTACGAAATTTCTCCCATCCATCGGCAGATCTTGAACCGCGCGATTCGTGATCAAACCGCCGACGGTCGAACTGTCGGTTTGCAGTGCCGCGGCTTGCGCTTCGACCAACACCGATTGACTGATGTCGCCGATCTGAAGTTCCGCGTCGACGCGAGCCCTGTCTCCGGTAGCAAGCGCGAGGCGGGGATTGGCGAAAGTCTTAAATCCCGCCAACTCGACCGTGACAGAGTAGTCGCCGATCGGCAATAGCGTGAATGCATAAGCACCGGCGGCATCGGTTTGTTGCATGCGGGTGAGGCTGGTTCCTAAATTTTTCACGGTCACCCTGGCGTTTGCGACTACGGCACCGCCGTTATCGGTCACCGTCCCGACGATGTCCCCTGTACCCTGACCCCAACCGTTTTGCAAGCTGAACAGGAGGAGTCCGCACAAAGCCGCGTAGATACCCATCTCGCGTCCTAAGAACCGTTGCTGCGCTCTTTCTTGTTTCACCATAAACCCTCGATAACTCGTCGCTCGGGCAGAAATGGAACCGCTTCCACTTGATTGCCCGCCAGAATACATGAAGCAGAGTGCGTTTGCAAGCGGAATTGTAGGAACCTTTAGATAAGGATTTACCATTGTGGCAAGGTTTCGTTTGTGGTATAAAACCCGGGTCTGGACTGGAAGTGGTTCCATATGTCGAGGTGAACCCGCCATTCCGTTTCGTGGAGCAAAGAGGAGGACCGGATGATCACACGCAGGACCTTTGGGAAATGGAGTTTGGGCCTCGCGTCAGCGTCGCTCTACCCAAACCTGTGCGGTGCCGCGATCAATTCGACGGTGAGTGGCGTGAAAGTCGGCGCCATCAGCTACTGCTTTCGGGCGATTCCACGCCCGCAACAGGGAGATTACATCGATACGATCGTGCGGGCATACCAGGATTGCGGAATCGGCTATTGCGAACTCTTCAACCCAATGGTAGAGCCATGGAATCTTCCCGGCGGAGGCCGGGCGCCCCTCAACACTCCCGAGTTGCAGAAAATGAGGCAAGATCTTCGGGACTGGAGGATTTCCGCTCCACTCGCCCGCTTTGAGGAAGTTCGGAAAAAGTTCAATGACGGCGGGATCGACGTATTTGCCTACGTGATGACCTTTACCGAGGACTTCACGGACGAAGAGATTGACGCGATCTTCCGCCAAGCCCAGGCGCTGGGCGTCAAGTTAATCGGCACCAATCAAACCACCGTCGGAATGGGGCCCAAGCTAATCCCATTCTGCGATCGCTATAAGATCGACCTTGGATTCCATTGCCACTCGAAAGTGACCGATTTAAACGAAGTGGCCTCCGTCGCGAGTTACGAAACGCTTTTCGGGATGTCGAAGCGCTTCAAGGCAAATCTCGACATCGGACATTTCACGGCGGGAAACAACGATGCCGTAGGTTTTATCGAGAAGCACCACGATCGGATCACGCATCTCCATTTGAAGGACAGGAAACGCAACGATGGACCGAATATGCCATGGGGAGAAGGCGAAACACCGCTAAAGCAGGCGTTGCAACTGCTCAAACAGAAACGCTACCCGATATATGCGGTGATTGAGTACGAATATCCAGGCAAGGGCACGCCGGTCGAAGAAGTGACGAAGTGTGTGGCTTACATTCGCCAGGCGCTGGCGTGAAGAAAGGAAATCATGGTCTTTTCAACACGGTTCGCGCTTCGCTTTTGCCTTCGAGCCAGGCTTGGCTTCGTTGTTTTCGGATTTTTCCTGGCTAACCTCCAGGGCCAGGTACGGCAGAATCTCCAAAGCTACGATCCAGCCTCGCGCGATCGAGGAAAAACAGCTTTTGGAGCCGCCTGCGGATTTTGCCATGGAGTGAATGCCAGAGGAGGTGAGGGCGGGCCCGACCTCCTCCACTCGGTCGTCGTCCTGCAGGACGAAGGCGGAACGCAACTCGGTGCATTTCTTCAGAAGGGCCGGCCGGAGAAAGGCATGCCGCCGTTCGCCGGTCTGAAACAGGACCAGGCAACAGACATAGCCACATACCTGCACGCAGAGGTCCTCGCCGCGGTATCGCAGCGAAATGTTCAGATCGATATCGTCACTGGTGACGCTAAGCGCGGGCAAGCATTTTTCAACGGCGCGGGCAAATGCAGCACCTGTCACTCCGTCACCGGCGATCTAAAAGGGATCGGCTCAAAATACGAACCGATCGTCCTCCAGGATAAAGCGATGAGCCCGCGCGGGCCCGCAGCGTTCGGCAACCCGGCGCCGGGAGCCCAACCGATCGCGACGATCACTTTCCCGTCTGGTGAGGTAGTCACCGGGACGGTTCTCCGGATGAACTTGTTTCACATCACGATTCGTGATGCGAAAGGAATGCGCCGGACCTTCTCCCGGGAGGGAGATGTCCCAAAGATCGAGGTACGTGATCCTCTGCAGGGCCACATCGATAATCTTCTGACCATGACGGATCAGCACATGCGCGATGTGACGGCATATCTGGTGACTCTCAAATGAAATCTTCAATCACTCCGGGTTTTCTGGCGCTGATCGTTTCTCTGAATCTGGCTGGCCAGGGCCCTCTCGATCCGAAACTGCTTAGCCAGCCGGCCGTAAACGCGTGGCCCACCTATCACGGCGACTACTCGGGGCGGCACTTTAGTACGCTCAAGCAGATCAACAAATCAAACGTAAGAGCACTCAGTCTCGCTTGGGTCTATCGTGCGGACCAAGGCGAAGCGGGAGCCATCATGGGCGGCGAGGCGGCGGCGGGCGAATCCCCCATTTGGCTGACATTCATCGGCCAGCAGTCGATCAAGTCGATTCCCTTGATGGTCAACGGGGTCCTTTACTTCACGATGCCCGATCATGCGTGGGCCGTCGATGCTCGAACGGGACAGCAGATCTGGCATTACTTTTGGAGAACCAAAGGTGGAGTCCACATCGGGAATCGCGGGTTTGGCATGTATAACAACTGGCTGTTCTTTGAGACGCCGGATTGTTATCTGGTATCGCTAGACGCTGCGACCGGCAAGGAGCGGTGGCGCAAACAAATCGCTGACGTGAAGCAGGAATACTTCTGCACGCCGGCTCCGGTTGTCATCCGCGAACACGTGATTGTAGGGATGGGCGGCGACTCACTCGACGTACCTGGCTGGTTGGAATCCCGCGATCCGGAAACCGGAGACATTCAGTGGAAATGGTACACGACACCGCGCCGCGGGGAACCCGGCGCCGAAAGCTGGCCCGATGCGTATGCGATGGAGCACGGCGGTGGGATGCCGTGGCAGCCGCCAACCTATGATCCGGAACTGAATCTGCTCTTTGTCCCCACCGGGAATCCCAACCCCGTTATGGCCGCACAGAGCCGAAAAGGCGATAATCTGTGGACGGCCTCAATTGTTGCCTTGAATCCGGATAATGGCAAGCTGTCATGGTGGTTCCAAACCTCGCCACACGACACGCATGATTGGGATGCGGCCCAGGTTCCCGTCCTGATCGATGGGACGATTAACGGACAGCCCAGGAAGATGATCGCCCAGGCAAACCGCAACGGTTTTTACTTCCTTCTGGATCGCACAAACGGAAAGAATTTGCTAACGAAGCCGTTTGCGGAATCGATGAATTGGTACAAGGGTATCGACCAAAAGGGCTCGCCAATCCCAAACCCGGATAAAGATCCGAAGCTGGACGGCACGCTCGTGTCTCCCACTTCAACCGGAATTACGAACTGGCCCGCCCCTTCGTACAGTCCTGACACGGGGCTATTCTATGTGGGAACCGAGCAGACCTACAGTATCTACTATCTTACGGATAGCACCCTCCGTCCCCAGGGCTATGGCGCTACCGAACGCCGTTTGATGACTGCCGGGAATCACCTGCGCGCTTTGGATTATAAGACCGGGGAGGTCAAGTGGAAAGTTCCGACAACCAGTGGGACGCAGGGCCTTCTGAGCACCGCTGGGGGACTTTTGTTCGGCACCGATGGGACCGGAAACTTCATCGCGTTCGACGCAGAAAACGGCAAGCCTCTGTGGCATGCCGGGATCGGAACTACCTCGAACGCTCCCTCAACGTATATGTTGGACGGTAAGCAATACGTCGTTGTCGGCGCCGGCGATTCACTCTACGCGTTCTATCTTCAGTAGCGAACTCGCAGCAGCGATGCCCCGCCAGCCAACCATAGCAACAGTTGCGGAACATGCCGGAGTAGCCGTGAGCACGGTTTCGCGGTATCTGAACGGACACTACGTCAGCCACTCGGCCAAGCAACGGATTGCGAAAGTGATCGACAAGCTGGGCTACACGCGCTCTTCGACCGCCCGCAATCTGAGTCTTGGTCGAACGGGTTGCATTGGCGTTGTGGTCGATTCGACGCTCGATCCCTGGTTCGTGCAGTTGCTGGCCGGCATTGAAGAGGAGCTTTCCACCCGTGATATCAGTCTGATGCTGGCGAGCCTCGAACTTCGAGGCCACTACGACGCCAATCTGGTGTTGCAGTGGATTCGCGAGAAACGCGTGGATGGATTGATTTTCGCCAGGACTCAGAAACGCGAGCGCTCCCTCCTGCACGCCGCCACGGACGCGAGGATTCCCACCGTTACGGTTGCCCCCGATGAAGCAGTGGAGCACGTTCGGGTTGTTCGCTGCAATAATTCTGCCGGCGGCGCCGTGGTTGCGGATCATCTGATCGATCTCGGGCACCGAAGGATTGCTTTCGCTGGCGGACCCGAACACTCCCTTGATTCCAAGCACCGCCTTCGCGGGTTGAAAAACCGGCTGGCGCACTTGGGCGTTCCTTTGGATCCGTCCTTGGTTTTTTCCTGCGACAGTTGGGAGGCGGAAGCTGGGATGGAGTTCGGACGAACGTTGCTGGCAAAACCACTATCCATGACGGCCCTCGTGATGGCCAATGATTCGTTGGCATTGGGATTCATGCGGGTCGCGCAACAGCGGAACATCAGGATCCCTCAAGCCTTGTCCGTGGTCGGGTTCGATAACGTGCCCGAAGGTGCGATTGTCTGGCCCGGACTCACAACCGTGGCCCAGCCGATGCGTGAAATGGGCCGGGCCGCGTGCCGGAAGCTATTCGACTCGCTTGTTACACCTGAACATCCCGGAGTTATGGAATATCCTACCGAGCTGATTTTGAGAGAAAGCACGGGCCCAGCCGCCCCCGATTAAAGGCCGTTCCAGCGTCCGGCAGTTGGGTGGGCTGTTTGCTCTAAATTTATTGAAGGAATTGGTCGGGCGAGTGGATTCGATATGAAGTCGGCAAGGTCCTGGCCGGTCCATTTGTACCGGTAATTGTTAGTGCTCTATCGGAGGCGCCCCGGCGTGTCGCGCGTTCGCGCG
>CAZKQQ010000110.1:0-21703 GCA_964554945.1 uncultured Solibacteraceae bacterium | reverse complement strand
ATTTGTGCAACACGGCGAGCAGCATATTCGAAGTGCGCTCCGTATTGTCGGGAAATACGATGTGCCGGTTGCCTTTGAAATGACCGTCCAGCCCGCCCAGCAGGATAACCGGCACTTTGACGTGCGCATGACGGTGCGAGTTACCCATGTTACTTCCCTTGTAGATCAGGATGTGATCGAGAAGAGTGCCATCGCCATCGGGTGTCTTGCTCAACTTCTCCGCAAAATACGCAAGATTCTGGACGTGGTAGCGGTTCATCTTCGCATAATTCGCGACGTTCTCCGGCTTATCGCCGTGATGGGAGGAGCCGTGCCAGCCGCCATTGAAACCGGATTCCGGGAAACTGGAGCCGGAAAGATCCTTGCCGAGCATATACGTGGCGGAGCGAGTCAGGTCGCCCTCGAAAGCTAATGCCAGGAGATCGTACATTAGCCGGTAATGCAGGTTCTTGTTCTCGGGCAGCCCGAACGGAATTTCCTCCGACGGCTCCTGAATGGATCGCTCCGCGGCGATGCGTATGCGACGCTCAATCTCACGAATGTTCTCGAGATAGGTATCCAGGCGCGCCTGATCTACCGCACCCAGGGGCTTCTTGAAATACGAAATCTGCTGGGCGACCGAATCCAGGATGCTGGCGTTCTGCTTGCGCCCGCTCTTTCGTTCTTCGGGGTTGGTGCCATCGCCAAACAGGCGCTCGAAGGCCACGCGCGGATTGACTTCCGTGGGCAGCGGCTGGACCGGCGAAGCCCACGAGATGGAGTTCGTGTAGGCGCAACTGTACCCCCAGTTGCAGTTGCCGTAATTGCCGTCCTGCTCGACACCCAGCTGAATGGATTCCAGGATGGTATCGCGGCCGTATTTCTTCGCGATGAGCTGATCCGCGGTGACGCCGAGGTACGGGCTCACGGCATTCCGGCGCGGGCGGGAGCCGGACAGCAAGACGGCGCCGCGCGCATGGTCGCCTCCAGGCTCTTCCGTAGTGGCCATTGCCTCGGGCATATCCATGCCGCTGATCAGCGTGACATACTTGCGGAACGGCTCGAGCGGCTTGGTGATGAACGAGAACTCGAAGTTAGCGCCTTCCTGCAGCGGGCTCCAATAGCCCGGCGCCGCGCCGTGCGGATGCCAGATTCCAAGGAATCTCCGGGCCGGAACCCCGGCCGTCTGGTTCAGGGGAGTCTGGGCCGGGACCATCGAGTCGAGAAGCGGCAGACCGAGCACAACCCCTGCGCCCCGGATGAACGTGCGCCGCGGGATGAATTTCTTTTCGATAAAGTTCATTTGGCCTCCTTGGCGATCGGCTTGGCTTCCGCTACAGCCGTTTGTTCTTCGACCTCTTTGACGCGCATCTGGAATGGCGCGCTCTTCACAATCCCCATCAGAATCGAGACAAACCGGTCGTTGTCGCGGTCAGCGTCCCGAACGATCGACCGGATAACCGGCATGTCTTCGTATTCGACTCCGCGGCCCAGCGCGAACGTCATCAGTTTCTCAGTGATCATTCGAACGAATTGCGGCGAATAGTACAGAAGATGCTGCCGCAGTTCGATCGGGCCGTTGACCTTGGCGCCGTCCCACAAAACGGCCGAGGTGTCCAGCGGGACGCCGCCGTCGCCGCCCTGCTTGGTCCGGTATTTCCCATCGGCGTCGAAGTTTTCGAGCGCGAAACCGATGGGGTCCATGAGCTTATGGCAACTCGCACACGGTTCATTTTTGCGGTGCAACGTCATCTGCTCACGCAAGGTCATAATTTTGTTATCGCCCTTGGTGTCTTCCAGCGGCGGCACGTTGGGAGGAGGTTCCGGCGGCGGCGTGCCCAGAATATTCTCCAGCACCCATACGCCGCGCTTTACCGGCGAGGTACGGGAATTCTGTACCCACGTCAGCGAGAGAACGCTCCCCTGCCCCAACAAGCCCCGGCGGTACTCCAGGTCCGGACCGAGCGCTACGCGCCGGAACTGCGAGCCGTAGACATTGGGGATGCCGTAATGCTTGGCGAGCCGTTCGTTTAAGAATGTGTAATCCGCCGTCAACAGATCGACGACGCTGCGATTTTCCTTGATGATGCTCTGAAACAGCAACTCGGTTTCGCGGCGGATACTCTTGCGCAACTCGTCATCCCAATCCGGATAGTAGACTCCGTCCGGCGAGGTGGCCGGCAGGTTCCGCAAGTACAAGAGTTGGTCTCCGAAATTCTCGACCAGAGCATTCGCTTTCGGATCGGCGAGCATCCGGTGCACCTGCTGCTCGAGCACCGGCGCCAGATGCAATTTATTCTGGGCGGCAACTTCGATGAGTTCATCGTCCGGAATGCTGCTCCAGATAAGGAACGACAAGCGGGACGCCAGTTCGAGGTCGGTAATCCGGTACGGCTGGCCCACGGCGATATTCGCCGGTTCTCGCTCGGCGCGGACCAGAAATGGCGGGCTGGCCAGGATGCGGCGCAGACCCAGTTCGATTCCGTCCCGAAACGTGCCTTCGCGACGGCCTTCCAGATAAAAGGCTTGTACCCATTCCCAATCCGCGGCGGTGACCGGCCCCCGGTACGCACGCCGCATCAGAGTCGTGAGAATCTCCTTGGCGCACGCGCTTTCCTGCGCTTCGCTCGCTGGATGACACGTGAAGACTTTTCGAAGCGAGCGGGAATCTTGCGGTTCGGTCGGATTGAACGGCCCTTGAATTCTCAAAATCCCAACGGCCGGATGATACTCCAACTGCGGGATAGGATTGTCCTCGAGTGATTTTCGTTCGTACTGGCGAATGGAATCGAGCGACGGGCGGTAATTCGTGGCGAGGAAGGTGACACCGACCAGGTGAGTGCCGGCTCTCACCGGCAGCGAAACATCGATTTCCCCGTCACGGTCCGAAGAATTGTTGGCGCTCAAACCCACGCCCTTGTATTCGCGCGTCGCGACCATTTCGTTGTCGATGAGAAATTCCAACTTCTCGCCCGGAATGAATCTTCCGATGCCGAGATTCTGGACGGAGAAATGATATTCACCATCGGAGGGGAAGGTGTGGTGAACCGCCATGCCGCCGCGCGTGCCGAACGGCAAACCTTCAATATGCTGGTTCTGAGAGGAGTCCGGAGGCGCGATGTAAGCGGCCGCAGTCGGCGATTTCCAAAAACCCACAGCCGTGCGCGCGATGCGCGTGGCAGCGGTCGTATAGGCCTCAAGCAGAGTGGGGGAAATGGTCAACGAACCGGCGACGTTATCAAAGCCGCGCGCCGAATCGTCCGGCGGGAGAAGCGTGCTGACATCCACCTGGAGGTCCAAAAGGTCGCGGATCGCGTTGGCGTATTCGGTTCGATTCAAGCGGTGGAGCACCACGGAACCGGGATTGGGATGCGCCGCCGCTTTGCGATCGATCGCAGCCTCCAGCCAGTCGCGCAATTGTTCGTACTGCGCGAGCGGAGGCCGCGGCATCCCGGGCGGCGGCATCATGCCGGCGCGCAGCTTGCGGATCACCTGCTCCCAGATTTCGGGGTGATCGCCCGCGGTCGCCAAATCAAGGTTTTGCAGAGAAAGATTCGCCGTCTTGACTTTATCGTTGTGGCACGTAACGCAATACCGGTCGAGCAGCGCACGCTCGGAGGTGGGCGAAGCCGATGACACTTTCGTAGACGCGGTCTGCCCTGACGCTGAGTCGTACGCCATCATGAAGGCGAAAACCACTGCCCCGCCCAAGGAGACGATTCGCACGATCCGCTTTTTCAAAAGGAAATCCCTCCTAAAACACTTGGATCTATTTTACGCCGACCCACCTCTCCGCGCCATGATCCGTTCGGACTATCCCGCCTGTTTTGTGAACCTTGCCGATGGCGCGACGATCGCGGATCAACTAAAACACAAACTTCACTGCCAATTGAATGATCCGCGGATCACCGGAATCCAACCCGTTATTGCCGCTGATATCGCCGAGAATCTGACCAAAAGTGGACGAACCGAGCGAGTTCGTTCCCGGACTACTCAGCGAACCGGGTGCGGCGGGGTTGAGGTGATTGGGAAGATTGAATACGTCGGCGCGCAACTGGATCGTCTTCCGCTCCTGGATGGCGAAGGTCCGCGATAAAGCCATGTTCCACTGGAACACTCCCGGACCTTTGATGTTGTTCTGGCCGAGATTTCCGTAGGTCCCCAGGGCTGGTAGGGCCACGGCCGACTTGCTGATCCAATTGTTCACGTTCTGGCCGTCAGGATAGAGCCCGTCGGGATTCACCAGATTCCCGGTCTGAGCGGGCGTGGCAGTCAGCGCCCGGTCGGTGCCGGGTACGATCGTGAAAAACTGAGCGGACCTGAGTTGCAGAATCGGAGCTACTTGCCAGTTGCTGGCTACGGCGCGCAGCACGCGGCTGGAAAACCGCGGCGTTTGGGCCACCATGTTGAGTGTGAACAATTGCCTCTGATCGGATCCGAGGCAGTTGCTCCGGCCGTCCCTGCGATTGAGCGGAGAAACGCCGCCCGCCCCCGTCTGCTGGTCATAGATGTCACTGATACAGTGGGACCACGTATAATTCGCGGTGATCGCCACGCCATGGCCGAGCCGTTTGTTGGCGGACAGGTACAGCCCGTTGTAAGAACCGGTTCCGCCGGGGTCATAGGCTCCAATCCCGGCGTAATACCGCCCCGCCGCGGGGTTCTGCACATAGAACACGCGCCGCTGGTTCTGGTTGGCGGTCGTCGAGCACGTCGAAAAGCTCTGCGGCGCTACCTGGCCCGCCGCATTGGCTACCATCAGGGTGCACGGACCGAGCCCCATGAAAACTGCCGGATTCAGGGGTTCCGAAGTCCCGAGATGAATGGAGCTGTTGCCGAGATAATTGGCGGAAAAGAGCCAGCTCCCCACTTGGCGCTGGATACTCAAGTTCCACGAGTGCACGTACATGGGGTGATAGTCGGACAAATTGAAAGTGACGTATTGGCCCGCGGTCGGAAATGCGCAGGTATGGCTCGCGTGGCCGACGGGGTTACAGGCCGCCAGCGTGGGGATGGCATTGCCGCCCGGGTAGCTGGACCAGGGATCGGAGAGGTTCACATTGGTCAAGCCCACGTTACTTCCAAACGGGGGCCCGAAGCCCATTTGGTTCGGAAAGAACAGGTGGAGCCGATCGCCAAACATGCCATAAGACGCGCGCACTGATGTCAGACCGTCCCCTTTTGGGTCCCAGACAAGGCCGACGCGCGGGAAAAACTTCGCCGAGGTATTGCAGTTATAGCCCGTGCCGCAGTTGTACTCTGGATCCCCGGAGAACGCCAGCCCGACCGGGGCCGAGGTAAAGACCTTGCTTTGAAAATTGTTCGCAAATAGCGTCGGGCTGAAGTGGTCGAGTTGTGCGTACTTGTTGTGGTTCGCCAGGTAGGGTTCCCACCGCACGCCGTAGTTGATGGACAGACGGCGCGAAACTTTCCAGGAATCTTGTGCGTACAGCGACGCGTAGTATTGGTACAGGTACATGCCGTAGCGCGTCCCCTGGTTAAACGCAACGGCGTTTCCCGTTAAGAAGTCGGCCAAAGCTAACCCGGTGACGGTACCGTCAAAGCGAACGCCTCCAACGGCGTTCACGTCGGACCAATAGTTCATGACCCGTTTGTAAATATTCCCGCCGAACTGGAGCTGGTGGGCGCCCTTCACCCAGCTGATGTCCTCGGAAATCGACGGATTGGCCCCCGTGTGAGACTCGCCGGGCACGGCGGCTGTCGACCCGATCGTAAATCCGCCGCCGACGCCCGCCACGGTTGCAAAGAGGACATGCCCGCCGATGGGCGTGTAATTTGCTCCGAACTCTGCCAGGGACTTGTAATTGTCCTCCAGCTTCACCACATTCGTTCGGCTGGCCGAGAGCCGCAGCGAACTGACCATGTTAGACCCGATCAAGTACGTATTCCCAATCGCGACCTGGTAATTCAGGTCATCGACGCCATAATTGTTGATCGAGAGAGGATTCTTGCCGTCGTAGGTCGAATGGTTGTTCAAGCTTCCGACCGAATACCGCCCGAAAATGGTGCTTTTGGCGCTCTGCTGGTAATCGATACGAAGCACCCCTAATGTTTCGTCGAGCCCCGCATCATATCCGAAGAGGGTTCTCCCGCATAGATTGGCGGAGAGCGGGATCGTCTTGGCAATGTTCAGAGCCACGGGGTTGAGTAGCGCCGGAGCGATCTGGTTATTTGTGAATCCGGCGGTGGACTTCAACGTGATCTGGTTTCCGTTCTCGCAGGCCGGCGAGGCCACGTCCCGAAAGTCGCCGCTTAGCATTTGGGTGGTCGGAACGAAGGCAGTGAGCGAGTTGGGGTCGGACCGCTGGGACGTGTGTTGCAGTCCCGCGAAGAAGAACAGCTTATCCCGCTTGATCGGCCCGCCGATAACGCCGCCGTATTGGTTCCGCTTCAAGGTGTCGCGCTGCGCGGCGAAAAAGTCGCGCGCGTTGAAATCGCCGTTGCGGACAAACTCGAACAGGTCGCCGTGAAATTCGTTGGTCCCGGACTTGGTAACCGCATTGACGGCTGCACCGGAGTGGTATCCGTACTGGGCCGGCAGCGCGCTGGTTTCTACTTTGAATTCCTGGAGCGCGTCCGGAAAAGGAAGCGGAAGCGTCAGGTTATTGTAAGGATCCTCGTAGAGAGCTCCATCCAGGAGATAGGCCGCCGAGTTGCCGCCCTGCCCGCCCGCTACGGAAATCACGATGGTGGGATAGTTCCTGACGTTATTGATGGCGCCGTTACCGGGCAGTGTGGCCATGCCGTTTAGCAGGACCAATTCGATTGGGTTGCGCCCGTTGAGCGGCATTTCCACCACGCGCTGGTTATCGACAACGTTGCCCACACCGGTGGAATGAGTTTCCACCTGTCCCGCTTCCGCTTGAACCTGCACTTGCTCGTTGACGGAGCCCACTTTCAGTGAGACGTCCAAGGTGGGATTGCTGTCCACTTGCAGTACAATTCCGGACTGGACGAACGTGTTAAATCCCTCCTTAGTCACTTCCAGCGTGTAGGGGCCGATTGCCAGATTCGCGAGTACGTATCCACCGTCGGCGGCGCTCACGACGGTGCGCACCGCACCGGTGGCCGTCTGCGTCGCCTTGATCGAGGCGCCCGGTACCGCGGCGCCGGTGGCATCCTTGATCCTTCCATTGATTTGCGATGTCGATGTCTGCGCGGAAACGGCAGAACAGGCTATGAGAACACAGACTACGCCTATAACTATGCGACGCATTGCTTCACCCTCCCAGCGAGTGGAAATGGGGGGATTTTATCACCTGCAGCTTGGACGAGCAATGATGAATTCGGATCATCGGGGCTGCCGAAAGACCAGCAGCCGTCCGGAAGCGAAAGCCGCTTTTCACGAAGACTCTCGCTTGCACGCCGGAGCTCATCACCTGATTCGCCGTATCATATAGCGAGATGGGACGCACCGAAATCAGGCTCTGCCTCTGCGCCTTGCTGATTCTCGGGGGAAGCCCGGTCAGCGCCTACGCGCTCAACCCGGCTAAAGCCCTGACGCAGTACTCGGTCACGATCTGGAGCCAGCAAAACGGGTTGCCGCAGGACACCGTTCGCGCGATTACGCAGACCGCGGACGGATTTCTTTGGCTCGGTACCGATGAGGGTCTGGCGCGTTTCGATGGGTATGAATTCGTTGGGTTTGGCAAGAATCAAGCCGGCCTGCCGTCAAACTCGGTGAACGTGCTGGCCGCCAGCCCCGATGGCTCGCTGTGGATCGGAACTCCCAACGGGCTCACGCGCTATTTCCATGGTCGTTTCCAAACCTTCACCCAGACCGATGGCCTGCCGGGAAATGCTGTCTCTGCTTTGCTCGTCGACCACACTGGCACTCTCTGGATCGTCGCGGGAGGAAGCCTCAGCCAATTTGACGGCGCCCGGTTCAAAAACTTTATTCGGGAGCGGGATATTCCTCTGCGGGTGGTGAGGGGCGTCTGGGAAGATCGGCAACAGAGATTGTATGTAGCGGGCACCAGTTCTGTAGCCCGGTTGGGACACGGAAGCTTCCAGAACCTGTTCGAACCTACCGTCTTGGCTGGAGATTTTCCGGCCGCGGTGCTGACCGATCACAGGGACAACTTGTGGATACTAGGGTTCCGGGGGCTGGTTCGAAAATCCCCGGATGGCCGGATTTCGCGATATGGCTCCCGAGAGGGTCTCACCGACCCATTTGAGTTGCGGGCGATCACCGAGGACCGGGACGGCAATCTCTGGGTGGCCACCAATAGCGGGCTGGCTCGGCTGGAAGGGGACAGTTTTCGCACCTTGGCGGAAGGCCCGGCGCAAGATGGCGCGCGCTCACTGTTCGAGGATCGCGACGGGAACTTGTGGGTGGGTACCAATCGGGGTCTACTGCGGCTTCGCGATGACGTGTTTACGGTATTCGGGAGACCCGAGGGACTCCCCAGCGATGAGCCGAATGCGATCCATGAGGACCGCGGCCACAACGTGTGGGCTGGTTTTCTCGATGCAGGACTCCGACGATTTACTCCCGGCGATCCTTTTCACGCGATCCCCGCCGGACCTGGCAAAGGTCGCGTCTACTCGATCCGCGAGACACGGGCTGGATCGTTGTTGGTGTCAGCCCGCGAAGGCCTGGAGATTTGGGATCGCGGCCGGATGCGCACTTTCATCCCGACCGATCCGCAGGGCCGCAAACGAGTGTTCGATGCGCTGGAAGACGCGGCCGGGCGCGTTTGGCTAGCCCTCCCTCAAGGCTTGGGCCGGCTCAGCGGAAGTAAGCTGAGCACCATCATTCCCGCTGCCAGTCCTAGCATGCTGGAGGGCGCGTTCGTCACTCTGGCCGAAGGCGTAGATCATTCGCTGTGGGCCGGAACTATCCAGAGCGGCCTGTGGCACATCGCCCCAGCAGGCAATCGGCTCTACACAACCGCCGACGGCTTGGGCAGCAATTTGATCCGGTCCCTGTACGCGGACCATGACGGCGCGCTCTGGATTGGGACCTTTGGAGGAGGTTTGAACTCCTTCGGCGAAGGTCGTTTTCACACATTCCGCGAGCGCGATGGGCTGCTCAGCGACAACATTTCGCACCTCGTCGATGACGGCGAAGCGCTTTGGCTCAACACCACACGCGGCATCTGCCGTATTCCCAAAACGCAATTGCGCGATTTCGCAATCGGGAAGAGATCGCATCTCGATCCCTCCAACTACGGCCTGGCGGACGGCCTGCGCAGCGCCCAGGCGCCGACGGATCTTGGGTTGGGCGGCGGCCGCCACGCCGATGGCAGCCTCTGGTTTGCGACGGCGCGCGGGATCGCGATTTACCGGCCACCGGCGAACCGCGAGGCCTCGAAACAATTGCCCATCTACCTCGCGGAAATTACGGCCGACAGCCGGCGCCTCGATGGATCTTCGCACCTCCGGGTCCCGCCTGGCCGCGGCCGCGTCGAGATCCGGTACGCCGCGATCCACTTGAGCGCTCCCGAACTCGTTCATTACTCCTACAAGCTCCAGGGATTGGATTCGGATTGGGTGCCCGCCGGGAGTCGCCGGGTTGTTACCTATAACAATCTCGGGCGGGGAGACTATCGTTTCCGCATACGAGCGGAAGCGCCCGGCGTGGCGCCAACGGAAGCATCCTACGAGTTAGAGCTTCTGCCCCACTATTACGAAACTGCCTGGTTTCGCGCTTTCTGTATCGCCGTAGCGGCGTTCGCCTGCTGGATAATGTACCAAGTCCGCGTGCGGCAGATCCGTTTACGGTTCGCGGCCGTCTTCAAGGAACGCTTGCGCCTGGCTCGTGAGATTCACGATACTCTCGCTCAGGCGTTCGTGGGCATCTCGGCGCAACTCGACGCGCTGGAAACCTGTCTCCCCGAGAATTTGCGTCCGGCCCACGTCTATCTGGATCTGGCGCGCCGCATGGCGCAGCATAGCCTCACAGAGGCGCGCCGTTCCGTGATGGATTTGCGTTCCACGGCCCTCACGGACCGGGACTTGGCCGCCGCTCTCCAATCCGACGCGTGCAATTGGACCGCCGGCTCGCCCGTGAATGTCGAAATCCGTGTGGCCGGCAGCTTTCAAAATTTACCGGAAGATATGGAGCACAATCTGTTGCGAATCGCCCAGGAGGCGGTCACCAACGCTTCGAAGCACGCTCAAGCCAGCAGGATCGATGTAAAACTCGAAGGAACCACCAAGGCCGTAAGCCTCAAGATAGTCGATAACGGCTGCGGTTTTCAGGCGGACGATGTGTTCGCCGGAATGGGCGGCCACTTCGGTCTGATCGGAATCCGTGAACGGGCGGAACGGATCGGCGGAGAATTCCGGCTCGAAAGCCAACCGGGCGCCGGAACCGAAGTGGAAGTCAAGGTGCCCCTTCCCTGACCTCACTACCGGCGGGGCTAAGGTGGCCGATTCCATGAGTTCGAAAATCCGCATTCTGGTGGCTGAAGACCACCTGGTGGCTAGAGTCGGTGTGACCGCGATCATTAACCGGCAGCCCGACATGCTAGTCGTGGCGGAAGCTGGCAACGGACGCCAGGCGGTCGAACGTTATCGCAAGCATCTGCCCGATGTTGCTCTCCTGGATCTGCGCATGCCGCTGATGTCCGGCGTAGAGGTGGCGCTGGCGATCCGGAAGGAGTTTCCCGGCGCGCGCCTGATCGCGCTCACCTCATACGGCGGTGACGAAGACATCCGCCGCGCGCTGGCGGCGGGTGTGCAAGCGTATCTAACAAAGGATGTGCTGCGCAATGAATTGCTCAAAACCATTCGAACCGTTCATGGCGGCGGAACCTATCTTCCACCTCCTTTAGCGGCCGCCCTGGAGGCGCAAGGCGATTCACCCGGGTTGAGCAGACGCGAAATTGAGGTCCTGGAACTCGTGGCTCGCGGCCTAAGCAACAAGCAGATCGCCTATACGTTGGACATAACCGAGACGACCGCGAAGAACCACGTGCAGCATATTTTGCAGAAGCTCGGTGCCCAGGACCGGACGCAAGCCGCGACGGCTGCAATTCAGCGGGGAATCATTCACCTATGAGACCGGACCTGCCTGTTAGGATCGGAACGGCTTTGGAAATACGTCACCTGCGGTACTTTTGAGTACTCGCAGAGCAAAGCTCGGCGTGCGCTCGGACGCCGAACTGACGGCATACGCCATCCGCCACGGAATCGTGGCGGGCGAGTAACGCATCTGCCGGACCGTTAGCTGTAAATCCCGAACTCCGGCATTACCAAAGTTCCTTCGATGCCAGTGCGGCGCCTTCCGCCAAGGCTTTCAGCTTCGCCCAGGCAATCTGCGGATGGACGCGCGCGCCCATACCGCAATCGGTCCCGGCGATGACGTTCTCACGGCCAACCAACCCCGCGAAGCGCACGATCCGCTCGGCCACTAATTCGGGGTGCTCCACCACGTTACTGGCATGGCTGACCACTCCGGGAATCAGGATTTTGCCGTTCGGCAGCTTCACATCCTTCCACACTTTCCACTCGTGCTCGTGCCGCGGGTTGGCTGCCTCTACCGAATAAGCCCCCGCTTTCACTCTGAGCATCAAATCGACTACGTGCTTCAACGGAAGGTCATTGGTGTGCGGGCCGTGCCAGCTTCCCCAACAGATGTGGTAGCGCACGCGATCTTCCGGCAGGCCGGAGAGCGCGTGGTTCAACGCATCCACAGTCTCGGCGGCGATCTTCCGGTACTCTTCGATCGTCGGCAACGGCACAATCATGTCATACGTGTCGGGCAGCGCCGGGTCGTCAATCTGAAGAATGAAACCGGCGTCCACGATCGCTTTGTACTCGTGCTTGATGGCGTCGGCCAGCGCGAACAGGTATTCCTTCTCAGTCTTGTAGTATTCGTTGTAGAAAAAATGGTGCAACCATCCAGGCGCCAGCACGCACATGAAGGTCTCTTCCGCCTTCACGTTGGCTTCCGCTAGGGCGGACTTGAAGAATTCCAGATCGCGCTTCACTTCTTCGTGCCCGATGTATTTTACGGGCCCGTTGCAGATGGCGCGCTCGGCCGGCGCCGGCATGAACTGCAGTTCTTTGTAGAACTCGGCGAATTCGATCCGCTCGTTGGTTTGAAGCGCCATAAAAGGTGCTTCGCCGGGCTTTAGCTTTCGCGTGGCAAGGCCGCTCAGGCGCCGTCCGTAATACGTAACGCCCCCAAAGCCGATCTTGCCCAATTCGCCGTCGCTGATGACGTCAATCCCGGCGGATGCCTGCTTGCGCGCCACTTCCACAATGCCGCTCCGGATCAACGGCATCAGCTTATTCATATCCAAAGAATGTCCGGCCAGGACACCGCGAGTCATCTCAGTTAGTTCGCGGGGTCCATCCAGCCTGCCGGCATGTGTGGTGAGAATGCGTTGAGTGCTGCGCTTCATGAGTCTCCTCCGCTCGCTGACGGTCACGGTTCTGCGAGGAGACCCGATACAGAACCGCGGTCGCCGGGGAACGGCTTTTCCTCTAGGGGTTCACTCCCGGCTTGATGTGTCCTTCGTTAAGATCCTTGTTGTTTTCTTCGCAGGAGTATTCCATGATTTCCCAGTCCGGCCTCAGCGTCCAGGTGCGGACGCTATCCCATGGCTTGCTGTAGGTTTTGGGATCGTCGATTGTCAGCACGTAATCGATGTGACCTAGATCGCGGCGTTTGTATTTTTCCACGGTGTGGAGCTGCTCGCTCACAGGATGTCCGATTGTGTCGACGCGCGTCTTGCCATTGAAGGCAATGGTATCGATGACCAGGGTGTCTCCGTCCCACTTGCCCACCGAATTTCCGAACCAGGTCGTGTCCGGATCCTTGGGATGCGGTCGTCCATCGATAGGCGTGATGTGGAACCAGGTGTTCTGCTCCCAGAGGAACGTGATGTACTTCTCGTCCTGCATGATCTGGACGGGGTGCGGACCTCCGACCGAGCGCAGCAGGCCGAACGGTAGACAACTTCCTGCGTAATCGCCCTTGGAAGCGTCATAGCTCTCCCACCTCTGGCGGCCCCAATCGGTGAAAGGCAGATTCTTCACCCCCTTGCAGCAGAGTTCGTCCTTGGTGACGTCTGCCATGCGCGGGGTTTGCCAGACACCGCGGAAATCCGGTTTGCCATTCCACAAGCGCGGCGCCGGTCCCTCCGGCGGTTTGAATCCGCGCATATTCTGCTGGCCGGCGGCGGGCGGCGTTAGTGGGGAAATCGCAATTACGGCGACGCCCAGAATGACGGCTTTCAGGAAAAACCGAGCTCTCATGAAGGTACCCCTCAATTCGGGGATATTATATCAGCGGCCGCTCGTGTCTTTCTGCAGCGCATCCCAATTGAAGATATGCTGCTCCAGAAGCGCTTGAAATTCGCTGTCGCCAATGAGCTTTTCTTCGTACTTGGTGACGCTCATGCGGCAGGACTCCGCGAGCGCCGAATAGCGTCTGGCAATCTGGACGTGCGCCGCCTGTCTTTCGGGATACATCCGAGAGACGATGACTAAAGTGCAAAGGGTCGCCACCACCGCCAGGCAGACCACTTCCCACTTCATCGGCTGCGGCGGAACCGCCAAGGCCAATGAGAGCACCACCGTGGCGGCAATGGTAACGATTATTGTAAAGGCAAGGTTCTGGATGGTCTTACTGCGCCAGCTTCGGGCCGCGGACTGGCTGTGGCGGTGCCGTTGTTGCTCCGCCGCGCCTGACAATTTGGCGAACTCAGCCTTGATCGTAAGACCCTGGACCGTCCGCGAACCTGAATTTCTACCCGGAAACATTTTTCCTGCCCAAGCGTCCGGCAGGACAGAAGCCCGCCCGGACAACACGCTATCATCGCGGAAGTATGCGTTCAAGATAGTCGAAGGTCAAACGGGATACGCCCGATGTCAACGCACGCTGGCGCCTACAGCAGTTGCTCCATCACGGTCACCAGGTATTCCTGGTCGAAAGGCCCCGATCGGTAGGTGCGCGAATCGAAGAACCGCCACAGCTTCTTCTCTTTCTCCAGCGTGTAGAACAGGAGTTGTTCTTCGATCAGGTCTTTGTCCAAGAGCGCCTGGTTGAACGCGCGAACCGAACCCTTCATGGTATACGGAATGCGAAAGTCTTCGGTGGAAACTAATTCTGCCACCGTCGTGAACTCGATCTGCAGGATGCGGCCGCGCGCATTGATCTGAATCAGATTCGGTTCCTCTTCGCGCAATGCATCTTCGCCAAAAACAGGTGGATCCAGGCCTACTTCGCTCCGCGAGAGGAGCCGGTTTAACGACACCACGAAATCCGCGCAGATGGCGTGCAGTTCGGTGGCCGCGCGCCGCCGCAGATTGGCGATTTCGCGCGCGTGCTCCTGCCGGCGCTCATCTTTCTCCGCCAGAGCTTCGATGCTCTCCGCCAGGCGCTTCAGCCGGCTATCCCGCCCCTGCATTTGATTGATGCGAGCCAACTGGGCCATCCCCTCTGCCTCCAGAATACCGAACGGGGCCGTACCCCTCCGCGAAATTAACGGCGGCGCTCCTCCCGAACCGATCAAGTCTAGCAGGTCAAGCTTTAACTGGTGCAGAATCTTGTCGGCCGTCGTGATCGAAAATGAGTGTTTTCCCTTCAGCACATTGTGCAGGTGCGGTTGCGAAACTTGCACCACCCGGGCCAGACTCCGCTCGGAAATCTCGCCCCCGCGGATGCGCCCCTGTAGATGCCGGATTAGCCGAACCTGAAGTTCGCCGAAGTCCACCGCCATGTCGAGGTATATTCCTCCCGCAAATAGAGGAGTACTGAATCTTCTTATTGCACTTCTGCCGCACAGCCACTTCGCCCCGTTACGGCGTTGGAAGTAAGCCTGTTTTGTTCAGCAGCTTATCACGTTCTCCAGCCGTACTAGAACTGTAGGTTCAATCGAATTACTGAGAATTCAATTGACGGTTTTCTAATCGACTCTTACCTTCGGAAGTGTGGAGTTGGGGCCAATCGGCGCCGACTCGGAAGGAATTTTTCTAATATGCAATGGGATCGGTCTAAGACCATTGGGCTCGCGAAAGTCTCGTGCAGCTATTGTCACGGTTATGGCTTGCGGTTTGCCCGTAGAGGAAAAGATGTACCATGCCAGTGTGTATTTCGCGCGATCTTCCGGGCTTGCTATAACCGTTTCCGGGAATGCGTCGAAAGCGACTGCCACACCAGCACCGTGACATTGGAGTCATGCCACGGCGCGGAAGGATACCGCATTTATTCCCGCAAACGAGAAGAATTTATCGCCGATTTCTGCCTGGTCAGCCGGCGTGCGCTCGACGAAGTCGAGCACGCAATATTCCGCTATCATTTCTTACTCGGCGCCAACTGGAAGCTCTGCTGCCGGCAGCTGCGTGTGGACCGCGGAACATTCTTCCATATCATCTATAACATCCAGCAGAAGCTGGGGCGCACATTTGCCGAACTCGAGCCTTACGCCCTGTTTCCGCTCGACGAATATTTCAGCGGGATGGTCCGGAAGCAGCCGGGCACGGCTACGCTACCGGCCGCACTCTCGCATCCGCCGCAAAAATCCGCGACTCGTTTGCCGCTCTCGGCATAGCTCATGACAGCGCGGCGCCCGGCTTACAATGAGTGATTCCATTCATGGATCCCCTCACCCATACCGCAACGGGTCTGTTCTTGAGTCGCGCCGGGTTGAATCGCTGGACGCCGCAGGCGGCCCCGATCTTGATGCTGGCGGCCAATGCCCCGGACATCGATATCGTCACCGCTGGCGGAGGATGGCTGAACTACCTGCATTACCACCGTCATTTAACTCATTCGCTGATCGCTATGCCGGTCATGGCGATTCTGCCCGTCCTGCTGGTACGGGCGGTGTCGCGCAAACCGGTTCATTGGACCGGCGCATTTCTGGCCGCGCTGGTCGCGGTAGCCACCCATCTGCTGCTCGACTTCACGAATGTCTACGGCATCCGGCTGCTTCTGCCGTTCTCCCCGGAATGGCTGCGTCTCGATCTGACCGGCTTGTTCGACTTTTGGATCTGGGGCGCGCTGCTGCTGGCCCTCGCGAGCCCCTTCCTCTCGCGTCTGGTGAGCACCGAAATCAGTTCCGGCAAATTACGCCCGCTGCATTACGGCCGCGGGTCGGCTTGGTTTGCCCTTCTTTTTGTCCTGCTCTATGACGGAGGCCGCGCGGTGCTGCATAGCCGCGCCGTGGCGACTCTCGAATCCCGGCTCTACCAGGGCCAAACTCCGGCGCGCGTTCTCGCGGTGCCTGGCCTCAATCCGCTGCAGTGGCGCGGAGTCGTCGAAACCAGCGGGTTCTATCTGGTATCCGATCTCAATCTGGCAGGCGACTTCAACCCGGAGCGGGGAGCTGTGTTTTACAAACCTGCCCCGGATCCAGCCATGGATGCCGCGCGCCGCACGGTCGTTTTTCAACGATTCATCGAGTTCAACCAGTTCCCGCTTTGGCGAGTCACGCCTGCGGGGCAGCCTGAAAATGCCAAGCAGGTCGATCTGTTCGACATGCGATTCGGGACCCCCAATCAACCGGGATTTATGACAGCCGCGCTTGTCAATGAGCAGGGCCAGATAGTTTCTACGTCGTTTCAATTCGGCCGTCAATCGTCGCGCTAGTCCGCTCTCTCGGCGGTCGCGATTCGGTGTCGGACACGCAACCGGGAGCCACTAAGCGCTTTCACTCGGCTCACCTAAGCACTTCTACCGATTTCACAGCGCCACCTTGCGGCCGAAAATGGGCTCATGGATAGGAGTACGAGCGCCATGCATCTGGACCACGATCAGCTCCGCGACGTCACGTTGGACGACGAAGCCCTTATGCGCGAGATCCTTAGCGCGCTAATCGACGATACCTCCCGTCAGATGCGGCTGCTCGAGACCGCGATTCAGGACCAGGACGCCACGCGGTGTATGCATTTGGCGCACTATTCCAAAGGCGCCTGCACCAATGTCGGCGCCAACGCCGCCGCTGACATTCTCATGGATATCGAGCGCCGCGCGGCCAATCACGAGTTCACAGAATGCGTCGCCGCCCTCGACCGCCTGGCGCAAGAGGTCGAGGCCCTCCGCTCCGCGGCCTGTTCACTGTAGCGCCTTGGCGCGCTGTAGCAATTGGTTTACCCCATCCACACAGAGCACGGCCGCATGTTTGGACTCCGCCGCCAGCCCGCCCACCGCGTCTTCAATCACGCGCGTCTGCAGACCGGCTATTTCGGCGCGTGTTTTCCCGGTGAGCCATTCCGTGAGCGCCGAGCCCGCCGCGATTGACGCGGTGCACCCTCTTACTCGATAGCGGGCTGCGACCGCAATCTCCTTCTCGAAACGCACCGCCAGCCGTAGGATATCGCCGCACGCCGGATTGGAAACCTCCACCGTGACCGCCGGAGACTCGAGATCGCCCACGTTCCGCGGATTTTGAAAATGATCCAGCAGCCGCTCGGAATACATCTATGCTCCATTCTAGGTCTGCCGGGCCAAGCGGTTGTGCGGCGCCATCTATTTCAGCGCCGCTGTCAGTCTCTCTAGCGCCTGCCGTTGATAGGGCTCGGCGTCCGCACGCGAGAACACCGGTGCGGCGCCGGCAAGGTACTTGCGCGCCGAATCATAATCGCCGCGACGGTACGCGATCTTCGCTTCCGAGAAGTTGACGCTGGCCGACCAATCCTTGGAACCCGTCAATTGATTGACCGCATTCACATCGATGCTGTTTAGGAGCTTCGAAGCCTCTTCCAGCTTGCCTTGCTCGATCAGACAATCCGCCAGCGTATGAGCCGTGCCGCCAGTCAACCCGGCGCGGGGGCCGAACGCGCTCGCAGAAGCTTCATAGGCCTTGCGCGCGTCAACTGTCCCCTCGCTCAAATGGCCGCCCCGGCACTGCGCCAGCGCGGCGTCAGACAGAGTAGCGATAGCAAAGAAAGAGCTGGCGCCCTGCTTGCGCACAGCGATGCCGTAAATTTTTAAGTCATCCCGCACGGCATCGTCATATAAGCCCTGGGCCCCTTCCGATTCGGCGCGCGTGGTCAGCAATTGCATCGAGAGCTCGTGTTCTTCGCCCAGCCTGGCTATGTATAAAGGGTAGAGCCGCGTGGTCTCCGCCACCGCCTCCTTATGTCTTTGCTGAACCATGAGGGCCTGCGCCAGATTGAGGCGCACCCGCAGAACATTGGGACTTTCGGGCCCGTCGCTCCGCGTAAATGCCTCGATCAGTTCGCGAAATAGCTGCTCGGCTTTGGCGCCATCGCCGAGTCGAATATAAGTAAAGGCCAGCCGCTGCTTAAATGTCAGCCGCGCGCGCTCATCGAACGCCGGCAATTTAGCGGATCGTTCATACGCTTCCTGAAAATTCTGGTTTGCCGGTTTGATGTTGTTATCGATCAGCGCGATCATGCCCCGCGCCGAGGCCAGCCAGACGAGCAGATCTTCCTCCGGCTTGGAGATCTTCGCGATGCGCTTCTCCTGTTCGCTCAGAATCGATTTCGCGAGCGGCAGGGATTCCTTCTCATAACTCCGCGCCTCGGCCGCCGCCCGCTGCAACTGAACAATAATGGCATCCTGCGCGAGCGGCCCGCCCGTTTGCTCAAACAGCGCCGCCGCCCGAGCGTATTCGGGCCGCGCGCCCCCGTAATCCGTCCGGCTGTCCAGCGCGCGAGCGATGGCCTGGTGCAAACGCGCAGCCACTTCAGGAGCGCCTTGAAACTGCTGATCGATACTCGGCGAAGCCTGTTTGATTGCCTCGATCAGGGTCTCGGCCGAACGCCCGCTTTGAAACGGGTTCCCCCGGCCCAAAAGGTCGTTGGCCAGAAAGCGGTTCACCGACGCGGCGATCGCGGTTTGTCGATTGGCGCGATCGCGCTCCGCGGAAGCCCGGCTATATAAAACCAGCGTGGCTGCCAGGCCGGCCGTAAGCGCAACCATTGCCGCGATCATCCAGGGACGACGCACTCTCCATCGGGCAATTCGCTGCTCCGCGGCCAGCGCCCGCCGGCGGACTGATTCCCGTTCGTCCCGCTCCGAGCGGCGTTGATCGAGAGTCCGGAGCCTGTGCGCCAATTCCGCCGCGCTCTTCACTCTCCGCGCCGGATCGCCGCATGCCGCGTCCGCAATGTCTTCCCGGATCAGCGGATCGGAAATGCCGGCCTCCCAGCCGGGAGCCAGCGGTCGCCGGAAATCGCAGACGGCAACTTGATAAAGCAGCACCCCGAGTGCATACACGTCTGCCGATACGGTCGGCGATTGCCCTGCCAGCACCTCGGGCGCGAGATACATCACCGTGCCCGTTAAAACGTTCCCGTCGCCGGACTCGGTTCCGGTAAATCCCAGGTTGGTGATGCCGAGCGCGCTTAGCCGCGAGGGCTCAGTCAGTGAGGCGCTCCCGAAATCACCCACCCGCGGCTGCCATCCGCCACCGTCCAGCGGCGCAATGAGAATGTTGCCCGGTTTCAAGTCCTTATGGAGCACGCCGATCTCGTGAGCGGCAGCCACCGCACAAGCGATGTCGACCATGACTTGCAGCCGGGTCTCGAACGGAATTTTGTCCAGGCCGCCTTGATTTTCCGCCCACTCCGCCAGGTCCGGGCCCGCGTATTCGCTCTCGAGGTAAAACGGCGGCGAATCGAAATTCCATTCCAGCACCCGGACGAAATCCGGGCGATCACCCAACGATTCCTTCATGAACCGGGCAACCGTGGCTTCGCGTTTCAAGCCCTTCAGCCGTATGCCGTCTGAAGTGCACTTAAAAACGCGGTGTTCATGCGTTTTCGGGTGTTCGGCGAGCCACACCTCGCTCGACTCGGAAACATCCAGGCGGCGCGAAAACCGCCACTGCTCCCGGCCGGGCACCGGATCACCCGGATTGAACCCCGATTCCCGAAACGCTGGCGGCGGGAGCCGTTTCGAGTGCACCGGCACGCCCAGCCGGTAACCGATGCGGGGAACCGTCAGAATGATGGTCTGCTCGTCATCGCCGAGCGCCCGGCGCAGTTTGGAAATTGCCGTCGCCACAGACCCGTCGACCACTGCGGTGCCCGGCCAGACCGTCTCCAGCAACTCGTCCTTCGTGAGCACCTCGCCCGCGTGGATCAAGAGCTGATACAGGACTTCAAGCGGCTTCGACTCCAGCTCAATCGGCTGGCCGTTCACCCGCAGCTGCCGGCAGGACTCATCGAACTCGCATGAGCCAAAACGCCAAAGGCGAGCTTCGAATTCCTTTTTACCGCTCTCCGGCGCATTGAAAATCATAAACTTGCTGTCCTTTAGAGTTCTTGAGAGTTCCGTCAGGACAGGTTAGAGCTATCCATGTCAGCATAACCTCGACTTAAGTTCAAGTGGCCGGAGTGAAGGGGCTCGGCGCCCGTGAGGGTCGGTGTGTCCGCGCGCGCTCAAGATCACGGCCTGGAGGGGAAAATGAAGAACCCATTTTGTTTGTTCTGTGCTTTGTGCCTGGCGGCAGCCGCCGCCTCTGGTCAAACACCGACGATTACCGCCGTTCAGAACGCAGCCAGCTATATTCCTGCGGGTCTGCCGAATTCCGGTATTGCCCAAGGATCATTGTTCGTCGTAAAGGGGACGAACCTCGGCCCCGCGAACCTGGCCATTGCCACTCAGTTTCCGCTGCCGCCCGCGATTGGCGGCACATCGGTCACGGTCACTATCGGCGCTACCACCGTCAACGCGGTCATGTATTATTCTCTGGCCGCCCAAATCGCCGCCATTCTTCCATCCAAGACTCCCACTGGAACAGGAACCGTTAAGGTGACCTACAACGGGCAAAGCGCCAGCGCTGCGATCACTGTCGTACAGAGCAGCCTTGGCATTTTCACGGTCAGCCAGAGCGGGGTAGGAGACGCCATCGCCTTTCTTAACGCGGACAGCGCCCTCATCACCCCGAGCCACGCCGCAAACCCCGGCGATGTCGTCGTGTTCTGGGGTACCGGACTGGGCGCGGTTGGCTCCGACGAAACTCAGCCCGCCGTCCAAGCCGACCTCACCAACATCCCGCTGCGTGTCTTCATCGGAGGCCAGACGGCTAATATTCTGTTCCGCGGACGAAACGCGTGTTGCTCCTCCGTGGATACCGTCTACGTCACAATCCCGAATGGCGTCTCCGGCTGCGCCGTTTCCGTGATCATGCAAATCGGTAACGTCATCAGTAATTCGACCTCGATCGCGGTCGCCTCTTCCGGACGCGCCTGCGTGCCGCTCAGCCAGAATTCCACAACCGGCGGCACGGGGACACATTCATACGGAGGTTTCACCTTCCAGCGGGTCGTGGAGTCAATCGCGGCGGCCGGGACCAATACGACCATTAAAACGGATACCGCCGGAGGAAGTTTTGTGAGGGTCACGTTTCCCAACAACCCACCGCAAGGCTCGCAGCTCGATATCAATTCGTATGGCTCCTGCTCAGTCTCTGTCTTCTCGGTGAACGGGAAACCCGTCACTCAACCATCCGGCGCGTCGGTCCAGTTCCTGGATGCCGGACCCTCCATCGCGCTGGCCGCTCCGTTCGGCAACCGGACCATCGCCAAGAGCACGCAAGGAACCGTCCTTACCTATCAGACATTAATTGATCAGACCGCGACCACTCTGGTCCCTGGCCAGTACACCTTCACGGGAACCGGCGGTCCGGATGTAGGGCCCTTTACGGCGCCTTATACGATGCCGCCAATCTTTACCTGGACCAATCAATCGAGCGTCACCAACATCGTGCGCGCCAATGGCGTGACGGTTACCTGGACCGGCGGCGATCCCTCCGGATACGTCACGATCAGC
>CAZKQQ010000109.1:3999-21714 GCA_964554945.1 uncultured Solibacteraceae bacterium | reverse complement strand
CGGGGAGCGGTGGAGGCTTATAACCTCCTCGTGTCCCGGTGGGAGAAACGTGTCTACAATTATCTCCTGCGCATTACGGGCAACCGCGAAGACGCTCTGGACTTGACGCAGGACGTATTCTTGAAAACCTATCAGAACCTCCGCAAGCTCGATGATCCCGCACGGTTCGCCCCCTGGGTGTACCGCATCGCGCATAACGAGGCCTATTCCCTGTTCCGCAAGCGCCGGCCTGAGACCGATGTCGATGAGCTCGAGCCGGAAGCCACGGATACCGGCATTCTGGTGGGCGGCAGCTCGGTCTTTCCGATCGAGTTGGGTCTGGCCGTGGCCAGCGCCCTGGAGCGGCTTTCGCCGGAACAGCGCGAAGCCGTCGTGCTGAAGATCTACCAGGGTTTCAAGTTTGAAGAAATGGCCGAAATCCTCTCCTGTCCCGTTTCCACCGTCAAGTCCCGTCTATATTCGGCGCTCGAACTTCTCAAAGCAGAGCTGGCTCCCATCAAGGCGCGAGGTTTGTCATGAGTTGCTCACCATTCGATTTGAGGGATTACACTCTCAAAGAACTGTCCGAGACGGAACGCCAGCAGGTGGACGCGCACGTTAGAGGCTGCGCCGCCTGCCGTGAAGAAGTGGAACGGCTGCGGCTCACCGAAGCCGCATTGTTTGCGCTGCGGGATGAAGAAATTCCGCAGCGTATCGCGTTTGTCTCGGACAAAATTTTTGAACCGTCGCCATGGCGGCGCGCGTGGACCGCATTCTGGGGCTCCGGCGCGCGTCTGGGTTTCGCCTCGGCGGCAATGCTCTCCACCGCGTTGATTGTCTTCTCCTTGGCGCGCCCGGCCGGGACCCCCGCAGGTCCCGGGTCCGCGCGCGTTCCAGCCGTCTCCGCGACGGCGTCGCTTTCCGAGGCGGAGATCCAGCAGCGCATCCAGAGGGCGGTGGACAAAGCCGTCGCGGATCAGGAAGTGCGTCTGGAGAAAGCGTTCGAGCAGCGCGCCGCCGGCATCGAGCGGCGTAACCAGGCGATGCTGCTGAGCGCGGCGAGTGATTTGAAGTTCATGCAGCGCGAGGAAACAGCTATGATACGGAGCAATTACACGCTGCCCCGTACGGCTAATGGAGAATTCAAATGAAGCTGCCGATTGCATTGCTTATCCTGACGGCGGCTTGGGCGCAGCCCCCGCTGAAGAGCGTTTCGGCCATCAGCACAGCCGAAAAGCCGCTGCTCTCCTTCACCGTCATGGCCGACCTGGAAAGACAGCTGGATGAAAAGGTCAGCACGGCCGGCGGCGCCACTCCGATGGTGTTGCTCGGGCCGGCGCGCGCCTTATACCTGCTCGGGTATGGCGCCGTGGTCACCCAGGAAGTCAGCCTCATCGTCACTCCCACCATTACTCCGTTTCAGCAGTCGATCTCGCCGCAGGAAGTGGTGCGGGTCCACAAGCAGAAAATCGAACGGCTTCCCTTGATGCGGCAAACCATGCGCGACATGTGGACCAGCACCGCGGCCGCGCTCAATATGGTTCCGAATACGGAGCAGATCGTGGTTGCCGTGCGCTTGCTCTACAAGTCCTGGGAGGACACCAAAGGCCTTCCCGGCCAGATTATTCTGAAGGGTTCGCGCAGTGCCGGGATCGCCGGCGTTCAGACGGAAGAGCAGTAAGTGATTCCGACCCAGCCTTCCGCCTCCCAATCCGAACCGGCGCCGGAATTCCGCTACCAGCGTCTCGGCGAAATCCTTCTCGAACGGCAAAAAATCCAGCCTGACGAATTGGAACGCGCGCTCGAGTTGCAGCGGGAGCGGGGCGACAAGCTCGGCAAGATCATGGTCGATATGGGGCTGATCGCGCAGCGCGACGTGCTGGTGGCGCTCTCCGATCAGCTGGGCATTCCGCTGCTCACCATCGACGGCGCGCCGCCGGCGGCCCCCGAAATCGAAGGCCTCTCCGATCGATTCCTGCGGCAGTGCCGCGCGTATCCCATCGCGCTGGCGGATTCCATCCTGACGCTGGCCATGGCCGACCCGCTCGATTTTGAGACCGTCGCCGCGGTGCGCGCCTACTCCGGCCTGCAGATCCGAACCGTGCTCGCGGCCGAGCAGGAAATCCTCGATGCCATCGACCGGCACTATGGCGAAAGCGACCAGCAGACTTTCGTCGGCGAAGGAGGAGACGAGGAAGCCCACGCCGATCTGGAACACCTGCGCGACATGGCGAGCGAAGCGCCCGTCATCCGTCTGGTCAACAACATGATCGCGGAGGCCATTGAAAAGCGCGCCAGCGATATTCACATCGAACCTTTCGAAAAAGAATTCCGCATCCGCTTCCGCATCGACGGCGTCCTGTTCAATCAAGAGCCGCCGGCGCGCGAGCTGAAGGCCGCCATCATTTCGCGCCTGAAGCTGATGGCCAAGCTGAATATCGCGGAGCGCCGCCTGCCGCAGGACGGGCGCATCAAGATCAAGGTCCTCGGCCGCGAAGTCGATTTGCGCGTTTCGACGCTGCCGACGCTCTACGGCGAAAGCGTCGTGATGCGGCTGCTCGACCGTTCCGCCGGAGATTTCTATGACCTCCGCCGCCTCGGATTCGACGATCGCATGCTGGCGCGCATGGAGCATTTCACCAGCCTGCCGCACGGCATTTTCCTGGTGACGGGTCCAACCGGCAGCGGCAAATCGACCACGCTCTATTCCGCGTTGAAGCGCATCAACCTGCCGGACAAAAAGATCATCACCATAGAAGATCCGGTGGAATATCAGATGGACGGCATCAACCAGTTGCACGTTAATCCGCAGATCGGGCTGACGTTCGCATCGGGCCTGCGGCACATCGTCCGCCAGGATCCCGACGTCATCATGGTGGGCGAAATTCGCGACCGCGAAACGGCCGATATCGCGATTCGCGCCGCGCTCACCGGCCACCTGGTCTTCTCGACTCTCCACACCAACGACGCGCCGAGCGCGATCACGCGGCTGGTCGACATGGGAGTGGAGAACTACCTGATTACGTCTTCGATGGTCGGCGTGCTGGCGCAGCGGCTGGTGCGCGTCATCTGCAAAGAGTGCAAAGAGCCGGCCAAGCGCGCCATGACTCCCGAGGGCGAAACCATTCCCACATTCCACGGCGCCGGATGCCCGGCGTGCAACGGCACCGGCTACACCGCGCGCATGGGTATTTTCGAGATGATGGACGTGAATGACGAGATTCGCCGCCTCATCATGAACAATTCGGACGCTTCGGTGCTGACGCAGGCCGCGCGGCGCAACGGCATGCGCAATCTCCGCGAAGACGGCTGGCTGAAGATTCGCGACGGCATCACGACTGTATCCGAAGTGATGCGCGTGACGCAGGAGCTGTGATGGGTGGCGTGAGGCGTGCTACCGGAGCCGGAGCTCGCTGATGTCCACCTTCTTCTTCAGAGCCGTAGCCTCGGACGGCCGCATGCGCAGCGGCAGCCTCACCGGCGAGAACGAGAAGCTGATCGCGCGCGAACTGCGCAAGCAGGGCCTCACGCCGGTTTACGTTGGAGTCGCCCCCAAACGCTCTTCGCTCGAGATCAAACTGCCGTCTTTCGGCAAGGGCAAGCGGCGCGACGTTCTGTTCTTCACGCAGGAGCTATCGACGCTGCTCAATGCCGGTGTGCCGCTCGACCGCGCGCTTTCCATTACCGCCGAATTGACGGATCGCCCGAGCTCCAAGTTCGTCGTCCTCGATGTATTGCGCGTGCTGAAAGGCGGCAAATCGCTGGCCGACAGCCTGGCCACGCATCCCGGTTATTTTTCCGACCTGTACGTCAACATGGTCCGCGCGGGCGAAGCGTCGGGCGCGTTGGCAATCATTTTCGAGCGGCTGGCCGAATTCGAACGCTCGCGCGATGAGCTGCGCAGCTATATCGTTTCCTCGATGATCTACCCGGCATTGCTGGCGCTGGTGGGGTTGAGCTCGATTTTCGTCCTGCTGGAATTCGTGGTTCCGCGCTTCGCCACCATGTTCGCCGACTCGCGGATGAAGATTCCCGCGCCCACCCAGATCATGCTCTCCACCAGCCAGTTCGTGCAGAGTTACTGGTGGATCGGCGCCGGCGCTCTGGCTGCGCTACTCATTTTTTTCCAGACCTACACTCGTACGACGGCCGGCCGGTTGTGGTGGGATGGCGCTCGTCTGCGAATTCCCATGCTGGGCGATGCATTGCGCAAAGCCGAGACGGCGCGGTTCGCGCGCGCCATGGCGACGCTGGTGGCCAACACGGTTCCGCTGGTGCAATCGATCGGAATCTCAGCCGCGACGCTCGGCAACTTGACGATTTCGCGCGCGCTGGTCGGCGTGGCGCAAGGCGTCAAACGGGGCGAAGGAATTGCCGGACCCCTGCGCCGGGCAGCCGTGTTTCCGCCCCTGGCGGCGCACCTGCTGACCGTCGGCGAAGAGACCGGCCGGCTCGACGCCATGTTCAACCGCATGGCCGATATTTACGAGAACGACACGCGCGCCGCCATCAAGCGCTTCACCGCGGTATTCGAGCCGGTGGTGATCCTGGTGATGGGCATAATGGTAGGGGCGCTGATCCTGAGCATGCTGCTCGCGATCACGAGTATCAATGACGTGGCGGTGTAACCATGACCAAAACCAATAGACGGAAGCGCGGGCAAGCCGGCATCACCCTGATCGAAATGCTGGTGGTGATGACGATCATCGCCCTGTTTGTGGCGCTGGTCGCGCCCAACGTGCTGAAGCACGGCGACCAGGCCCGCATCACCGCGGCGCGCGCGCAGATTCAGAATTTTCAGACCGCGCTCGGCTCGTACAAGCTGGATACCGGAACGTTTCCCACCAGCGAACAGGGTTTGCAGGCGCTGCGCGCCAAGCCGGGCGATCTGACTCAATGGAACGGGCCGTACCTGCCCAAGGAGATTCCGAAAGATCCCTGGGCGCATGATTACGTGTACAAATTTCCGGGCGAGCACGGCGACGAACCCGATATCATCTGCTACGGCGCCGACGGCCAGCCGGGCGGCGACGGTTTGAATGCCGACATTGTCAGCTGGAAATAATACCCCATCAGGGAGCGGCCGTTCCGGCATCACGCTCATCGAGATGCTGGTGGTGGTGAGCATCATCGGGCTGCTCGCCGGCATCTCCTATCCGTCCGTCGCGGCGGGAATCGACAGCGTGCGGATGCGTTCGGCAACGGACTCCGTTTCGAGCATCCTGAATGGCGCTGTAGATCATGCCGAACGGCGCCAGCAGGCGGTCGAGATCATCATCGCTCCCAAGGACAACACCATTTTGCTGCTTTCCACCGAGCCCGGATTCCAGCGGCGGCTCCAACTTCCCGACGGCATCGCCATGGAATCGCTCTTTCCCCAGATTCCCGACGAAGACGGCCCGCGGCGCGTTATCGTAATGCCCGGCGGCACCGCTCCGGGTGTGGGCGTGCAACTGGTAAACCGGCACGGCGCGCACCGGCTGGTCCGTCTGGATCCCATGACCGGCTTTCCGCGCGTCGAGAACGTATCCGGGCAATAGACATGAAGTCCGAACGCGGATTTACGCTGCTGGAATTGATTGTCGCCACCGTCATTTTGGCGGTAGCGATCGTCGGCCTGCTCTCGGGCATTTCCGGCGCCTTGCGCAACGCGGCGCGGCTGACGGCGTATGACCGCGTGGTGCAACTGGCGCGGCTGCGCATGAACGACCTGCTGTTGGATTCCCGTCTTCCGCACAACCGCGTGGTCAGCGGTGAGTTCGACCCCTCGCAGACCGGAGGAGTGCAAGCCGGCTGGCAGGCGCGGGTCTCGCCCTTCGAAGGGCCTCAGAATGCCGGCGCGGGGCAGTTGGTGCTGCAGCGCGTGGAGCTCGAGATCTGGTGGATGTCGGGTCCGGAGCGCCGCACCTTCACGCTGGACGCTTACCGGCCGCACACGCTCCGGCAGGAGGATGTGCAGCAATGAAACGTTCCGCCCGCGGTGTCACCCTGCTCGAACTGCTGATCGCGGTAACGCTGCTGAGCCTGCTCTCGGTGGCCATGTTCACCGCCATGCGCATCGGCCTGTCCGCGTTTACGAAAGCCGATGACAAGCTCATGACGAACCGGCGGACGGCGGGGGCGCAGCGGATTCTGCAATCGCAGCTCGAAGGCCTGGTCCCCGCCATGGCGCTGTGCGGAGTCGGCCCGGATAACGGAGGCGCCCCAATGCCGTTTTTTCAAGGCGAGGCCGCGACGCTGCGCCTGGTCTCCACGTTCTCGCTGCAAGGAGGATGGCGGGGACGGCCGCAGATCCTCGAAATCTTCGTGATCCCCGGTGAGCAGGAGGGCGTCCGGCTGGTGGTGAACGAGATCCCGTACACCGGCTCGCTGGGCGCCGGTCGCTTGTGCGCCCTGCGCGACGGCCTGCCTCAATTTCTGCCGGTTGCCGCCTCGGCGACATCGTTCGTGCTGGCCGACAAGCTGGCGTTTTGCCGGTTCGCCTATCGGGGACCCGCTCCCGACCGGAACCAGCCGGACATCTGGACGCCCGTCTGGAAGGACAAGGTCTTGCCGATGGCGGTGCGGATCGATATGGCGCCCTTGGAAACAGATGCGTCGCAGGTGCAGCCCACGAGCATTATGGCCCCCGTCTACCTGCGCCGGAACCCGGAGACTCTGTATGAGGACAACTAGAGTCGCGCAGGTCTCCGGCCGGCGCGGCAGCGCGTTGCTGGCCGTGCTCTGGGTCTCGGCCGCGCTCGCCGCGATCGCGTTCTCGCTCTCCAATACGGTGCTCGGCGAGACACAACGCACCTCCACCGATGTCGACGGCCTGCGTTCGTATTATCTGGCGGTCAGCGGCCTGCAGCGCGCCGAATACGAACTGCTCTGGGCGGCACAGAGCCCCGATCAATTCAAGATCCGCCGCGAATCCGGGCGCGTCGACTACACCTTTCCTTCTGGCGACGTGCGCGTGGAAATCATTCCCGAAGCCGCCAAACTCAATGTCAACGAAGCGCCCCCGGAAGAGTTGTACAAGCTCATGACGGCCATCGGGATAGAGCCTGACCGGGCGGGACAGCTCGTGGCCGCTATACTCGATTGGCGCGGCGGGCAGGCCGGTAGTGCGTTCGATCAATATTATGCGTCGCTCACGCCGTCTTTTCGGGCCCGCCATGCGTCTTTCGAAGAGATCGAGGAATTACTATCGGTGAAGGGCATCACACCCGAGTTATTCTATGGAACTTACGTTCCCTCTACCGACGAAACGGGGGGGGCGCGTCTGACGCCGCGCATCGGCCTGGTGGACTGCCTGTCCATATTCGGTTCCAAGGACCGGATTGACGCCAATTCGGCCGCCGCGCCGGTTCTGGCGGCGATCGGTCTGAGCCCTGACGCGATTAATGCTTTGCTGGAGCGCCGCCGGGCGAAGCCGTTAACCGAGCCGGAGTTGGGAAGTTTCGCGGCCGCGGCCGGCAACGCGGCGGGCCGGTTACGTGTGGGGGGCAACTCGATTCTGACGCTGCGCGCGACCGCGCGCCTGCGCCTGGTCACCGGGCAATTCTCCGACCTCCGGCGCACCGTCGCGGCGCAGATCAAATACATGCCCGAAGGCGCTGAAGTCCCCATCCATATCCTGCGGTGGTACGACACCGCATGGAGCTACTGACCGGACCCATGGCGGCCACTCTTTCCCCTTCCGTAGACCTCCGCAAGCTCCTCGCTTTTGGCTCCGGCATCGGAATTGAAATCGGAACCACCGATCTGGAAGTGGCGGCGGCCCGTGTGCGGCCGTCGGGAATCCACGTGCTCGGGCGGGTGACGCTGTCGAAGTTTGCGGACCGGCCGGCGGCGGAATGGGGGGGCGAGTATCTAAGATTCGCGGAGGCGGCCGGCATGGGCCACCTGAGCGCGACCGTCCTGCTGCCGCGGCGCGACGTGATTGTCCGGCAGCTGGCGCTTCCCGGCATTGCCGCCAAGGACCGGGAGTCGGCGATCCGTCTCCAGCTGGATACTCTGCATCCGTACGGGGACGCCAACGTATGCTGGGGTTGGTCTCCGGCCGGAGAGAGTGCAGCCTTAGTCGGCATCGTGCGGCGCGAGACCGTGGACCGCTATGTGCAGCTGTTCGTGGAAGCCGGCATCGCGATCTCGAGTTTTACTTTTTCGGCGGCCGCCCTGCACGCCGCTATTCGTTTGAATGGGGCCGCCTCAAAAGGGCACGCGAACGGCGACGGGTTTGTCGCGACGAGCCTCACGCCCGCCGGAGCGGTCGAGGTGTACGGCGAAAGCCAGGCGCGGCCGATTTTTTCCGCCGAGTTCGACCTGGCCCCCGAGCGCGCGGTGACGCTCGCGCTGGCGGAACTTCGTCTCCCTCCGGAAACCCCGGCGCGAAAACTCGAAGAAGTCCTTCCGCATCCCGGCATGAACCCGGTGGAAAACGATCTATCCCGCAACGCACTACCGTATGCGACGGCGCTGGCTGGGGCGTGTCCCCGGCTGGCGCCGGCTGCGAATGTGCTGCCGCCGGAGCACCGTCGCTCCAGTTCGCGGGCGCTGTTTATCCCGACCGTCGTGCTGGCGGGCGTGCTGCTGCTGGCCGTGGTAGCGCTGATGGTGTACTCGAGCTATGCCGACCGGCGCTACCTGCGAAAGCTGGATGCGGAAATCGCGAGACTGGAGCCGCTGGCGCGCCGCTCCCAGATCCTGGATCGCGAGATCGACAATGCCGGGGCGCGCGCCCGCCTGCTGGATCAGTTCCGCAGCCAGACCCGCACCGATCTGGATGCCTTAAACGAACTCACGAAACTGCTGGCGCCGCCCGTCTGGACCAGTTCCATCAATCTCACTCGCGATGCGGCGCGGATTACCGGCGAAGCGCCGCAAGCCGCGCCGCTGCTGAAGCTGATCGATTCATCGCCATTTTTTCAGAATTCCGAATTCCAGCAGGTATCGCGCAGCGGCTCGGTGGAAGCCTTCCAGATCCACACGGCGCGGAGGCCGCGCCCATGAATCTCGGGAAGCTGGACCGGTGGAAGGCGGCCATCCTGGTGCTCGGCCCGGTGCTGATCCTGCTGCGCCTCGGAGTATTCCAGAGCAGCGATGCCCCGGTGGTGGCGCCGACCGAATCCATTCCCGTCGCGGAGCAGCGGCTGGAGCGTCTGCGAAGGATGGCCGCCACGGTTCCGGGGAAAGAAGCTGTGTTGAAACAGGCGGCCGCGGAGTTGAATGCGCGCGAAGCCGGCGTCCTCAAGGCGGATACGGCCGCGCAGGTCCAGGCGCAGCTTCTGGACACCATCCGGCAGGCGGCCACGGCCAACAACATCGATGCGCGCGGCGCCGAGGAACTGCGCGTGCAACCGCTCGCCAACGACTACGGCGAGGTCTCGGTGGTGGAGACGTTCACCTGCGGCATCGAGCAGCTCGTGAATCTGCTGGCCGATCTGGCGAACCGGCCGCAGATCATGGCCACCAACGAGATCAGCATCAGCGGCGGAAACGACAAGAACAAAAACGTGCAAGTGCGGCTCAATCTTTCCGGCGTCGTGTCAAAAAAACTGGTGCCGCAGAAGAGAGGATTGGCGTCATTTTGAGGCGCAAGCTCCTGGCATTGAACGTGGCGCTGGGCCTGCTCACGATTTACGCCGGCTACCAGCTGCGGCAGACGTGGCACGCGGCGAAAGTGCGCGAAAGAGACCAACTGGGCAAGACAGTGGCTCCCGCGGCCCCGCCGCCCCACAGGCCGCTGCCCGCCGCGCCGCCGGTGGTTGCCGGCGGGTATTCCAATATCGTGCAGCAAATGCTGTTCGACCGCTCGCGCAACCCCACTGTGCCGATCGAGCTTCCGCCTCCCGCGCCGGCGCCGCCGCCGAAGCCGGTCCCTCCGCTGCCGGTGTACCACGGCATGATGAACCTGGGCGGCGTCGTCACGGTGGTCCTGAGCGCGGATTCCACAAGTCCGCATCAAGGACTGGAAATTGGGGATTCGATCGGCCAATTCAAGCTGGTGGACGTCAATACAGAAGAGATCACTTTCGAATGGGACGGCCAGAAGATCCGAAAGAAGCTGGACGAATTAAAGGACCACAGCGGGGCGCCGCAGCAGATCGCGGCGGCCCCCGTGACCACGGCGCCGGTTCCGGCCCGCACAGAGACGCCCGCCGCCCCGGCCCCGCAAAGTCCGTTAGGTCCGGGTATGGACGTAGGCGGCGGGTTCCGCGCCTGCCAACCGAACGACAGCAATCCGGCCGGCGCGGTTGTGGATGGATTTCGCAAGGTGATTTTGATCAGCCCGTTCGGCCAGACCTGCCGCTGGGATCCGGCGCGCTAAAGAAAGAGGAGCAATTTTGACGAAGATACTGATTGTGTTTCCACTAGCGGCAATCTTGCTCGCGGCCGCCGACGTACCTCGGACCGATGCGCCGGTTCAGACCGCTCCGCCGCCCGCGGCACTCGCAGTACCATCAGGAATTCCGGCCGGGGCGGTGCAAGTCGGTCCGAATTCGTACCGTGTTACTCGCCCGGACGGCAAGAACTGGCTGTATCACAGGTCGCCCTTCGGCATCATGAGCGCCGAAGAGATGCAGGCGCCGCAGGCAGCCGGAGATGCGGCCCTGGCTCTGGTGACGGCCGCGGCGCAAGACGGCATGATTCGTTTCGAGCGGAGGACGCCGCTCGGACCCTTTCACTGGCAGAAGAAGGAATCGGATTTGAACGAAATGGAGAAGGCTGTCTGGCAACGCGATCAGCCGCGCAGCGGCTCGGCACAGGAATAAGGAATGCGTTCACTTTTCGCAGCCTGTGCCGCGATTACTCTGGCAGCCGCGCCCCTGATGCTGGGGCAGGCGGGAACCAATCCATTCCCGATCCGTGGTCTGGGCCGCCCGGCTCCACCTCCACCGCAACAGGCTCCCGCTCAGCCCACTCCTGCCCAACCCGTGCCCAACCGGCAGGGGACTCCGAATGCCGCCGCTCCGGCGCAAGGCGCGCAGACGCCGCCGGGCAACGCGCCCGCACCGGCGCCGAATCCCGCACAGCCCGCGCCGAATGCCGCGCCACCGGCGCCGGCTCCCGCGCCGCCCCCGAATCCGGCGCCGCCGCTTGCCGACAACGGCGCTTTCATGGTGCCCGGCGCGTCGCTGACGGAGATGGTCGACATCCTCGCCAAGCGGCTGAAGATCAATTACATTCTGGATCCGCGCGTCAAAGGTACCGTCACCATCTACACGTACGGCGAGGTGCGGCCCCTGGATCTGATGCAGTTGCTGCAGACGATTCTGCGCGTGAATGGCGCGACCATGGTGCAGGTGGGCGATCTCTACCGCATTGTCCCCATCGCCCTGGTGCCGCAGTTGCCGCTGGCGCCACAAGTGAACATCGATCCCAAGACACTGCCCGACGACGAGCGGATGATCCTCAATATGATCTTCCTGAAATATACGACCGCGTCGGAAATGGACAAGCTGATCGCGCCGTTCCTGGGAGAAGGCGCGGCGCATTCGGTATATGACGCAGCGAATCTGCTGATCCTCCAGGACAACAGCCGCAGCATGAAGCGGACCATGGAACTGATCGCGATGTTCGACAGCGATACATTCGCGGGGCAGCGCGTGCGGCTGTTCGATGTCAATAACAGCCGGCCTTCCGATCTGGTGAAAGACCTCGAGTCGGTATTCAAGGCCTATGCCCTTTCCGAAAAAAGCGGGTCGGTGCGGTTCATACCAATAGACCGGATCAACACGTTGATCGCTGTTGCGCCCAATCCGGGAATCTTCACGGAAGTCGAGAGCTGGATCAAGAAGCTGGACGTTCCGGTGAAGATCAGCGCCGGCGGTGTAAACAATTATGCGTACCGGTTACGCTACGGCAGCGCAGCGACGGTGGCCGCTGCAATTATGGCTCTGTACACCGGAAACGTGCAGGCGCTGATCGCCATGGCAGCTCAAGCCAATGCCGGCATGGTCGCCAGCGGCATGGGATATGGCAGCATGATGCCCGGCACATACGGCGGGTTAGGACAGGCGGGCGGAGGCTATGGCGCGTACGGCGCCGGCTATGCCGGTGTTTCTCCTTATGGCAACAACTACGGATACGCGCCAATCGGCGGGTTGACGAACAGCTATAGCGGCGGGATCGTGCCGCCGGTCGGGGTGCCGGCAGTGGGTGGCGCGCCGGCCGCTCCCGGGAGCGCTCCAGGCGTCACGGATCTGACGGGCAGTTTTCTAGGCTCCGGAGTGACCGGGAACAATGTGTACCGGGGACCGAAGGTAATACCCAATCCTTTCGACAACACGTTGTTGATTCAGGGCACGCCGCAGGAATACGAACAGGTGACCAGCTTGATTCGCCAGCTCGATATCGCGCCGCGCCAGGTGCTGATCGACGCGAAGATCTATGAAGTCGACCTGACCGGGGCATGGAGCGCCGGTGTGTCCTCGTATCTGCAGAGCCGGGACACGGCGTCGCCGGCCGGAACCTCAAGAATCTTAGATGTCGCGTCGACCGCAGGCGGGCTCTCGCTTACCACCGGAGCGCTGGTCTTGAAGAGCCATCAGCTGCTGGCGCTGTTGAACGCATCGGAGAATACAAGCCGCACCCGCATCATTGCGTCGCCGAGCATTATCGCGACAGACAGCGTACCGGCGACGATGAATGTGGGCGACCAGGTTCCGGTGTTGACGTCGCAAGCGGTGCTGACCGGAACCAACGTGGGAGGGACCACGCCGTTCGCCAACAATATCAGCAGCCAAGCCAGCGGAACCACGCTCAACATTCTGGCCCGGGTCAATTCCAGCGGCGTGGTTACGATGGTCGTCAATCAGCAGGTGAGTGCGCCGGAGTCTCCGCCGCCCGGTGTGACGACCGCATCCACATCGTTCTCGAATCGCTCGATCAGCACTCAAATGACGGTCAACGACGGAGACACAGTGGCGATTGGCGGGATTATCACGGACAAACGCCTCGATAGTTCGGGAGGAGTTCCCTTGCTTCACCGCATTCCCATTGTGGGCGCCGCGTTTGGCGCGAAGAGCAACAGCTCCTCGCGCGTGGAATTGATTATCTTTCTGACGCCGCGCGTGATCTACGATACGAGCCAGGTAGTCGACGCCACCGACGAATTGAAGAACAGTCTGAAACGCATACAAAAGATGGTCAAGGAGTAGGCGGGCCGGCTCAGGCGCCCTTCAGCATTTCGATCAGCTCCGCCTCGGATACTACCGGGACTCCGAGTTCCTGAGCTTTTGTCAATTTCGATCCGGCGTCCAGGCCGGCGATGACGTAGTCGGTCTTCCGGCTGACCGCGCTGCTCACTTTGCCGCCGGCCGTTTCGATCATCCTTTTGGCGTCCTCGCGGCTGAGGGTTGGCAACATTCCAGTCAGCACGAACGTGAGGCCGCGGAGAGGGCCGCCCCTGGGCCGCGTCGCCTGGTACGTGAACTGGAGTTTGGCGGCCCGCAGGCGCTCCACCAACTCACGGTTGCGCGGCTCCCGGAAGAACTCGACTACCGCTGCCGCGACCTTCGGTCCGACTTCCTCAGCCCGCTGTAGCTGATCCTCACTCGCGGCGGCGATGTGGTCCATGCTGCCGAAGGTCTCGGCCAAAAATACGGCGGTCCGCTCGCCGACGAAGCGGATTCCGAGCGCGGTCAGCACCCGCGGCAACGGATTCCGCTTGGAATTCTCGATGTTGGCCAGGATGTTGGCTGCCGACTTCTTGCCCATGCGCTCGAGCTTCATGAGGGTGTCGACACTTAGATCATAAAGATCGGCAACGCTTTGGATAATTTTCTTTTCGACCAATTGGTCGACCAGCGCGTCACCCAAGCCATCGATATTCATCACGCCGCGCGACGAGAAATGCAGGATGGATTCTTTGAGGCGGGCCGGACAGTTGGTGTTGATGCAGCGGCTGGCGGCTTCGCCCTCTTCGCGCACGATATGGCCGCCGCAGACCGGGCACCGCGAAGGCATCTGGAAAGGCTTGCGATAGGAGCCCTGCGCGCTGACGCGGACCACCTTGGGGATGACGTCGCCGCTGCGCTCGATGACGACGGTATCGCCGATCTGGAGGCCGAGCCGTTCGATCTCGTCTTCGTTGTGCAGAGTGGCGCGGGAGACGGTAACGCCGCTGACCTCGACCGGTTTGAGACGCGCCACGGGAGTGAGGGCGCCGGTGCGGCCCACCTGCACTTCGATGCTTTCCACGCTGGTCACAGCCTGGCGGGCGGGATACTTGTAAGCGATGGCCCAGCGGGGAGCCTTGGCGGTAGAACCTAACCGCCGCTGCTGGTCGATGGAATCCACCTTTAAGACGACGCCATCGATTTCGTAGGGCAGATCTTCGCGCCGGGCCTCCCACTGCGCGCAAAACTCCATTGCTTCCTCGACACCGCTGCACAGTTTGCGGTAAGGGTTGACTTTGAAGCCGAGGCGGGCCATTTCTTCGAGCGATTCCCAGTGGCTATGGCGGGCGGGCTGGCCATCCACCAGAAAGAAGTACGTGTAGTAGTCGAGGCGGCGCGAGGCGGTGATCTGCGGTTCCAGGACGCGCAGCGATCCGGCGGCGGCATTACGCGGATTCGCGAACCGGGAGAGGCCGCGCTCGTCGCGTTCCGCGTTGAGCCGCTCGAAGGCCTTGCGGTTCATGACGGTTTCGCCGCGGACTTCGAACTGCCGGAGATCGGTCTGAACCGAAAGCGGCAGGGAGCGAATGGTGCGCGCGTTCTCGGTGACATCCTCGCCCACTTCGCCATCGCCGCGGGTGACGGCCTGCTGGAAGCGGCCATTTTCAAAACGCGCCGCCATGGAGAGGCCGTCCATTTTCAATTCGGCGACATAACAGAATGCGACGCCTCCCAGCAGCTCGCGCACGCGCCGGTCGAAATCGCGCAGCTCCTGTTCGTTGAGCGCGTTGTCGAGGCTGAGCATGGGGGAGCTGTGCCGGACTTTGATAAATCCCTCGCGCGGCTTTCCTCCGATACGATGAGTCGGCGAATCGGGCGTAACCAGCTCGGGATTCTGCGCTTCGAGGGCCTGCAGCTTCCGCATGAGCTCGTCGTATTCGGCGTCGGAAATCTCCGGCCTGTCGAGGACGTAATACAAATGTTCGTGGCGGCGCAGCTCTTTGCGAAGAGCTTCAATTTCCTGCGCGGGATCTTTCATCGGGGTCTCAATTATAATTTAACGAGGAATCCGGAGAACTCACCATAACACCTTACAGAAACACGGTCCTCATCTACAATCCCCGTGCGGGCAAACTCGGACGGAAAGGGCACGGGACAGTACAACGAGCCGTGGAGATCCTGCGGCGGGAGGGCCATCAGATCACGGTGGCTCCGACCACCGGACCGCGGACCGCAGCCGCGATCGCGCGGCAACACGTGGGGGGCGGCGCCGATCTGGTGCTGGCGGCGGGCGGCGACGGCACGGTCAACGAAGTGGCCGAAGGGCTGGTGGGCTCGCAGGTGCCGCTCGGCGTACTTCCCGGCGGCACGGCCAACGTGCTGGCGACCGAGATGAAGCTCGGGTCGAACCTGGAACGCGTAGCTGCGCAGTTGGGCCAATGCCGGCCGTTCCGCATCCCAGTGGGACACTTGACCTCGGAACGGGGAGCAGTGTCGCGTCATTTTCTGCTGATGGCGGGCATCGGCTTGGACGCGCACATCGTGTATCGCGTGAGCGCACCGCTGAAGGCGGCGACCGGCAAGTTCGCGTATTGGGTGGCGGGCTGGAGTCTTCTCGGCCGGCGGCTGGCCGAGTTTAAGGTCGAGATGAACGGCATGAGCCGCCAGTGTTCGTTCGCGCTGGTTAGCAAGGTGCGGAATTACGGCGGGGATTTTGAGATCGCGCGCAACGTCAGCCTGTTCGACGACCGGTTTGAAGTGGTGCTGTTCGAAGGGCCCTCCACCATTCCGTACGTCAAATACTTCGGCGGTCTGATGCTGAACCGGCTGGATGGCATGAAAGGCGTGACGGTGGCGCGCGCGCAGTGCCTGCGCCTGCTGGCGCCGGAGGACCGGCGCGTGTACATCCAGATCGACGGCGAATTCGCCGGCCATCTGCCGGCGGAAATTCGTATCGTCCCCGATGCGCTCACGCTACTGGTGCCGGAAGGGTATAGAGCGTAGATTTATTTCTTCTCGCCGCCTAGGCCCGTGCCGGAGTCCACAATGATGTCGGGGTCGAGGTGATAGACGGTGCCGTCGATCCCGATGGCGGTCACGTCATACGAAAATTTCTTGTGAAAGCTGCTACCTTTGCAGGCTCTGCAATCGATTCCGTACCACACTGGTGGCGCCAATACGGGGTTGAAGATCAACGGGCTGGACTTGGCCCCGATCAGATTTTGGTCACGCACCGTAATGCTCCAGGCAGTGATATCTGGTGTCGCATACCAAGAGATGAAACTTCCTTGCATTACACAGAGATGAGTGAATTCCGTCTTGAGAGCATGATTGTCCAAACTTAGAGCTACCGTCTGGTCTTTGGGAGCGCTCGTATTATCACAGTCGGCTGGGAGCTTATTCGCGGACAATCTTTGCTTGATGGTAGTATTAATCTCCAGGTAATCCGGTCCCGCCGATACCGTAGAACCGTCGCTCAATTTGGTGTACGCCGTGTATTTGTACGACCCGTTCGCATTCGATTTTACTAGGTAACTCTGAGGCGTCGTGTGCGGGTCGGATAAACCTGCATCCTTGTCTAAGGGCGATCCCGTTCCAGCATCAAACTGCACAGACCACGCCTGGTCCGGCGGACCCGACTGCCAGACGACTGTTCCACTGGGTTGAATACAAGCATCTGATGGATGAGCATAACCAGCGACCGCGGACGAAATTGTGATGTGAGTGAATTTATCACACGGCCGCGCTAATGACTGGGCCAAAATTGATCGCTGACAACCAGTGCTCCCCGCGATCAGCAACAAAAGGAATGTGAAGTAGGTGAGCTTGAACTTCATCTGTGGTCTCCTTCCAACAAACTTATAAAGCGTGGATCCTGACGTAAGGATGCCAACTCGGGCTCGGTCCGTACTTCCTCACGGGAGAAGCCCCCGTCGAGGGCCGCTCGTAATTCTCGCCACGCCGCCGGACGGTTGCCAGCAAGCGCGTACACGATCGATGCTTTAAATCGGATTTCCGAGTCCGCGTCCTTTCCGGCAAGCGCTCGGCGGATCGCCTCCTGCGCCTTGAGGGAATCCCCTAATTTCGCCTGATAAAGGGCCAAATTGGCAAGCGCCTGCGTGTCGGCCGGGTTGACAGACAGCTCTTTGTCAACCAGCTCAACCGCGCGACGGAAGCAGCTGATCGCTTGCGCGGGATGGTTTCCGAATCGATACGCGTCGCCCAAATTGCGCCAAACGCGGGGGTCATTCGGATTTAGTGTCGCGGCCTTCTCGAGGATAGCTGCAGCGTCTTCGTATCGTCGCCGCATCAAGTAGCTGGCGCCCAGGTTCGAGCATGCCCCATATGTTTCCTTGATGGCGAGTGACTGTTTCAGCACAGCTTCGGCCGCGTCGTAGAGGCCCATTGCCAGATAAACACCTCCCAGGCTGGCATACGTGGTTGGGTTATCTGGGGCAAACTCGATTGATTTGCGCAAGTAGGGCTCCGCTTTCGCATACTGACCATGGCGATAGTAGAACGCACCCAGCCCCGTATGCCCGAGCCAGTATGATGGGCGCATCCGGATCACGCTTATATATGCCTGTTCGGCATCGGCAATCCTTCCCAAAGCCTCCAATGTTCTTCCTAG
>CAZKQQ010000109.1:0-3989 GCA_964554945.1 uncultured Solibacteraceae bacterium | reverse complement strand
ATCGTCAAAGTGGCCGGTGCGAAACTCAACCTGCCCGAGAGCAAGATGGACCGAGGCGAGCGAATCGCTGAGCGCCACTGCGCGCTCCCCGTTGACGCGCGCCTGACGTGCCAATTCAGGATCATTCGTTATCCCATACTTAAACGCATATGCTTCACCCAGACCGGCGTACGCCAGTGCATAGCCAGAGTCCTGTCGTAGAGCGTTTTGGAATAATCCGATAGCTTCATCGAGCTGCGGGACCCCGGCCCGGCGGATCATTCCGATTCCACGTTCGCAAGCATCAAATGCAGTAGCACTGGAAGTTCCACCAGCAATGATGCCGCGTCGCGCATCTGCCGAAAGACGCAGATTGAGCATGTCAACTAGATTGTCGAAAGCCTGATCCAATAGCCGCGAAGAGTGTCCAACTGGATCCTCAACAGTTCGCGACGCAAGTTGCCTGCTTGTACTTGCGTTCACGAGATTGATTACCATGCGAAGCTTATTGTCGGTATAGTCGATGGATCCGGTAATCACGAGGTTGACTCCGAAAGAACGGCGGGCCGCTGATGGTTGTTTTATGGCAATTCCGGCGAATTCGGAAGAAGGAACCACAGTAAAGGAATCGTCAAACCGTTCGATCTGAGAGAGGCGCCCAATTAGAGATTCAACCAGACCTTCGCCAAACGCCTGATCACCAGAGGTATTTCCTATATTTGTGAACGGCAGCACCGCGGTGCTTTTCATGGTGGGCAAAGTAACTGAGGGTTGCAAAAGGAACCACGAACTCAGCAGGACCATCGTGAGAAGTATCAGGACGGCGACGGAGAGCGCGAACCTGGTTCTCAGGACTCTCGGCATCGCTACCGCGACAGGCGCGGTCTCCCGCCGAAGTCCTTGCGCGAATTCGAGCACGGTGGAAAATCGCTTTGTGGGTGTCGGATCGAGTGCCCGAATGATCGCTCGATTCAGCGTCTGATCGATAGCAGGATTAATGGCACGAGGCGGGGGCACGGGCACCTTTGAGCGGAGGATCGCGGCCGCCAGCGGCGTCTCGGCGGCGAACGGCAAATCGCCGGTCACCATTTTGTAGGCCACCATGCCGAGCGCGTACACGTCGGACGAGACCGACGCCGCGCTGCCGGTCAGCAACTCCGGCGCCATGTAATCGAGCGTGCCCATCAATTTGCCGGTCAGCGTCGCGGTGGTTTCACCAGAGCCGGCCAGGCTGCGGGCAAGACCAAAATCTGTTACTACCGCGCGCACGCCCGAAGCGCTGGGAACTAACATCACGTTGGATGGCTTGAAATCGCGGTGGATCACTCCGGCACGGTGCGCGGCAGCGAGCGCCTCCGCCATCTGGCTGAGCAAAGGCAGAGCCGCCGCCGGCGCGAGACGATGCTCCCGGTGCAGTCGCGCCGCCAGCGTTTCCCCGGCCAGTAATTCCATCGTCAGGAAGAAGATGGCCTGCGACGCGGAGCCATCAGCGGGGTGACGCGCCAGATCGAAAACCCGGCAGACATTCGGATGTGAAATCTTACGTGACAGCTGGATCTCCTGCTTGAAGCGGGCGATCATGCGTCCGTCGCCGGCGATTTCCGGCAGCAGCGTTTTCAGCGCGACGCGCTCTTGCAAGTCGAGGTCTTCGGCCTCATACACCTCGCCCATGCCTCCCCGTCCCAGAAATCGGAGGATGCGATAGCGGCCGGATACCATCTCGCCGGCCGCGAATACCGCCTGCGCTCCGGCTGGTTCGACGGGAGCGTGATCGAGGATGCCGCTCCGGGCATGTTGCTCGACCATGCCGCGCACTTCGTCATAGAGTTGGGCGTCGTCTCCGCATTCACGGCGCAAAAACTCCTCGAGCGCCGAAGACGGCTGCTCCAGAGCGGCATGAAACATTGCCGTAACTTTGTGCCAGCGCTCCGGCGTCATGATGCGTTCCGGCCTGGAAGCGGTGAACGGCCTTCCTTCTAATGGATTTCGACGATTGTACCGCAGCTTGGCCGCAGAAACGCAAGGGGTGGTCCGAAGGCTTAGTATAGATTAGTCAGGTTTTCACGAACGGAGGGATCCTGCGATGCACTTACTACGGGTCAGCAGAGCCGCATTAATTCCACTAGTCGTGGCCGTCACAATCGGCCAGGCGGCGGAGCGGCCGCCGGTGATGGGGCGAAACGCGGGCGTATCGGCCGGACATCCGCTCACTACGGCGGCGGCATTCGAGATTCTCACGCGCGGCGGCAATGCGTTCGATGCGGGAGTGGCGGCGCTGCTGGTGGGAGGCGTGGTCGAGCAGGATCTGTACAGTCTCGGCGGCGAGGCGCTGGTGCTGGTCTATCCTCGCAGCGCGGGCAAGGTGACCGCGGTGGTCGGACAGGGTTGGGCACCGAAGGCCGCGACCATCGACTGGTTTCAATCACGCGGCAAGAACCTGGATGGCGCCGGCCTGGACCCCGCGGTGGTTCCGGGCGCGCTGCACGCCGCGCTTACCGTGCTCGAACAGTGGGGCACGATGAGCTTCGAGCAAGTGTCGGCCCGCGCGATCGAGTACTGCGAGCAGGGCTTCCCGCTGCGGCCGCGGACCGCGCAATCGATTAAGGGCAATCTCAAATTTTTCGAAAAATGGCCGGAGAACCAGGTCTATTGGCTGAAGCCCGACAAATCGATGTACAACGCGGGCGAGACCATCAAGCTGCCGGATACGGCGCACACGCTGCGGCTGATGGTGGAGGCGGAACGCGCGGCCGCGGGCAAGGGCCGCAAGGCCGGCATCGTCGCGGCGCGCGACCGGTTTTACAAAGGCGATGTCGCGCGCGAGATGGTAGCGTTTCTCAAGCAGCATCAGTCGCCGTTTGAACCCGCGGATTTCGCCGAGTTTTTCGCGAAGGTGGAAGAACCGGCCACGACGAATTACCGGGGCTACCAGGTTTATAAGCATGGCTTCGGCAGCCAGGGCCCGGTGATGCTGGAAGCGCTCAATATCCTGGAGAACTACGATCTGAAAGCGATGAAGCACAACAGCGCCGACTACATCCACACCGTGGTGGAGGCGTTGAAGCTGGCTTACGCGGACCGCGACACCTATTATGGCGACCAACTGTTTGTGAAAACGCCCGGCGAAGGGCTGTTGTCCAAGGCGTACGCGAAAGAGCGGGCGCAACGGATCGACCCGCAGCACGCTTCGCGATCGTTCATCGCGGGAAATCCGATGGCGTTCGATTCCAAGGTGAAGGACTGGAAATACTGGAAGGCGAACATCGCGGATGGAGCGAAACCGGGTGCGATTCCGCCCGACGCCGAGCCGCTGCGGGGCGCGAGCCGCGACACCACGCACATTTCGATCATCGATAAAGACGGCAACATCTTCGATAGCACCCCCAGCGGAGGCTGGATTGGCGGGGCTGTGATTCTGGGCAAGACCGGCATCGGCATGAGCGTGCGCGGCGAGCAGTTCTGGCTGGACCAAACACGCGCGGCGCAGATCCGGCCGCGCGCGCGGCCGCGGTACACGCTGACGCCGAGCATCGTGCTGCGTGACAACCAGCCGTTCATGGCGATCGGGACGCCGGGCGGCGACAACCAGGACCAGACGATTCTCCAGTCGTTTCTCAATGTCGTGGAGTTCTGGCCGGACTGGTATCCGAACCTGCACGAAGCGTTCGAGTGGCCGCGCGTGCAGACGCTGCACTTCTTCGGCTCGTTCTGGCCGCACGACGCGGGCTTCAACAAGTTGAATCTCGAATCGAATCTTCCGGACGCGGTATTTCAGGAATTGAAGGCGCGCGGGCACGATGTGAGTAAGATCAAGCCGCTCAGCATCTCGAGCTGCGCCACCGCGGTGCTCATTGATCCGGCCAGCGGCAACCGCATCGCCGGCGCCGACCCGCGGCGCGACTGCTACGCGATCGCATACTGACACTACGCCTGCACAGTTGGGATGAATCGAGAGAAAGGCGTTGCGGGCGGCCGGGCTACGCGGACTTATCGCCGTGCGTGATCGGCCG
>CAZKQQ010000108.1:21439-21999 GCA_964554945.1 uncultured Solibacteraceae bacterium | reverse complement strand
CAACAGCGCGCGCCGAATGCTGGTGGTCCATACGCCGGCCGCCAGCCCATAAATGGTCGAATTAGCGATGCGCACGGCTTCGTCTTCGTCGTCGAACGGGATGATCGACAGCACCGGTCCGAAGACTTCTTCGTTTGCGATGCGCATGCGCGGCTCGACGCCGGTAAAGATGGTCGGCTCGACGAACCAGCCCGATCCGCATTCCGGCCGCTCCGCTGCGTTGCCTCCGAGCCGGCATACCGCGCCTTCCTGCTTCGCGATGCGAATGTAGTCGATCACCTTCTCGTATTGCGGGCGGGTGGTCACAGGCCCCACCTGCGTCGAGAGTTCGAGGGGATTACCCATACGCGCCGTGCGCGCCAATGCCAGCAGCTTTTCTACGAATTCGTCATGGATCGGCCGCTGAATCAAGGCGCGCGATCCCGCAATGCAGGTTTGCCCGGTTGCCGCAAAAATTCCAGAAACGACGCCCTTGACGGCCGAATCCAGATCGGCGTCATCGAAAACAATGTTGGCCGACTTGCCGCCCAATTCCAGAGTGACGTGCTTGATGCCGCGGG
>CAZKQQ010000108.1:0-21429 GCA_964554945.1 uncultured Solibacteraceae bacterium | reverse complement strand
GACATACCCGTGACAGTCATTACCGATGCGCCGTGCAGCAAGGCGGTGTGGGCGCAGGAGCCGCGGGCGGCCATCTGGTACACCTGCTCGCCCGTCTTGTCTCCGCCGGTGAACGCCACCATCGCGACATCGGCATGCGTCACCAGCGGTTCGCCGACTTCGTGGCCGTAGCCGGTCACGATGTTCACGACGCCCGGTGGTATGCCGGCCTTCTCAAACAGCTTGCCGAATTCCAGCGCCGATACCGAAGAAAATTCCGAAGGTTTCCATACCACCGTGTTGCCCGCCGCCAAGGCCGGCGCCAGCTTCCATGCCGCCAGCATCAATGGCGAATTCCACGGCGTAATCGCGGCAATCACGCCCAACGGTTCTTCCCGGGTAAAATTGAATACGCCCGGTTTATCGATGGGAATGACGCGTCCTTCGATCTTGTCCGCCAGTCCGCCGAAGTAGTGAAACCACTGCGGAATATAATTCAATTGCCCGCGCATCTCGGCGAACAGTTTGCCGTTGTCGGTGGTCTCGATGGTGGCGAGGCGGTCCGCCTCGGCCGCAATCAGGTCGCCCAGACGGCGTAACAACGCGCCGCGAGCGGATGCCGTCAGGTTACGCCATTCACCTCCAGAGAACGCCCGCCGCGCCGCGCACACCGCGCGTTCTATGTCTTCCTTGCTTCCGCGCGGAATTAGCGCCCAGGGCTGCGCCGTGAACGGATTTATCGATTCAATCCAGGCGCCGCCCGCAGGTTCCACCCAGGCGCCGCCAATCAGCATTTGATATTTATTCATGATTCCGTCAGCCGCCGACCCGCACGCCCGCCCACTTTTCCAGCGTCTTCACCAGATCCGTCATATCGGCGTTCGGCCCCTCGCTGGCGGTGGCGATCGATAACATCTGACGCACTGCGCTTCCCACCACCATCGGAACTCCGAGCGCCTCCGCCTCCTCCATGCACAGGCGCACGTCTTTATTCAGCAGCGCGAGGGCGAAACCGAAATCGAAGCTCCGCGGCAGCACGCATCTCGGAAATTTGTCCTGGGTGGCGGTGTTGCGGCCGCTGCCGGCATTGAATACGTCGATAATCTGTTTCGGATCGAGTCCCGCCTTGACGCCCATCACCGCCGCTTCCGAGGTGATCGCCATGGCGGTCGCCGAGAGCAGATTATTCATGAGCTTCATGGTCTGGCCTTGGCCCGGATTCTTGCCGACGTGAAAAATCTTGCCGATTACTTCCAGCACCGGCTTCACGGTTTGGAATGTCGCATCATTGCACGAGACCATCACCGCCACCGTGCCGCGCTCCGCGCCCGCGACGCCGCCGCTCACCGGAGCGTCGACCGCCGTGATCCCCTTCACCGCCAGCCCTTCCGCCACCCGTCTGGCGTAGGCCGACCCGGTTGTCGAAACGTCCACGAAGATCTTGACTCGTGTGCCTTCGCTGATTCCCTTCGGACCGAGTGCCACAGCGTGCACAATCGGCGGCGTCGGCAGGCTGGCCAGCACGATCTCCGCCGTCGAGGCGACCGCCGCGGGCGAGTCCGCGCGCCGCGCGCCCAGCGCCACCATCTCACGCACCGAATCTTCGCTGGTATCGTAGACGGTAAGCGCGTATCCCGCTTCAATCAATCGCCGGCACATGCGCCCGCCCATGCGCCCCACGCCCACAAATCCGAGTGCCCGTTCGCTCATAATGACCACTCATCTTAACGTACATTTCTGCCGAGGCCGCTCCCGCACATCGCGGTTTTGTACCAACCCATAATCCGTCCGTTCGGACAACCAACAAGCGAGAACATTACAGAGAAACTCAGAAACGAATCCTCTGCGCGCTCTGCCTCATCCGCGCTCTGGTTCCGAGCAGACCGAGCCGGGCCGCACTGTAATTCCCGCGACTGTCACCCAAATCGATGTACGGTGGCATCGAGCGCCGAGGTGATGAGGCCGCAGAAATATTGCATTCTCAGCGGTAAATCCTCGCCCGGGCCAAACTGGAAATCGGCACTCGGTTGTTGATATCATCGTTTCACTCTCAGTCAGAGACCCCCGTTGCGGAGAGGGAGACGAACTATGAACGAAGCGATCAGCCGTAGAGAGACGCTGCGGAAGGGGCTTGCGGCAGCGAGCCTGTTGGCAATGGTTCCGGATTGGGCAGCGCCGGTGTTGGCGGACGACGAAACCGACGTCCCGTTCACCGACATTCCGAAGACTTTTAACCCGAACAATCCGAGCTCGCCGACGCGGCTGCTGGACATCCGCAAGATCGACGGGCCGATCACGCCCAAGGACCAGTTTTTCGGCACGCAGCATTTCAATAAGCCGGAGATCGATCCAAACACATACCGGCTGAAGTTCACGGGCATGGTCAACCGGACAGCGGAGTTCTCCCTCAGCGACCTCCGCGCGATGAAGTCCACCGAGATCGTCAACGGCTACGAGTGCTCGGGCAACAGCGCGCGCGCTATGGAAGGCCTGTGCTCGAATGGCCGCTTCACGGGTGTTCGCTTGAACACGTTGTTGAAACAACTCGGGATCAATCCCAAAGCGCGGGAAGCCGTTTTCATGGGTACCGACCGAGGCCCGCTCGATATTGTCTTCCGGCAGCAGACCTATAAACTCGAGCAGCAGTTCGGCCGCAGCATGACGCTAGAGAATGCCATGAAGCCTGATGTGCTGGTTGCCTATGCGCTGAACGGCGACCCGCTGACCCGTGATCAAGGGTTTCCGGTGCGGCTCCTTGTGCCCGGTTGGTATGGGGTCGCTAACGTGAAGTGGCTGTCGGAAGTGCATCTGCAGGAAGAACGCTACCTCGGCAATTTCCAGGCCCGCTGGTATCGCACGTTGCGCGGCGTCGGCGGCACCGGCGAAGATGCCGACCCGCAGACGCAGTGGATTGAGACCGAAGTCACGCGCATGCACATCAAGTCCGTCATCGCACGCGTGAAGAAAACATCGGGCGGGCACCAGATCTTCGGATTCGTCCTGAACGACGGCACCCCGGTCAAGTCGGTCGAGGTTCAGATCGATAACGGCTCCTGGCAGACCGCCAAGTTGGACAAATCGAACAGCCAGTATTCGTGGAAGCTGTTCACGTATGACTGGCAAGGCGCCACGCCGGGCGAGCACACCCTTGTGTCGCGCGCCACCGATGCGAATGGTGTGGAGCAACCAGTAGCCGCCGATCTGAAACGCAAGAAAACGTTTCTCGAAGACAATGCCCAGTTCCCGCGCAAGGTCATGATTTCGTAACCGGCGCACCCTGTTCCGGGCGCAAAGCCGCCGATTTGTTTTATCCTGGCATCGGTCCTTTGATGCCCGATACCGACTCAATTCTACATCCCGATCTCGCCGGCCGAGTGGCCGTGGTCACCGGCGCCAGCCGGGGAATCGGCAAAAGCCTGGCGCTGCGATTGGCGCACGAAGGCGCCGCCGTCACCGTCGCGGCCAAGAGCGAGCAATCCACGGAGCGCCTGCCCGGCAGCATCCATGAAACGGTCGAAGCAATCCGCGCGGCGGGAGGCCGGGCCCTTGCGGTAGCCGCCGACGTCCGCGACGAAGGGTCCCTCCGCAATGTCATTGAGCGCACGGTGGCCGAGTTCGGTCGGCTCGACATTCTGGTCAACAACGCGGGCGCCATCTGGGCGCAGCCGATTCTGGAAACGCCGCCGAAGCGGTTCGATCTCATGATGGGCATCAATGTGCGCGCGGCCTACATCGCCAGCTACTACGCGCTTCCGCACATGCGGAAGCAGCGATGGGGCCACATTCTCAATATGTGCCCGCGGTTGTCAAACGCACCTTCGCCGGGCAAAGTGGCGTATATGATTTCCAAGCTGGGCATGGCGCGGCTGGCGATCGGTTTGGCTGCCGAGCATCAAGCCGACAACATCGCTGCGAACAGCCTCTGGCCAAGGACCATCATCGAGAGCCAGGCGTCCATCAATTGGGGAATGGCGGACCGGTCACAGTGGCGCACGCCGGAAATCCTCTGTGACGCCTCGCTCGCCATCTTTGCGCAGGAACCGCGCGCGTGCACGGGCCGCCAGTGGATCGATGAAGAAGCGCTGACGGAGCTGGCGGGAATCACGAACTTTGATCACTACTGGTGTGAAGGGCGGCCGCCCGCCAATCCGGTTTATATCGATAACTGGTAATTATTTGCCCACCATGTGCTGCGGGTCGATGTTCTTCTCGCAGACGAATTCCAGCAGGTCCGCGTCGGGAAGCAGCGTGTAGGGCATCACCGGTATCACCCACGGCTTGGTATAGGTCCTCGGATCATTGATCGTTACGGTAATATCCATGTGGCCGTAATCGACACGGTGGAAACGCTCGATGACCGCCCTGGTGAGGTAAATCGAACCACTGTGCGGAAACCGGTATGGCAACCGAGCACAGAATACCGGCGGCCACAGTTACGATACGGCCGATAGCCATCTCGAAACGCCTCCCAATCTCCACCTACTATACTGGGGGCGCGGCACTCTCCGGGCTAGCGGTCTTTCACGCGAATTGCGGGGAATTCGATCAGGGTGAGCGAGCGGGCGTCAGTCGCCGTGCTGGACGGTCACGCCTGGGCTGGCGGCCGCAGCCTTGCTGCGACGGAAGATGCCGGTCACGCCGTGGAACCGCTCCATGTAGGTGTAGAACACCGGGGTGATGTAGAGGGTCAGCAGTTGCGAAACCACCAGGCCTCCGACCACGGCGAGCCCGAGCGGGCGGCGCGCCTCGCCGCCGGCGCCGCGTCCTAGCGCAATCGGCAGCGTGCCCATCAGCGCGGCCATCGTGGTCATCATGATGGGCCGGAACCGCACCAGGCACGCTTCGTGAATCGCTTCTTCGGGGCTCATGCCGTACTCGCGCTGGGCTTCGACAGCGAAATCGATCATCATGATCGCGTTCTTCTTCACGATTCCGATCAGCATGATTATGCCGACAAAGGAATACAGGTTCAGCTCGTCGTGAAACAGCAGCAGAGTGGCCAGCGCGCCCAAACCCGCGGAAGGCAGGCCGGAGAGAATCGTAATCGGATGGATGAAACTCTCGTAGAGGATTCCCAATACAAGATAGATAACCAGGACCGCCATGAGCAGCAGGACGCCCATGCCCTTCAGGGATTCCTGGAAGGCCGCGGCGGTGCCCTGGAAACTGGTGGTCATGTTGTCCGGCAGGGTTTCGCGAGCGACCTGCTGGATGCGGTCAACCGCGTCCCCAAGCGAAACGCCCGGCCGGGTGTTGAACGAGATGGTGACCGCAGGCGCCTGGCCCAGGTGCGAAACCGAAAGTGGGCCCACACCCATGCGGAGCTTGGCGGCCGCGTCCAGCGGCACCAATTTGCCCGTCGAGGAACGGAGATACAAGGAGCCGAGCGCGTTGGGATCCATCTGGTATTTGGGCTCCACTTCCAGAATGACCTGAAAATCGTCCACCGGAGTGAAAATAGTCGATGCCTGGCGCGTGCCATAGGCGCTGTAAAGCGCGCTCTCGATCTGGTCGGCGGTCACGCCCAGAGCCGATGCCTTGTCCCGATCGATATCGAGGGTCACCGTCGGATTGTTGTTCTGCAAATCGCTATTGACGTCGGTGAGTTGCGGAAGTGCGCGGATCTTTTGCTCGAATTCCGGCGCCACGCGGTAGAGATCGGCGATGTTTGGCGCCTGTAGTGTGTACTGGTAATTGCTGCGGCTCTGAATGCCGCCAATGGTAATGAGCGGGCGATTGGTGAGATAGACCCGGATGCCCGGAATCTCATCCATCTTGGGGCGCAGGCGCGCGATAATCTGCTCTGGCGTGTCCGTCCGTTCAGAGCGGGACCTCAAGTGCAGGTTCAATTGCGCGGTGTTGGCGGAGGAGGCGCTGTTGTTCCCGCCGGCCACCTGGCTGCGAACGCCATCGACGGCCGGATCGGCTTCGGCGATGCTTTGTGCCCGGCGGGTGGCGCGGACCATGTCGTCATAGGACATTCCCTGCGGGCCTTCCAGCGAGCCATTGATCTGCCCGACATCCTGCGGCGGGATGAACCCTTTCGGCACCAGGCCAAATAAGTAGACGCTCGCGACCAGCGTCCCAGCCGCCGTCACCAGTGTCAGGAAGCGGTGGCGGAGCACGCGCTGCAGCGTCCAGGCGTAGGTCAGGCGCAGCCCGTCGAACACACGCTCCGAAACTTTTTGAAAGGCGTTCAGATGCTGCGAGGGCGGCTTCAGAAAGCGGCTGCACAGCATGGGAGTGAGGCTGAGCGAAACGAGACCCGAGATTGCGATCGCCACCATGATGGTAACGGCGAACTCGTGGAACAACCGGCCCATGATGCCGCTCATGAACAGCACCGGAATAAACACGGCGGCCAGCGAGATGGTCATGGACAGAATCGTGAAGCCGATCTCGCGCGCGCCTTCCAGCGCCGCCACTAGGCGCGCCTTTCCCATTTCCATGTGCCGGACGATATTCTCGAGCATCACGATGGCGTCATCCACGACGAATCCGACCGAGAGCGTCAACGCCATCAGCGACAGATTATCCAGCGTGTAGCCCAGCAGATACATGGCGGCGAAGGTGCCGATGATCGACATCGGTAGAGCGAGGCTGGGAATCACCGTGGCCGACGCGTTGCCAAGAAATAGGAAAATCACGCCCACCACCAGCACCACGGTCAGAGCCAGCGTCAGCTTCACGTCGTTGACCGATTCGCGAATCGAGGTTGACCGGTCGTAAAAGATGTCGAGCTTCATGGCGGGCGGCATCTGTTCGCGAAGGGACGGCAGCGCCGCCTTGATGTTGTCCACCACTTCGACGGTATTCGCGCCCGGCTGCCGCTGGATGGAGAACTGAATGGACGGGATAGACCCGTACCAGCTTCCATTCTTATCGTTTTGAATGCCGTCGATCACGCGGCCGAGGTCGCCCAGCCGGATCGGCGATCCGTTGCGGTAGGCAACGATCACCGGCCGGTATTGAGCCGCTGTATTCAATTGGCCATCGGCCTCAACCGTATAGGCCCAGTGCTGTCCCCACAGGATTCCCGTGGGCAGGTTGACGTTGTGCTTGCTCAACGCTTCGGCCACTTCGTCGATGCTGATATTGCGGGACGCCAGAAGGTTCGGATCGAGCTGTGCGCGGACCGCGTATTTGGCCTGTCCGAAGACGTTCACCTGGGCCACGCCGTTGATTTGCGAGATACGCTGAGCCAGAATCTCCTCGCCAAAAGCGTCCATGGTGGAAAGCGGAAGTGTCTGCGAATAAATGGCCATGGCCAGAATTGGCTGGTCGGCGGGGTTTACCTTACGGAGAGTCGGCGGCGACGGCATATTCGGCGGTAGCTTGCGAAGCACCGACGCGATGGCGGTCTGCACGTCCTGGGCGGCGCCGTCCAGCGATCGGTCGAGCGAGAACTGGATGGTGATGCTGGAAGATCCCAAGGAACTGGTGGAAGACATCGAATCGACGCCCGCGATGGTGGTGAACTGCCGTTCCAGGGGAGCGGCCACCGACGAGGCCATGGTCTCGGGGTTGGCCCCGGGGAGGGACGCCTGTACCTGAATGGTTGGAAAATCAACGTTGGGGAGGTCGCTGACGGGCAGGCTGCGATAGCCCATCAGGCCGAATAGCACAATTCCCAGCATGACCAGGGTCGTCATGACGGGCCGGCGGATAAAGATGTCGGTTACGCTCATTCCCTGGCATTTTCATGATATACCGCGCTTTCCAGGGGCGCCTTGACTCTTACGGGCTACCCGCTATGGCTATGGGGCCGGTACCATTTCTCGCGGTGGCGGGCGGATGGTACGGTACAGCGGGGTGGAAATTGAAATTGTCTCGATATGAAAGCCGCCGTCCATAGCCGAGGCGTAGTCCAGATTAGAAACGTGGGAACCCCGGTCCCGAGGGACGACGAAGTCCTGGTTCGTCCATGCGGCCAGCGTTTGCGCCGCGGACTACTAATCTGGGCATGGTGAAGTCGCTCGGAGCGGACGAAGTTGTGGACTACACCAATGGCGGAGGCGTTCCGTTATGCGGAGGGGGGCGATCGTCGCGCGGAAATGCCCGCGCCAATCAGGACTTGGCGTGGTCGTGCAGGAACCTGAGCAACAGGGCGGAGACCTGCTCGGGCTGCTCCTGCTGCACCCAATGTCCCGCGCCATCGATAAGATGGAACCCGGCCATCTGAGTGCAGGCGGTGGTGCGCATTTTATCGACAGCGCCGGGAGTTTGATAGACGCCCCAATCGCTTTTGCCCGCGATGAACTGCGAGGGCACGTCGATCGCGCGGCCCGAAAAGGTCTGCATCTCGGCGATACTGCGGGAATCGGAGCCGCGGCGCACCCGATATCCTTGCAGGGCGCCGGTGAAACCGGTGCGGCGGTATTCGGTGGCGTAGACGTCGACTTCAGCTTCGGTCAGCCATTTGCAATTTGCGATGTAATCGGCGGGCGGCATGTGGGGAGCCACCGTTGCGGCCATCCCCTTGTCCTTTTCCATCACGTAATACGTGGGAATCTGCGCCATTTCCTCCGCGGTCCGCGCCCTCAGCGGATGAGGATGGTTCCCCTGGTAGTCGGCGCTCTTATAAAAGTAATACGCGCGGAAGAAGGCATGCAGGCCTTGCGGTGCATGCAACATGTCGTCATTGGCGCCGCGTGTGCGCTGATAGTTCTGGTAGTATTTGCGCGGCGGGTTGAGCTTGGCGAGTTCGGCATCCAGCTCGTCGTCGGTCATCGCGGGACGGGGCAGCGGCCCGCCGTTGGCGGTGTCGAAGGGCAACGCGGGCGGCCCTTCAAACGGCGAGCTCATGATGGTGATTGATCGGAAGATATCGGGCCGGATGAGCGCGGACCAGGCGGCGACCGGCGCGCCGGCATCGTGTCCGGCGATCATCGCGACCGAGCGGTGCCCGAGCGCATAGACAAGGCCGACGGCGTCGCGCGTCATGTTCAGAATCCGGAACGGATCGGGATCGGCGTCGTAGGCATCGTCCCAGCCGAGCGTGCGGCCGTATCCGCGCTGATCGGGGGCGATGACGTGATAGCCGGCGGCAGCGAGCGGCGGCATCACCTTGCGCCAGCTGTAGGCGAGTTCCGGGAAACCGTGCAGCAGCAGGACCGCGGGCCGGCCCGGCGTTTCGTAACCGGCTTCGAGAATATGCACAGTCATTCCGTTTACATTGGCGATGTGACGCGAACGGATGCCGGCGGGTATGGCGCCGTTGCCGTATGGCGGAAGCTTCGAAAAATCGGTTTGCACGATGGCGGCGCGCGCGGGTATGCGTGGCGCCAGGAGCCACGCCGCCGCGGGCGCACCCAATAAAGCACGGCGCGAGAGTTTAGCGTTCGTCTGGTCTTCACTCATGGGTCACTCCGGCGGAGATTGTGTCATTAGAATCGCGGAGCAGGCGGTCTGTGTCAAGCCATCCGCTTGGTGGACGCAAAACTCTCCCTGGCCATGTTGCAGAACGGCGGCGGCAGACCACGCCCGGCGGCGCAATCCGCTCCACGCAGGACGGCAGGATAGTCACGCGGAGACCGGCTTCCACCAGACGCGCTATGGTCAGCAATTGCGGAGCTTCCTGCACGATGTGGGCCGAAAACCTTGTTCCCTGCATAGCGAAATGGTCTTCTCATAAGCGGCGCGGCCAACCACCGGGAGGACAGGACTAAGGCCAAGACGGTCGCGATTTGAAGAATTGGACTACGGAACCCGAACTGCCAACCGCGCGATATTCCCCATCCGGAGAGAAGATGCGCGGACTAAGGGGGACGCCGAGCTCATGCCTTCAGGTTTGGTGTGCATGGCTCCTGTTCGCAGCACATGGAATCTGTTCTTCCTTCACCGGTGTCGTCGTGTCCGATGACCATTCCGACGCCGTTTTCGCACGTAAACAACCATTTCCGGCCGGCTGGAAACAAAACGGCTTAGACTGATCCGGGCGGCCGCCGTTGTGTCGGACCGCTACGTCTGTGTACACAGTGGCTGCGGGTGTCGAAGACGGGACGACCGGGAGGGTTCTGGCGCGGCCTTCCGCGCGCAATTTCTCGATAAGGGGTTTGGCTCTGGCTGGCCGCTAGCACGACGGTAAAGCCAGCGTTTCTCTAAAGTTAAAATGGCCCTCGGCATGCCAGCGGAAATCTGATGATTCACAGGTTCTTTGCCCTGGCAATTCTTCCGGGCCTGTCGCTGGCGCAGTTCCGAAGCCTGGTCACAACCGATGATGGCAGCCTGCTGCTGTTCTCCTCCCGCCTGCAGTTGCAGGGCACAACTGAGTATTCCTGGGACAAACTGTTCTCGATCGACTCAAGCGGCCTCAGTCTTTACGAGCAGCGGCAGGAGCAATCGGAGCCGTCGCCCAGCCGGCTCTCCAATTTTTACTTGATGGATGATGCGGATCTGAGCGGAGATGGCAGCATACGCGCGCTGATTACCGGGCGCGTCTGCGTCATTCAAGGCAGCGGCTGCTTCATCGGCAATTACTTCGGGCAGAGCGAGGTGAGTGGCCTGCCGCCACAGAATCCGATTGCGTACCCCGGCAAGATTCGGATCAGCCGCAATGGTCGATATGGATTCGTCTGCTGCGTGAATCAATATCAAGGGTTCTCGGGATTACTCGACTTGACCACGGGCGCGAGCAAGCCGATCTCCGTGTTTCCGAATTACCTGACACGGGGAATGGTGGCGTCGACTGGAACGGTAGTGCTGCCGGAACAGGCGTATTCGCTGCAGATCGCAACGCTCACCTCCACGCGCGAGATTGCGACTTCGGCGAAGACCGTGCGGGCGGTTCTTGACGATAACGCAACCCTTGTTGTATATGAAGGGCAGTATTCCGACGGAACAGAGCTGCTCTCGAAGATCGACCCGGGGACCGGCGCGGAACTCATCCTGCTGAAAGCGCCGGATGCCAACCTCGTCGGAATGACCTATGACGGCCAGCTAATCGCATTCCTGTCGGACGCGAAGCTGACATCCACAAATCCGGGAGGGGTGAAGCAACTCTACTCGGTGCGCGCCGATGGGTCGGGCCTCCGGCAAATCACCCAAGATCCCGCGGGCCTCGTGGAGGCGACGCTCGCGCGCGGCGGGGCAGTGGCTTATGCCGTGACCGCGGCCGGGCGGCTCCTGAAGATCGATATGGCATCGAGCGCCGCGACCGTTCTGATTGGGCGGACTCTGACGCTGCAAACGCCACCATCGAGTGGCCCGACCTACCCCGTTGCGGGCTCGGCATATTGCGTCAGCGGCACCGGGCTGACGGATTCCGATAGCACCGCGACGCCACCTCTGCCGTCCTCGCTCGGCGGGCTCCAGTTGCTCCTGGACCAAAATCCGCTTCCACTGCAATCGGTGACGCCGGGGCAGGTTTGCTTCCAATTGCCATGGGATACCGCCATGGGGGACCACACTCTCACGGCTGTGACGAACTCCGATTCAAGATTTCAGCCGATCCCGAACGCGGAACTGCTGATCAGCTTTTCAGCCATTCCGAACTTTCTCCCGCTCGGCCCGCAATACCGGCCGAGCGTGAGCTTGGCACCATACGCACTTGCTTCACACGAGGACTTTAGGGGGCCTTTGACGCGCACAGATCCGGCGCGCCCGGGCGAGATTGTTCACTTCTGGATGACGGGATTGGGCCCGGTCGATCGGCCAGTGCTGACCGGGGCGGCCGCGCCCGCTAACCCGCCGGCGACCGTCGCGGGCGGCTTCGCGTGCCAATTCTCAGCCGTGCCAAGCGGATATGTCACCGCGCCGGTGCTCTTTGCCGGCTTGGCGCCAGGAACGGTTGGTTACTACCAAGCCACCGTGCAAGTGCCGCTGAACGTTCCGATATTCTATGGCGACGCCTTGATCGTGTGCTCGACCGGGAGGTCGGGAAACACGGCGTGGATCCCTGTTTACGTGGCAACTTGCCCGGCGCTCGGTTTGACCGATCCGGGAAAGCGGCGCCGCGCCTGCCTGGAAACCAGCCACCCGAGCGGATCTACGCACAGCAGCGACTTCTAAATACCCGTTAAGGCTTGCCCATTTTGTTTTCGGTGATGTGACGCTTCGTTCGGATCTCGATCTTCCCCCGTCATCCCCGGATCCAAACCAACATATTAGACGAAGGCGGTCGTAGAGTGGGTTTAGGGAAACTGACTGAAATGGCCGTCGCCGAGGACCACCGGGGCTAGGGCATTGGACGAAGGCTAGCTGGAATAGACGGTGGCGCAAGCGAAAATGCTGGGCGCGCGGCGCCTGTACCTGGAGATAAACCGAGCCTCGCCAACGCGATTCACCTGTACGATGCGCGGGCGGATATGTTTATGGAGATGCCGTTATAAAATCTCGCGGCGCCAAGTGATATAACTCCGTATGGGCCGGCGGCCCAGTACGGAGAAAATCATGTGGAAGACGGTTCGATTGCTAGTGAGGCTGTCGATCATAAGCCCCGCGATTTGGGCGGCGGATGCGCCCCTTCCTGCCACTTTCCAGAGTGCTTCCGAGCTCGCGGCCGCTTTGCAGAAAAGCATCGCGACGGCAACCGACCAGGCTGCGGCGCCGATCGCGAGCGAACCTCATTACCGAATCAATATCGTGCACCGCGGGAAGCCGGGAGTGGCTATGGCGCACGCGACCGGCCCCGCCAAGGGTACCGAAGTCCATTACATTATCGATGGCGCGGCGACGGTTGTCACCGGTGGAACGATTGTGCGGCCCGCCGCCGATTCCAAGGCCGCTCCGAGTATCGAAAATGGTGTGGCGGGCCATGTCGCCAAAGGGGACGTGCTCGTGATTCCTGCCGGCGCGCCGCATTGGTATAAAGCCGTGGAAGGATCGGTCACGTATCTCGAGGTGCGGTTCGACGTCGATTCGAAATAGCTGATTCGGCGCTTTTCAGTTAAGCCGCGACTTCTTCCGGGTGGTCCGGTCCGTGTCGGCCGAGCGGCTGCGGGCCATGTTCTCGCGGTCTTCCTCGATCACCTTCCTGCGGGTCAGTTCCTGGTTGAGAATCCTGTTGGCCTCTTCGTCTTCAGCCTCAAACTCTTTGCGCATCGCATTGAGGCGCGCCTCGAAGGCTTCCCGTTTCCGTTCGCGGTCCCGCCGCCGGGCCGCGATTTCCTGCTCCCTGACCACGGCGGCGGCCCTCTCCCGGGTCTCCAGGGAAAGACGGGTCGATCCGGTGAGGACGCCTTCGGGGCCTACATATACGTCCTTCAAGTCAATGCCGTGACTGGTCAACAGAAACTCGCGGATTTGATTGGAATGGGGCATTCCCCGGGACTTCAGGATATACATGGCGCGGTTGCGTTCGCCGCCCAGTTCCATGTCGCGCAGCAGCAGCCACGTGTCCACGATGGAGGAGATCTCCACGTCGGTGGCTTCCAGGGCGGCGGCTCCGGAGGTGAGGTTGGTCAGCATGGCGGTGATTCGATGAGACTTCAAGAAATCGATCAGCCGGGTGAGCAAGGCTCTCGCGTCCCGGACCGACCCTGCCTGCAAGAGCGTGCTGACCGGATCGATGATGATGGAGCGGGGCGCGAAATCCTGGATGAGTTTATGGAAGGTCGCCAGGTGTACTTCGAGGCCCTGCGTGGTGGAACGCGTGGCATAGAAGCGGAGCAGATCTTTTTTCACCCACGGCTCCAAATCGAGCCCGATGGAACGCATGTTGCGAATAATCTGTCCTGGAGATTCTTCAAAGGCTATGTAGAGACAGCGCTCTCCACGCTGGCAACTGGCATGCGCGAAGTGGGCGGACAGGCTGCTCTTGCCGCTTCCCGCGGTGCCCGACACCATCACGGTGCTGCCACGATAATAGCCTTTGCCGCCCAGCATGGAATCCAGGCGGGGAACCCCGCTGGAAACTCTCTCATTGCTTACTTCGTGCTGCAAGCCGAGGGAGGTGATCGGCAGAACGGTGAAACCGTTCTCGTCGATAAGGAAGGGATATTCATTGGTGCCGTGACTGGTGCCCCGGTATTTGACGATCCGCATGCGGCGGGTGGAAACCTGTTCGGTCACGCGATGGTCGAGCAGAATCACGCAATCGGAAACGTACTCTTCCAGGCCATTGCGCGTCAGACTTCCGTCGCCGCGTTCGCCCGTGATGACGGCGGTGACGCCTTTGTCCTTGAGCCAGCGGAAAAGGCGCCGCAGTTCGGAGCGGAGAATTCCCGCATTCGTAAGACCGCCAAACAGGGTTTCGATCGTATCCAGCACGACGCGGCTGGCGCCGATCGAGTCAATCGCGTAGCCCAGACGGACGAACAGACCGTCGAGATTATATTCGCCGGTCTCTTCGATCTCGTTACGCTCGACGCGGACGAAGTCGAGTGCCAGTTTCTTTTTTGCCACCAGTTCGTCCAGGTCAAAACCGAGCGACCGCACATTTTGCGTGAGTTCCTCAGTGGTTTCCTCAAACGCCATGAATACGCCGGGCTCTTTGTAATCGACCGCGCCGTGCACCAGGAACTCCATTGCCAGAAGGGTCTTGCCGCTTCCGGCGCTGCCGCAGACAAGGGTTGGTCTGCCACGCGGCAAGCCTCCCGCCGTAATCTCATCAAGGCCCTGAATTCCCGTACGCGCTTTCGGTAAGCTGCGATCTACTGTTTTGCGACCGCGTGCGGCGCCCGCCATATCAACACCTTCCCACGCCCAGACTCACAAAAAATGCAACTGAGTTATCTTAGCGGATAGCCGCACCTATCCGCTGAGCGTGGCTGCGCTGCACAGCCAGCCGTACCCGTTCGCACGTTCCTCGAGTAGGGGGAGCCCATCTTCCCTGGCGCCGCGAGTCTCTCGTACGGGGCGGGGTGTATAATTTTTGAGGTCCCATCCCAGAGACATCGAATTCCGATTACAAGGAGAAAGTGCACATGGTTTTGGAAGACGCACGAAAAGTGATCGCGGCCGCAGAGAAAAAAGCGAAGGAAATCGGACAGCCGATGAATATCGCAGTGGCCGACGAAGGCGGAAATCTTGTAGCCCATGTCCGCATGGATGGAGCATGGATGGGCAGCATCGACATCTCAATCAATAAGGCGTTCACTGCCAGGGCTTTCGATATCACCACCAAGGATCTGGCGACGCATTCGCAATCGGGTGGGCAGTTTTTCGGAATTCACGTGTCCAATCACGGAAGGATCATGATCTTTGCCGGCGGAGTTCCGTTGAAACGGGATGGCAAGGTGGTCGGCGCTGTCGGTGTGAGCGGCGGATCCGGCGACCAGGATCATGCGGTCGCCATGGCAGGAGCGGCCGCGTACTGAAGCGCCGGCGAAGTCCGACCTGCCCCACTGGGTACATCCATTCAAGACGAAAGTGCTAGCCTGAAATCCCGTTGACGATCGTCGCGGGACCTTCTTAGTTTTCAGGTTATTAGAGGAGTCTGCCTCAGCGGCTCAAGTTTACCTGAAATGCACCAGCGCTTATCCACAAAAGGGCCCAGCAGCAGTTGCTGGGAGTTGCTTGATCCCGCTAGATTGCGAAAACCACATGAGGAGATGAGATGCCTCCTACAACGGCGAACGGCAAAATCTGCTATATCGAGATGCCTGCGACGGATATCGCGCGCTCTGCCGATTTCTACAGTAAGGTCTTCGGATGGAAGATCAGAAGGCGCGGTGATGGGAACATGGCTTTCGACGATGGCGTGGGTGAAGTGAGCGGTACCTGGGTGCGGGGCCGCCCGCCGGCTCCTACGCCGGGGCTTCTTGTATACGTCATGGTTGACAGCGTGGCTGCCACGTTGGAAGCTGTGGTCGCGCACGGGGGAGAGATTGTGCAACAGATCGGTGCCGATGCGCCCGAGATCACCGCACGATTCCTCGATCCTGGAGGTAACGTGATCGGACTGTATCAGCAGCCCGGCTAGCCTGGTCAGCGAGGCCGAGACGACCGGTAGACGGTAGGTCGGGCCGGCTCTGGTATCGTGGAAACAATGGTGCGCCGCAGCGGCATGTATTGGATATTGGCGCTTGCCGCCGTCAGCGGGGCTTTCGCGCAGGATCAGAGGCGCGTCGCTTCGCCCGACGGGCAGATCGAATTCCGATTATTTGTCGACCAGCCGGAACCGGCGGCGCTGTTCCGCCTGGCCTACCAGGTGGAATTTCACGGCAAGCCCCTGATCAATACGTCCTTTATGGCCTTGCGGATTCACAATCAGGAGCCGGATCTGGGAGATAATGTCGGACTGATCCGCACAAAGACGATGGCGTCGCAACAGTACAACACGCTGATCGCCGAATACATGCAGAATGGCTCGCTCGGCCGGCGCATCAATGTGGAAGTGCGCGCCTATAACGACGGCGTGGCGTTTCGGTACGTCATCCCGGAGTCGACGCCGCTATCACCCATGCTGCTCGAGAATGAATTCACTGAATTCGCATTTGCGAAAGAATCGGATGCGATCGCCAGGATTGCGTCCGGATCGATGATCGCTTTACCGTTCGTGACCGAGCAGCCGGCCGTGGGATGGGTAGCGCTGGATGAGGGCCGCGCCGGCACGTACCCACATATGTATGTGACCCGGCAGGCCGGAGATGTTCTGATTTCGCGCTTGCCGCCTCGGCCGGACGAGTCGATTCTGGCGTGGGAAGGCCCTACCCCAATGACCTGTCCGTGGCGGGTGCTGGCGATCGGCGCCACGCGCAAACAAGTGAGCGAATCGAAACTGGCCAGCAGCCTGAATCCCTGAGGAAGCTAATTTATGAGCACGATTACTTTGAAGGTTAACGGGCGTACGCACAATCTCGATTTGGATCCCGCGACACCGCTGCTCTACGCCTTGAGCGATGATCTGGAACTACGCGGGCCGAAGTTCGGCTGCGGTCTGGGCCAATGCGGCGCCTGCACGGTGATTGTAAAAGGGCAGGCCATCCGGTCGTGCATCACGCCCGTGCGGAGTGTGACGGGCGCGGAGATCACGACATTGGAAGGCATTGGGAGCACGGACAAGCCGCATCCGCTGCAGCGGGCCTTCATCGAAGAACAGGCGGCGCAGTGCGGATTTTGTGTAAGCGGAGTGATCATGACCGCCAAAGCGTTCCTGGACAAGAATCCGAAGGCGACTGAGGAACAGATCGAGCAGGCGCTCTCGGGCGTGCTCTGCCGCTGCTTCACCAACGTGCGGATGCTGCGCGCCATTCACCGCGCGGCGCAGGAGATGGCGCGATGAAGAACCTGACACCCGATGCCAAGGCGGCGCTGCGCGGCGCCGGATTCGCCCGGCGTGACTTCTTGAAGACCGCGGGCGCGTTGATTGTGAGCTTCAGCATGGGAGATCCGCGAACCGCCGAAGCGCAGTTCGGCGGTCCCATGCCGGGCTCTCCGCCGATCGCCCAGCTCGATTCCTGGATCGCAATTGCCGCTGACGGCGCCGTTACGGCCTACAGCGGGAAGGAAGAACTCGGCCAAGGAATCGCCACGGCCCAGGCCCAGCTGGTAGCCGAGGAACTATCGGTTCCGTTTGAGCGCGTCAATCTGATTTATTGCGACACGGGGCTGACGCCCGATCAGGCGTACACGGCGGGGAGCCAGTCGCATCCGGCCAATTTCAACCATGACAACCTGGGGCAGGCTGGTGCCACGGCCCGCGAGGCTCTCTTGCGGTTGGGTTCGGAACGGCTCGGTGTGCCGGTGGATCAGCTCACGGCAGTTGACGGAAAAATCCAAGTCAAAAGCGATCCGGCACGGAGCGTAAGTTACGGCGAACTGGTGGGCGGCAAGAAATTCAATCTGGCGCTCGATAAGAACGCCAAGCGCAAGCCGGCGAGCGAGTGGACGGTGCTGGGAAAACCGGTGCACCGGCCGGACATTCCCGAGCTGGTCACCGGGAAATTCGAATTTGTGCACAACGTGCGCGTGCCCGGCATGCTGCACGGCAAAGTGGTTCGGCCGCCCTCGGTCGGCGCGACTGTCGTGAGCGTTGAAGAAAGCTCGGTGAAGAATGTTCCCGGGCTGGTCAAAGTGGTGGTCAAGAAAAATTTTGTCGGCGTGGTGGCGGAGAAGCCGTGGCAGGCGATCCAGGCTGCCAACCAGCTTAAAGTAACGTGGTCTCCCGGACCGGGACTGCCGAGCCGCGCGACCTATTACGATCACCTGCGCATGCAGCCCTCGCGGGATGCTCTCGGGGTGGATTCCAAGGACGTGGACGAGAAACTCGCGGGCGCGGCTACGGTGGTGAAGGCCACCTATCTGCACCCCTACCAGATGCACGGTTCCATGGGGAGTTCGTGCGCGGTGGCCCACGTGGATGGCGATAAGGCCACGGTGTGGTCGCCTACGCAGGGTGTGTGGTATCAGAAGACCACGCTGGGGATGATTCTTGGGCTGAAGGCCGAGAACGTGCGCGTGATTTTCCGGCGCGGCTCGGGCTGCTATGGCTTGAATGGCGCCGATACCGTTACCTATGACGCCGCGATTCTGTCGCAGGCCGTGGGCAAACCGGTGCGCGTGCAATTGTCACGCAAGGACGAGATGGCGTGGGAGAACTACGGCAACGCGTACGTGATCGACGAGCGCGTGGGTCTCGATGCGCAAGGTAATATCGTCGCGTGGCATCACGAATCGTGGTCGCCGAATCGCGGCAACCGGCCGGGTCCGGGAACTCCGGGCAACATTATCACGGGCTACCTGGCTGGTTTTGAGCCGCAGCCATTCCGGCCGCAATCCCCGGCGGCGCCGCCCCGGACATACAACAACGGCGCCAATTCCGTGCCGTCGTACGTAGCGGGTAACGTAGGCGGGCGCGAGCAGGGTACGGGCACGGTGAAGAGCGAGCGCGTGCTGACGCACAACGTCGAATCTCCATTCTGGACAGGGCCTCTGCGCTCTCCCAACCGTTTGCAAAATACGTTCGCGCACGAGTCGGTGATGGATGAGATCGCGGCGAAGGTGAAAGTGGACCCCGCGGCGTACCGTTTGCGCCACCTCCGCGATCCGCGGCTGATTGATGTAGTGAAAGAGGTCGCGAAGGCGGCGAACTGGGAGGCCCGGCCGTCGCCGAAACCTGGTATTCCGAAAACTGGCGTGGTGACCGGACGCGGGATGGCCTGCGTGTTGTATGAAGGCGACAACGGGTACTCGGCAATTGTGGCGGAAGTCGAAGTCAATCAGGATACCGGCAGGGTGATGGCGAAGCGATTCGTGGTCTGCAACGACGTAGGCCCCGTGTCGAATCCGGATGGACTGCGCAACCAGATCGAAGGCGGCGCTCTGCAGGGGATGAGCCGCGCGCTGCTGGAAGAAGTCACGTGGGACGATCAGAAGGTGACGTCGGTCGACTGGCGCACGTATCGCACCCTGCCGCTGGGTTTCGCCGTTCCCAAGATCGAGACCGTGCTGTTGAACCGGCCGGAAGAAGAAGCGACCGGCGCGGGGGAAACCTCGATTACGGTGGCGGCCGCTGCCTTGGCGAACGCGATCTTCGACGCTACCGGCGCGCGGATCCGGGAAATTCCCTTTACTCCCGAACGGGTGAAGGCGGCGCTGGCGGCCCGGGCGTAAATTTTAACATCTACTTTTTGCGACCCGCGACGGCGGGCGATCATCAAGGATTCTATGACTTACTACGGACCCAAAGAACTCGCATCCGCATTCCGCACGGTACGCAAAAATACGATTCAGATCGCGGAGGATATTCCCGAAGAGCAGTATAATTTCCAGCCCGCCCCTGATACACGCACCGTGGCGCAGACTCTGGCGCATATTGCCCTAGTGCCGCGGTTCCAGCAGGAAACCGCGCAGCGCACGTCGATGGAGGGGTTCGATTTCCCCAAGCTGTTCGCAGACATGGCGGCCGAGGAGAAGAAGCCGCGCAGCAAGACCGAGCTGGTTCAATGGCTGCGCGAGAGCGGCGAAGACTTCGCTAAGTGGGTCGAGACGCTGCCGGAAAGCGTTTTGGCGCAGGTGTTCACGTTCCCGGCCGGCGCGCAACCGCCGTCGCGGACGCGCTTCGAAATGCTGCTGGGCGCCAAAGAGCACGAGATGCACCATCGCGGGCAGCTCATGATGGTCCAGCGTCTGCTGGGAATCACGCCGCACCTGACGCGCCAGCAACAGGAGCGCATGGCGGCGATGCAGCGAGGACAGGCCGCGCGGGGATAAGACTCCATCTTTTTGTGGAGTGCAGGCTGCGGCCCGCGGCAGACGATGAAAACCGATCGTCTGCCCCCAAGACCAGCACTAACGGGTCTCGTCGGCGCGGGCTCCGGCGAGGATGCCGTATAGGCCGATGTTGTCCTCGTGACAGGCGTATTCGTACGGCGTTCCGCCTTTGTACCAGGAGAACGCGGCGGACCAGGGACGCGTCCAGGTGGCGGGATCGGTCACGGTGAAGCGGTAATCGATTCGGTCATCGGCGAGGCGCGTCCAGCGTTCCACCAGACGCATGTCTTTCGATGATCCTTCGAAGCGGGTACGATCATTGAAATTGGTGGTCTCGACTACCAACGTGTCGCCTTCCCAGTGGCCGCGCGAATCACCCAGCCACTGACGGACGCTGCCGTCCAGATGCGGGCGGCCGTCCAGCGGGATGATGCGGGTTTCATGAATCATCTCCTGGTAGATGGCCACGAATCCCGGGGTCTGCACGATTTCGAAATTGTTGTCGTAGCCGGATGAAAGGCGCGGCAGCGGACTGCGGATAATACAGCGCGTGTAGAAGTCGAGGTCTTCAGGACCATAGTAGGGACCATCGGTACGGACGCTCTCATTACGTTGTTTGCGGCGGGCCTCGCCTTCGGGAGTTAAGGAAGGCTTGCGACCATCCGGCGGATCATAGATGAGAGACGTGCGTCCGTCGGAGCGTCCCCATTCCCACCAGAACGCGTTGTAAGCGCCGGCGACGTCTTGTGAAGTGCCGGGGACCGCGCGGCGATCCCGACCGATCTCGGTTTCCTTATCCTGCGCGGCCCGCTCCTCTTTGGTCAGAAATTCACGGCCCGCATATTTGGCGGGACGCTCGAGCGGAGTGGTGTTGGCGTTCGACCAGGAGCCTTGCAAGTCGGGATCGCCCCACGGGGTCCGCCATGATTTCGGCGCGCTTTGGCACAGCGCCGTACCGGCCAAAACTGCAAACGCCAGGATGCGACCGGCAGCCATTTCACTTTCCCAATGCCGCCTCGATAGCGGCGGTTACGTCCGCGGATTCCGGCGTAACGGCAGGTTCAAAGCGTTTGAGAAGTCTGCCATCCCGCGACACCAGAAATTTCGTGAAATTCCATTGGATGTTCCCGCCCATCGCGCTCGTCAGGTATTGATAGAGCGGCGTTTTGTCGGAGCCATCCACCGAGACTTTGGCGTACATCGGGAATTTCACGTGGTAAGTACGTTCGCAAAAGTCCTTAATCTCGGCGTTCGAGTCCGGCTCCTGCTGTCCGAAATTGTTCGCGGGAAATCCGATCACTACCAGACCGCGCTCTTTGTACTTTTCATAGAGCGCTTCGAGACCCTGGTATTGCG
>CAZKQQ010000107.1:0-22052 GCA_964554945.1 uncultured Solibacteraceae bacterium | reverse complement strand
CAAAGCGACCTGTAATAAATCAAGTCTCGTCCATGAATGTGTCGTCCATGAATGTTGCGGACGGGTTGAGAACTGTGATAGTGTCGCTCCCCAAAGGGGGCCTATGGCTCGTATGGGTCGAACAAGCCGAGTGTGTGCCAGCGTAACGAGGGCATGGAAAGAGGTTTTGGGAGTGGGTTTGCCGCTCCTGCTTGCGGTTTCCGCATTCTGCCAGGGCGGCAGCACCGGCAGGATTACGGGAGCGATCACGGATCAAACCGGCGGTATTCTTTCGGGCGCCACCGTGTCCGTGACGGACACGCAACGGGGTACGGTCCGAACGCTGACGACGGATCAGGGCGGAGCCTACAACGCACCGGAGCTGACGCCGGGAACGTATACGGTGAAGGCGCAATACCCGGGCTTCAAGGCCACGGAGCGACAGAATATCGTGGTCGAAGTCGGCAAAGAATATCGCGTGGATCTCGAGGTGCAACCGGGCTCGCAAACCGAGCAGGTCACGGTAGCCGCGGACCTGGCGCCGGTGGAAACCACTAACGGAGTGCTCGGCGGCACGATCAGCAATCAATTGATTCTCGATCTGCCGGTGCAAGGACGCAATTTCCAAAAGCTGCTGGAACTAAGACCGGGCACGTATCTCGCGCCGGGAAGCGGCAAATGGAGCCTCAGCTCCAACGGCATGCGGCGCGAGCACAATGTATACATTCTGAACGGCATGGATACCGTCGAAGGGTTTTCGTCGCAGAGCGTGGTGAACGCCACGCCGATCTTCGGCGATGCGACTTCGATCGTGCCGATCGATGCGATCCAAGAGTTCAATACGCAGCAGGTTCCGAAGGCGGAGTACGGCTGGAAGCCCGGCGCGGTGGTGAACGTGGGATTGCGGTCCGGGGATAACACGCTGCATGGCACGGGCTATGCCTTCGGACGCAGCGATTCGATGGACGCGCGAAATCCGTTCATTCAGGCCGGCTCGCCGAAGCAGGTAACGGAGATCGAAGATTTTGGCGGGACGGTCGGCGGCCCGATCAAGAAAGACCGGCTGTTTTTCCTGGGCGGATACGAAGGGCAGCGCAACACAATTGGCGCGCCATCGGGATCGCTCACGCTACCGACCCGCGCTCCGCTGGGCAATGCCGGGCAGAGCGTGCTGGATGCCTGCAACGCGCTGCCGGCGGGCACGCCTCCCAAAGACCTCAGCCTGAAAATGGCGGGCCTCGTGTACAACGGCGCCGGCAATTGCGCCAAAGATCCGAGCAACACAGGCGTGTTCCAGGACCGCAATACGGTTTCGTACTCGGTGGCTCCGATCGGAACGGCGAATCTTCATAACGGGCTGGCGAAGGTGGACTATCACCTCACGTCGAAGCAGACTATTTCGGGGGAATACTTCATCGGCAACTACGAAGGACTGGGACCGCAGAACAATGCCGCCGCCCAGGATTACTGGTCGACATTCACGCACGCCAAGTCGATGGTGATGGGGGCGCACTGGACATCGCTGCCGACTTCCTCGGTGGTGAATGAGCTGCGCGGAGGGTTCAACCGGGAAAACCAGCTCAGCTATCCAGGTGACTGCGTGGTAGCGCATCCCGATTACGGCTACCTTTCCGGCATGAATTCGAATTCTTCGCTGACGGGCGCGGGGCTGCCTGCGAATTGCGGCTTCCCCTCAATCACGATTAATCCGTTCAGCGTGACGGGCTGCTGCAGCACGTTTCCGAAGATTCAGGGCCCGGACTGGACGGCGCAGATCATCGACAACGTGTCGTACATTCGCGGCCGGCATACGTTCAAGTTCGGTGTTGAGCAGCGGCATCTGAGTTATAACGGCGGCACCTACTCGGGAACGCGCGGCAGTTTCAACTTTACGAGCTTGACCAATTTTCTGACGGGGACACTCAACCCGGCGACTCCGCCGTCGGTTCTGCAGGGCCAGCCGGCGAGGAGTATTCACGAGTGGGCCACGGCGGGATTTGCGCAGGACGACTGGCGAATTACGAATCAGTTCACCGTGAATTTCGGCTTGCGCTACGAGACGGTGACGCCAATCAAAGAAGCGAATAATCTGCTGGCGAATTTCGATCCGAACTCCGCCACGGGATTCGTACAACTCGGCAAGGGCGTTGATTCGCTCTGGCGGCGCACTAACGATTTCTCGCCGCGGCTGGGCTTTGCCTGGGATATCGGAGGCAGACAAAAGTGGGTGGTGCGAGGCGGCGCCAGCATCATTTACGTGATGGAAGGATTCAACGTGTTCGTTTCCCAGCAAGGGGTTTCCGCTCTGGGCGTGAATGCAATTCCTACCGGGGCGCTGTTAAATGGCGTACAGGGTCCGGGCGATATCAATACAGCGAGCATTCAATACACGTCGGGCGTGAACTGGAGCGTCGCGGGTCCAGTTTTTCCCAACACGGGGCAGGTGCGGTGCGATTCGCCGTTGAATGCCGCGCCGAATAACAAGCCGTGCGCCATCACAGGAGTCAATCCGAACCTGCGCAGACCTTACGCGACGTCGTGGAACTTCAGCCTGCAGCGCGCGATTTCCAATGATTTGTCGTTGCAGGTGGCGTATGTAGGGACGCATGGCACGGGGTTGGTCGGCCTCAACGACGTCAACGCTCCACAACCCAGCGCGGGATGGCTGACGGGCGCCGGATGCAACACGCCGTATGCCCCCGCGCAGATTGCCGCGGCATCGGCCAGCGCCACTTGCGAGAATCTGAACCGGCCTTACTTCAACAAATTCCCGTACTTGTCGAACATCAATATGGTTTCCAACCAGGATTTCAGCAACTACAACGGATTACAGGTTACGTTGACACAGCGGCCCTGGCATGGCTTCTCGTATCTTCTCGGCTACACCTGGGCGCATGCGCTGGATGAGGCGAGCGGCGATTGGAACGGCGCAATCCTTCCGTCGAACCTGTTCAACGTGAGGCAGGACTACTCCAGCAGCCTCGACGATGTGCGGCATCGTATGACGCTGTCGGCGAGTTATGCTTTGCCGGAAAAGAAGAGCTTCGCCCATCTGCTGCAGGGCTGGAGGCTCAATTCAGTGGTGAATATCCAAAGCGCGCTGCCATGGAGCGCGGTCGACACGACCGACGATATCAGCGGGGTCGGCGGAAGACAGGATTCGTGGAATTTCTACGGCAGCCCTTCGTCATTTAGCGGCTTGGGCTATAGCACCGTGCCGTTCTTCGCGGGGGCAACGAACACAGATTGCGTCGCCAAGGCCGCAGCCCTGGATGGCAGCCGCGCCCCGCAGTATCCCGGATACACGTATTCGAGCGCGCTCTCCAAATACGGGTGCTGGGCTCAGGGCGGATCAATGCTGCTTCCGCCGGCCCTCGGAACTTATGGGACGGGCGCGCGTAACCTGTTCCGCGGCCGGGGTCTCAAGCTGCTGGACATGTCGCTCACGAAGGACACCAAATTCACCGAGCGGCTGAGCGGGCAGTTCCGGTTCGAGGTGTTCAACATCCTCAATAAGACGCAATACACGCCTGCGGTGAACGGTAATCCGGCAAGCCGGACGAATCCCCTGCTGGGCAGCTCGCGCGCAACGCCTGACGTGCAGATTTCGAATCCGGAAGTCGGGAGCGGCGCCGCGCGATCAATTCAACTGGGACTGAAGCTGATGTTCTGAGCTGAGGCCGCTCTCTGATGGCCGCGGTTCTGTGTCCGGCGCTGTGCGCCTGCGCAAGGCAGGAGCCTTTACCGCTACTAAGATCCCCAGACGGCCGATTCGGGCGTCAGGGAACGTAGCTCAAGACGCATGGAGTTGAATAGCGTCAGGAGATTGCTGATATCGACGGTGCCGATGCCGAGTTCGTATAACAGCAATCGCGACTGTACCGAGAGGACGCCTAGCGCAAAACGGATCTGAGCGCGAAGGAGCGTACCGGCGAGGTCGGGCCGGTCGACTTGCGACTGCATCATTATGACCTTCAGCGCCCAGCAAACGCTGGCGAAGTCGGCGTTCAGACGTCTCAAATATTTCTGGAAGATCCGGCAGCGCTCATGGCGGAATTGCGCAACCTTTTCCGGCGGGATGCCGGGCTTGCGCAGCAGCGCACGCACATCGCGGTCATCGAGCAGGCGCAACATCGGCCGATAGCGCTCGATGGATAGCTCCTCGATCCATTCGGCCGTCACCGGATGAGCCGACTTGGGCGACGCCACCTTGCTCACAGCGAGCGCAACCACCGAGCCAGCCACACAGCACGCAACAAGGATCAGGAGGATTAGGAGGCCCATGCGATTACGCTCGCCTGTTCCTATCGCACGGACGTGTCCATTGTTAACTACTCTGTAAGTAGTTGTAAAAACGGCTCCGAGGCGGCCATCGAGGCACCTGGCCCGGTCACTTTGTCCATTTGCAGGACAACTTGTCCGGCGCGCTAATTCGAGCGCCGGATGATGAAAAGTCCCCAGTTCTTATCGGTGATATAAATGTTGCCGCGCGTGTCCGCGAGAACGTCCTCGGTCTGGCTGACGAGTTTGTCATAGGGCAGGAGGCCGTAGCGCTTCGCAGGCGGCGGCGGAATGAACCAGGCCACCTCCTTCGGCAGGCGAGGATCTTTGATGTCGTAGAGGCGCAGCCCGGCATTGAAGTAGGTCAGATAGATCAGGTCGCCCTGCTTCTCGACGTCAGGCAAGTGATATTCGAGATTGGTATTGTGCGGGCCGAAGCGGCCGCCCTTGTCGCAGAAGTCGGTGTAGGGAACGTTCTTGGGCGGGACCGGAGTAGGGAAGACCGACATTAGCCGCGGACGCGTTTCGTTCTGAATGTCGATCATGGCGGCAATGGTGAGCGGCGAGGTGCAGGCCCGGGGCGTGCCGTCCGGCTGGTCGCCGCCACCGGTGGCTTCGCCGTGCAGGAACAGCAGCGGCTTTCCGGGGATAGGCAATACATCGTGCGCCGGTAAACCGCCGAAGGGCGGGCTGATGGTCAGCTCGCCGATCTGCTTTGGCTTCGAGATGTCGTGAATGTCGAGGATCACCACCGAGCGGCCGTATCCAACATAGGCCTTGTTGCCGTCGCCGGTGATGATGGCGGGGCCGTGGAAGGAAATATCGGACCGCGCCGGAGTCTCGCCCTCTTTCTGGCCGGGCATCCACCAACGGCCGGCTTCCTTGGGATTCTTCGGGTCGCTGATGTCAACGAACACGAGGATCTGGCCGCGAAAGCCCGGCATGGTGGCGGCCGCGTTGAAATAGCGGCCGCCCGGATAGCCAATGCGATGGATCCCGTTGGCGCCCGTGTTCCAGTGGGAGAGCAACTTCCAATTCACGGGGTCGCTGACATCCCAGATGAGCGCGCCCTCGTCGTTCGGACGTTTCGGATCGCCACCCCAATTTGTGGGCCGCTGTTGCAGTGCCGTGATCAGGATGTTGTCGTGGAGCTCGACCTGGTAGGTGTTGGTATTGTCGGGCCCGGGAACGAATTTGACGAACTTGGGATTAGGAGCATCGGTGACGTCGAGAATGATCCAGCCGGATTCCCAGAAGTGACCGAGATAGGCGTACCACTTGTCGCCGGTGTGCCGTACCACGATCTTAAAGGCGCCGCCGTGGCCGTTCAGGCCGCTGTAGCCAACGGGCTTCATGTGCTCGGCGGCCCAGCCGGAAGGAAATGGGTCGGCGGCGAGGCTGGCGACGGCGAGCGCGCCAATGAGTGCAAGGCGTTCGATCATATCGTCTATGCCATCCGGCTAAGGCCGCGGCCAAAATAGAACGCCGTAGGAGTCTGAGAGTCCCAGCCTACGTTGCAATGGGCGATGGACCATTTGTCGACCTTGCGTGGTTCCAGCACCGGTTTGCCAAGCGCGGGACACGACAGGCAGTAGCTGCCTTCGTGGTTGCCGATCCAGATTAGATTGCGGTCCCACTCGACGAAGACGTTTTCGGTCATGCCTCGCCACCAACTGTCGTAATCGTTGATCTCGCCTTCGTGCGGCGGCACGAACCAGGCGACCTCTTTGGGCGCGGTGGGGTTGGAAATATCGAAGATGCGGACGCCGGCATTGAAGTACGCGATGGCTATGATCTGCGGCTTCGCGGTACCGGGGGCCAGCCAGCATTGCGTATTGTGGGAGCCGAAGCGGCCGCGGGAGAAGCAGAAGTCGGTATAAGGCGCGCCGGACGGGGCTTGCGGACGCGGGAAGAAGCCGATGATCTTGGGATTACGCGGATCTTTCACATCGACCACATAAGGCGTGTGATAGACCTCGCGGCAATCGGCTTCGAGCGCCTCGTGCGTGGCGACCACGATGTTCTGCAGACGCGGATGCGCGGCGTCGGTGGTGACCGGATAGCAGGTGTGGAATGGGATGGTGCCGATCGCATTGAACTCGTACTGCACTTTTCCATACGGCTTGGGCCTGGTGATGTCGCTCAGGTCCATCACGTACATGCCGAACGCACCGAAGCCGGCATAGCCGACTTTGCCGCCATCCTCGACGCGGGTCGGCACACTGACGGCGCCGTGATTGCCGGTCCAGGAAGCCCGGTCGCCCGCGAATACGTACTTCTTGTATTCGGCTTCTTCGCCGATGCGCTGGCCGGGAACCCACCAGCGCGAGACCTCCTTGACCTTCGCGGGATCGGACATGTCGACGATCATGATGGCATTGCTGAAAGGGCGCTGATGGTTCTCGAGGCGAAGCTGATCGTCCCAGCCGCAATCGAGATAGGCGTATTTGCCGCCATCGTAGAAATTGTGATGCGTGCCATTGCCCTTCTCACCGGTGCTGTATTCCTCGAGCAGGTCGGGTTTGGCGGGGTTGGTGATGTCGTAGTTGCGGATGCCGCGCAGACCTTTGAAGCCGACGACGCGGTCGCGCAGCGGCTTGTCGTACTGGCCGTCGGGGAATTCGGGAGTGGCCGAAGTGAGCGGCGTGGCGGCGGTGCACATCATGATCCACTTTTTGAGGTCGGTGCGATAAACTACTGCGCCAGGGCCGCGGACGACGTTCTTGTTCATCACAGCCGGATTCTTCGGATCACTGACGTCGAGGAAGCCGCCGTTGGCGGGAAGCAGGCGCTGCTTGCCCCGAGCCCACATTGCCATCAGCGGTTCGCCGCCGGCGATGGTCGAGCCGGATATGTGGCAGATGACTTCCATGTTGTGCATGTAAGTCTTTTTGTCGAGGAAATCGAGAGCGCCCATGGGGAGGCGGAAGGGCGGGCCGCCGCCGCCGGGCGTGAGGCCGGTTACCTGGGCCTTCGCGCCCAGGGCGCCGGTGAGGCCGGCTGCGGCGGCGCTGAGAAAAGATCTGCGATTGAGTGCGGTGTTTTTCATGCTTTGGTTCCTTGGGGCGTCTGACACGTTACGCCCACTTCTTTCGCGCGAGCAATTACCTGGTCGGCATAGGTGACACGGCCGGGATCCGTACCGCCCTGAATCGCCATCAAATAGCCGGCTTCGTGATGTACACAGCGGAAACCGCGCATGACGCCGGGCGGGACCGAGATCACATCGAATGGGCCGAGTTCGACTTCGTGCTCGCCGTGGCCGCCCCAGAGGATCGCGAAACGACCGGTGAGCGGGATAAACACTTCGACGGTTTCGTGATCGTGCAGCGCGGCTCCATTGCCTGGCTCCGCGCGAACGTAAGTCAAGTTGAAATCGCGCGCGTCGGCGATGGCCGGCGCTCCCGCCGGGTCTTCGGTGACGCCATGACCGATTACGTTGAACACGTCTCGTGCGTGTCCCGGGATGACGGTGTCGAGGAAGCCGTGTGGGATTGGAACCAGCTCACGGAAGCGGGCGATGCGCTTCTGCATTTCGGCAACAGGTATTGGCTCAGACATAACGCCTTACTCCTGAATCAACGCGAAGGTCAATACCGAGCCGCCGGTCGGCACCTTGCGGCCCGCATACCGAGTGGCCAGCGTGCCGCCGAGTCCGGAGGCAATCGTGACATACTGCCTGCCCTTGTGGGTATAGGTAATCGCGGTTGAATTGATGCTCGATCCGGTGCGGAACTCCCAGAGCGTATTGCCGGTGTCCTGGTCGAGCGCGATAACCTCGCCGGTGAGTTTGCCGGTAAACACCAGACCGCCGCCGGTGGCGAGCATGCCCGCGGAACTGGGCATCCCGGTCAACGGAATCTCCCATTTCTTCTCGCCGGTAAGCGGGTTTATGGCTGTAAAGTGCCCGAAGACATCGCTCTCGTTCATTTGCGGAAATCTTGCGGTGACGCCGGTCGATTCCCCGCCTTTGACCGGCGGCTTGGGAGTGGAGAGTTTCTGGATTCTCGGAACATTCCACGTACTCGCGTAAATCAGGCCCGTGTTCGGATTGAATGCGATCGGCACAGCGTTGGTGCCGCGCGAGGGGAAGACCTCCACTTCCTCGCCGGCTGTGAATCGCTTATAGATGTCTGTCAAAATCGGGCGCCCGGTGGCCGGATCAACCCCTGAGGCCCAGTTGATTTTGACGAGCGCGTGCGCGGCGATAAATTTGCAGTTAGTCCGGTCGAGCACGTAGAGGAATCCGTTCTTGTTCGCCTGGATCATCACCTTCCGAAGCTGGCCGTTCACCGGGATATCGGCCAGCACCTGCTCGTCGGTAGCGTCGACGTCGTAGACATCGTTCGGCGTGTACTGGAAATAGCAGGCGACTTCGCCGGTCTTCGGACGGATCGCCAGCACGCTGTTGGTGAACAAGCTGTCGAGGCCCTGGCGAGGCCGGGGATCATACGGCTCCGCATTGCCCGTCCCCCAATAGACCAGGTCGAGTTGCGGATCGTACGACCCGGAGCGCCACGTGGGCCCTCCGCCCTGGGACCAGGCATCGCCATTCTTGGGCCATGTCTCCGATCCTGGCTCACCAGGCGCGGGAATGGTGTACCGGCGCCACAATTTCTTGCCGGTGTCCGGATCCCAGCCGTCGAGAAATCCGCGGGTGGTGGACTCACCGCCGGCCACACCGGAAATCAGTACGCCGTTGGCGACAATCGGTCCGCCCGTTGCATAGTATCCATCCGCGGCATCGGCGAATTTCTGGTTCCAAACCGGCGCGCCGGTCTTCATATCCAGCGCCAAAAGATGATTGTCGATGGTTACGCGAAAGAGCTTGCCGTTGTAGATGGTCGCGGCGCCTCGATGAAACGCGGTTCGGCGGATTCCGGCTTCCAGTTCTACCTGTGTGCGCCAGATTTGCCTGCCGGTTTCCACGTCAATGGCGAATGTCCATTTACCATTGATGACGTACATCACGCCGTTGTAAATCGTCGGCGCCGCCAGTTCCCCCTGGTCATTCATGACGCTCGCGTTCCAGATGGGCACCAGGCGCTTCACATTCGACTTATTGATCTGCGCAAGCGCGCTGTAGCTCTTGCGGTCGTAGCCCATGCTCTGGGTGGTGACGTTTTCGGTGTTCTTGCCGTCGTTGATCAGTTCGTCGATAGTTTGCGTCAACCCCAGCGCGGCCCAGAAACCGAGTAACGTCGCGGCTATCCAAATTCTATTCATGAATGCTCTCCTCCCGTTGTCCGGGATCAACCATTATAATGACGCCGGTTTCCGGCGGAGAATGGCGATGACCGCGGCCGTGTCATACCCGCCCATGCCCTGCGCGGAGAGCTCGGCGAAATAGGGCACACTGGCGCGGAAGAGCGGCACTGCCGCTCCGGCGTGGGCTGCGAATTCGGCGATCAGGTTCAGATCCTTTTGAAAAACATCCACCTTCATCATGGGAGTGGCGTAAGAGCCGGCTGCCATGCCCGGGCCGCGGACTTCGAGCATGCGGGAGGTGGCCGCACTGTTGGCGAGCAAGTCGACCAGCTCGTTGGCATCGAATCCGGCTTTTTCTCCTAAGGCCAGCGCCTCCGCTGCGGCCACGATGTGCACGGCCACCAGCAGGTTGGCGATGTACTTGAGTTTCGATCCGGCGCCGAACGCGCCCACATAGCGGACCGACCGAGCGATGTGCGAGAGCAGAGGCCGGGCACGCTCGAAATCGGGGCGATCGCCGCTGGCGAAGATGGTGATGTCTTTGGCGTGCGCCTGCGAGCCGGTGCCGCTGATCGGCGCATCGAGCATGGCGATGCCCTGTTCCGCCAATCGCCTGCGGGCATTTTCTTTCGCCTCCAAGGGAAGCGTGCTGGTCTCGATAACGAGCAAACCGGGACGGTGCTCCGCCAAAATGCCCCGCGATCCAGACAAGACCTCCTCCAGGGCGCTCGTGTGCGGCAGCGAGGTGATCAGCAAATCCGCTTCGTGTGCGACGGCGCGCGAGGACAGGCAGCGGCGGCCTCCCACGGCTTCCAAAGCATCCAGCTGAGCTGCAATCGGGTCGTATCCGAAAGTGCGCACACCTGCTGCCGCAAGGTGCCGCGCGAACGCGCCACCCATGATGCCGAGGCCGATGACGCCCGCACGTAGTTCGCTCACGGGCTGGGCCACGAGTGACACGTGGCGCAGGCGGTCCTGGCGTTGTGTGCCTGGTGGCAGCTGATGCACGCCGCCATGGCGGGAACCGCGGTGGTTTCTGCCATGGAATCAAGCTGGCCTACGTCCCCGTGGCACATCACGCATTGCATGCCTGCCTGAAGATGCGCCCGATGCGACCAGGTGACCCCCGGCGTCACTTGATAAACACGCACCCACGGGATTGGTTGGCCGGATTTCGAGAACTCGGCCAACTTGAGGATGGCCGGCCGTTCCCGAGCAATTGTGGCGTGACATGACATGCAGGTGCTGGTGGCTGGAAAGGTCATCTGGTTTCCGGGATCGGGATTGGTATGGCACATCCGGCATTGCGCGCCTTGCGCAACGTGAACCTTATGGCTGTAAGGGAGAGGCTGCGCGGGCGCCGGAGGCGTCACGATGTTGTTGCGAACCTCCTGCCGCGCGCTCTGCACCGGTTGAGCGGGCTGCGCCTCGAGCGTCCAGACCAGAAGCAACAGCCTCGCCCACAATTGCCATTTCGGTTTCATCCCCGGCCCTATCCTTGTTTCCCAACCACGGCTTCCAGACTGCTTCCGAAATCTTTCAGAATGGCGGACGCGGCATTGCGGCCCGGCATTCCAGTGATGGAACCGCCGGGAGCCGTGCAAGCTCCTGTCTGGTAGAGGCCGGGGATCGGCATCTTGTAGGGGGCGGCCTGGGGAACGCGCCGGTCGCCGTGATGCGCGCTGCCGCGCCACATGGCCGGATTCATGCGCTCGATATCCAGCGGGCTTTCGAGGAAGCTGGCGAGGATCGTATCGGGTTTCAGGTTCGGAGACACTCGCCGCAGCCGGCTGAATAGTGTATCGGCGACGTGTTCCTTCACGTCATCCCAATGCTTCGGACCCTCCTTCAGAGCGTAGGGCAATGTGCCTTCGATTTTGACGGTGTGATATCCGGCTGGCGCACGGCTGGCGTCGCCGACAGAGGGACTCACGATCTGCAGCGGAATGTCATCCAGGCGCAACTCGCCACGCGCGTTATCGGAGTTCATCAGCAGGACGCTATCCGGGTTCTCCATAAGGGCGGCTTCTACAGTCGAGATGGAGCCGCCGCCCGCAAGCGGATATTGCGGCGGCGCCGACGTGGCGTAATGGAACGAAAACATGGCGTGTTCCGGCTGAAACGCTTCGAGGTTTCGAGTGAACTCTTCGCCCCATAATTCGCGCGGAGCCATATTTACGATGTGCTTGAGGTGGATGGTGGACACCACTCCCTTACCGGCGCGGTATTCGGTGCCATCCGCGCACTCCACGCCGGCGCACTTGCCATTCTCGACGATGAGACGCGCGACCGGCTTGTTCGTCAGGATGGTGCCATGGTTCGCTTCGATGAAGCGGCCCAGCGCGACGCTCAACATGCCGGAACCGCCTTTCGCGATCGGCCGGCCGCTGAGCACCTGGCCCATCAACGAAAATGCCTGGTTCCCGGTTCCGAAATCGCCGCCCGGGACGCCGCCGAAATGGCCGCACGCCAGCGACGCGGCGCGGAGATAGCGGCTTTCGAACACGACGCAAGCCGCATCGTAGCCGGACATTGCGTTCAGGCGCTGCCAGTAACCGGCACGGGATCCCGCGGCGGCATTCCGGAATTCGGGCACGAGGCGTCGAAAGGTCTCCGCGTCTTTTCTGGAGAATCTCGCGATCGACTCGCAGGTGCGGTCGAGATCGCGCCAGACCGTGATGGATACGCCGTCGAGGAACGGGATGTGCATAACCGGGTCGGGCTCGAGATATTCGAGGCCATACTCGCGCAAGGGGAGTTCGTGGTTGCGCAGCAGCGGATTGTTCTGGATGCCGCCGTGAACCGACGAACAGAGATCTTCCTTGAAGCCCGGCAGACAGACCTCAGCGGTCTTGCAGCCGCCGCCGATGGTGGGGCGGCCTTCGAGAACAAGGACGCGATAGCCGGCGCGGGCCAGGTATGCGGAGCAAACGAGACTGTTGTGGCCGGCTCCAGCGACCACGAAATCGAAGGAGTCCCGGAGAGCGGTCAGGTTCTGCTGCGCCGCCGCAGGCGCAAGCACGGCCGCACCTTGAACGAACCCCCGGCGGGTGATGCGAGTCATCTTGTCTAGAGTACACCCGGTGGAAGCCTGCGGCATCATCGGCTCACCCAGGGCCGCATGGTAGCATCGAAGGCAATGTCGTTGAGCCAGAGTGCCGGCGTCTCCGTCGAGCCCGCGCGCCCCGCCGCAGGCTGGCGGATCTGGGTGGCCAGCATCACGATGATGCTGTGCTCGTGGCTCTCGTATGTGGACCGCCAGATCCTGGCGGTGCTGTCGCCGATGATCCTGCGAGACACCGGCCTTACCGCGCAGAGTTATGGCGAGGTGGTCTCGGCGTTTTCGATCGCGTACATGATCGCGAATCCATTATGGGGCTCAATCCTGGATTACGTTGGATTGCGCATGGGCATGGTGGCGGCGGTCACGATCTGGACGATTGCCAGCACATCGCATGCGTGGATGGCGGGATTTCTGGGATTCGCCGCCGCGCGCGCGTTGCTGGGCTTAGGGGAAGGCGCGACGTTTCCCGGCGGACTGCGCGCATCAATGGATTCGCTGCCGCCGAACCGGCACTCGCGCGGCCTCGCCGTTTCCTACAGCGGTGGATCGCTCGGCGCGATCCTGGCGCCCCTGGTGGTGGTACCGATTGCCGTGCACTACGGCTGGCGGTCGGCGTTTTTTTTCTCGGGGGCGCTGGGCGTAGCCTGGCTGCTGTTGTGGACTGGGGTGGCGCGGCCGCCGTATTTGAGTCCCCCGGCGCGAAAGCCGGAGCGGATGGCATGGCCCAATCCGTTCGAGAGGCGCTTTTGGGCGCTGGTGACCAGCTATGCGCTGGGGGCTATCGCCATCGGACCGGTCTTGTACTTCAGCCCGCTGTATCTGAACCGCGTGCTACATTTTCCCGAAGGCGATCTCGGAAAAGTTCTGTGGATTCCTCCGTTCGGTTGGGAACTTGGCTATTTCTTCTGGGGTTGGGCGGCGGACCGGTTTGCACCGAACAGCCTCCGTCCGACCGCTCTGTTTTTCCTGCTGGCCGTTCTCTGTCTTCCGATCGCGGCGGTGCCGTGGACCGCCTCGCCCGCAATTGCGCTGTTGTTGTTCTTCTGGTCGATGTTTGTCACCGGCGGGTTCCAAATGGTGGCGCTGCGCACGGGAGCTCGGATGTATCCGCGGGAGAAGACGGCGCTGGCGGGCGGAACGGCTTCGGGCGCCTGGTCAGCTGTGGCTGCGGTCATTCTGCCGGTGTTGGGCCGCTGGTTCGATCAGCAGCGTTTTGCGGAAATCTTCTGGCTTGTGGCGGTGACGCCGATGGTCGGCGTTAGCCTATGGCTCTGGCTGAGCAGGAACCGGTCAGCCCGATTTGTCGAGGACTAGTTGCGGAGCGGGAAAAATCGGGCGGAATAGGCAACGGCGACATTCGCCACTACGGCTGCGTGACTGTCAGAGTCGCCGGGTTGCTGGGCACATTGCCTACCTTGAACACCACCGGCTGCGGACCGAGCGGCGCGGTCGCGGGTATCTGATAGTTGATCTGTAGCACGCCAACCAATCCCCAGGGAATGCCCACGAACGCGACCGGGGCATCGACTCCGCCAACCGTGACACTCGTATTCTGCATCGGCCGGGGAAGGGCATTGAGCGGCGTGCCGGTTGCCGGTGCGGCCCCATCCAGAATGCCCGGAGATACTGCGCCGGCGCCGGTGACGTACATGGTCACGGTCTGACCGCGGGCGGCGTTGGTAAATGGCACGGGCGCGCCCTGAGTATCGGTGAAGATTCCGGGAGCTGCGGCAGCCGCGATGAACGTCGTGGCGGCGCTCTGGCCGTTATTCGTCACCGTCAGTGTCACGCTGGTATTGATCGGCGTCTCGTACGGAATTTGTACGTTCAGCTGGGTTGGCGAAACATACCATAGAGGAGCGGGCACGCCATTGATCGTGACGGTCACGCCGCCAAGTTGCGGCGGAAGGGGGGGGCCGGCGGCCGGGAGCGCGGTGGAGGCCAGTTGCGATCCCATAATCGTCAGGATCATGCCTGGCGCGTACACCTGCCGGTAGGATGCGCCGTTGCCGATCGCGCTGATAGAGGGAGCCGGAGTGCTGCCGGAAGAATGATTTTGCCCTCCAGCGCCGGTGAGCCAGGCGGTGAAGAGCGCGCCGGCATCCACTGACCCCAGGCCGGTCGCCAAATCATAGCCCGGTCCGGCGGCATAACCAACCGGACCGGGCGTGCAGTTCCGTCGTGTGGCGGTGCAGGTGACATTAATAATGTTGTCCCCGGTTATGACGTCGTGGAATGCGGCAGGAGCAGTCTGCGCCAGGTTGTACAGCATTGGATTGATATTTCCCAAGCCGGGGGCCGCCTGCACACCTTTGGAAACTACCCACTGGTTCAGCAGAGCCGCCATGCCGGCAAACAACGGCGCGCCAACGGATGTGCCGCCAAAGGCAACTTCGCACTGAGTGGGGGTGGCACGTCTTGCGCCGCATTCCGACGAGTCGCTGGTGAAGATAGGATAGGCGTCATGATCCGCGGAGGCCGATAGGGAAATATCGGGCACGTCACGCGCGTTGTCCCCCGGGACTCCAGGGCCTGTCTGCCAGGACGGCTTGGCAAATAAAGTACTGCGGCCGCCACCGCTCGCGGACGGCGACCCGTCACCGGCGGTGTCATTCCAGGCGATCTCCGGAATATAGGAGAGCGCCGAGGCATTGGTCGCGGTATTTGTCGAACTCCAGTAATTGCCAGCGCCTTCATTCAACTCAGTACCGCCCACGCCGGTCACTCCGGGCACCCCGGCCGGCAGATCCACGGAAGCGATACTGTCGGCTCCGGGAAATCCGCCGCCGACACAATCGGTGGCCCCGCTGTCTCCGGAAGCCGCGAACCAAGTGATCCCTTGCGCGCTCGCCCGCTGTGCCATGGCTTGCAACTGGGCCACGTCGGACGGAGCATACGCTGTTTCGCAATCGCCGTAGCTGATGCTAAGGACTGGCGCCAGATTCTGGTCGATGGCATATTGAGCGGACGTCATCACGTCGGAGGAATAGACGTAGACGATGGTCGCATTGCGGGCGACGGCGCCGGCCATCTCTACATCCAGATCTGCTTCACTTAAATCGCCGGATACTATGCCGGGGTCAGCTGTTCCGGGTACCAGCAACACCTGAGGATCATTGGCCGGCAGACCGAAGACAGTGCGGAACTGTTGAATATCGGAGAGGCGGATCTGGGTCTGGCCGGCCACGGCAACTTTCTGACCGGCGCCGTTGAGGCCCGAATCAAAAAGCGGCGTCAAATTATAAATCCTCGCCACATCGTCGGGCGCCAAGCAGTGGCCGCCGCACACGTTCGCGTTGTTGTATTGGGGCTGCGCGACGCTCGGAGGCAAGCTCCGCGGCTTCGAGGCGGGCTTCAGGCGGAAATTATTGAGACCCCGTATGCCGGCTACGATGCCTTTCAACGCCGCGGGAACGGATGGTTCCGACGCATTCGCAAAATGCGTTTTTCCGTTCACGAGATAATGATGGATGGGAACATCGAACGCCTGTTCGACCGTGGATGCCGATCCGCTGACGGCGATCCAGTCGCGGCCGCGAGAAACTCCCGCCACCGTGAGGTTCTGGCTTTTCAGCCAGGCCACCATCTGGTTCACATCGTTTTGGCTCACGCCGAAGCGATCCGCGTATTCCTCGGGCGTCAGCCAGTGATGGTAATTCGGGGAAGACGGGTCCTGCTGATCGCGCAGCAGTTGATCGAGCGCGGCCTGCTGGGCGGCGGAAGGTTGCAGTACGATGGTGACGCGCGACAGCTGGAGATTCGGATCCACCGGACCTTGGTCATTCTCCGGCAATGCTTTGGGATGGAGATTGCCGGCTAACCGGATGCGCTGACCAGCGGTGATTCGTCCGGAAATCCGATTCGGCTGCGATATCGCCGCCAGGGCAAGGATGAGGGCGAGACACACAAGGAAAACTGGGGACTTATACATACGAGGGCTCGGTATAAAGTACTTCAGACGAGCCCTCGTATGAGGCGGTTTCTAAAACTGTGGTGACGCGGCTCGCTGACGGCCGCGGTTCTGTGAACAAGGCCCCGGAAGTTCAGACCGCGGCTTGCGCGGTGACGCGATTGGGCAACGTTTTGGCCACGATGGTGCGGAATTCGGCGTCGGTGAGGAGACGCTTGTGCTGCAGCGAGAATTCCTTTACGGCTACCACGACCTGCATGGCTTCGTCTTCCGTGAACTCGACACCGAGCTTTTTCAGGCCGTTTTTGACGGAATCGATGCCGCTGCCTTTGCCGAATACGACCTTCGCGGGCGGCTGGCCGACGACGTCAGGACGGTACGGGAACAATTCCGTCGGATGCTCCTGGCCGCAGTTCTGGAACCAGCTTGCAATGATGCCAGATTCGATCTGGAAGAGCGCATCGCCGACAACCGGGCGGTTGCTTGGCACGGCATGGCCGGAGAGTTCCTGCACGAGGCGCGCCAGGCCGTAGAGCTTGTCGTACTTCAGACCGATATCGATGCCGTACAAGGTGAGCAGCGCCATGGCGGTCTCTTCCATGGGGACGTTGCCGGCGCGCTCGCCGAGGCCGAGCACGGTGGAATGAATCACCTCGACGCCTTCCGCGACGGCCATGATGGTGTTGGCGACACCCATCCCGAAATCCATGTGGAAGTGCGCTTCGAGGCGCTTGTTTACGCGAGCTTTCACCTGGCGCACGAGATACTGCATGGCGTGCGGGGAGACGACGCCGAATGTATCGACGAGCGCCAGCGCGTCCATGTGGCCTTCGTTGGCCACGCGCAGGATCAGATCGAGCACCCACTTCATGTCGGCGCGGGTGAAATCGATGGGGAAGAAAACGACTTCGAGACCTTGCGAGTGCGCGTAGGCGGTGGATTCGATGGAGAGCTGAATCGCCTTCTCGAGCGGCCACTGGTACGCGTACTGAATAATGTGCTGGCTGGAGGGAACTTCCATCACGACGCCCGACACGCCGCAATCGACAGCGCGCTTAACGTCGTCGACCATGCAGCGGGAAAACGCGAAGATCTTCGGCCCCAGGTTGCGCTTGACGATTTCCTTGATGGCGGCCTGATCGCTCGGCGACACGACGGGCATGCCGGCTTCGATACGGTGGACGCCGGCTTCGGCCAGACCTTCGGCGATGCGGATCTTGTCGTCTTTGGTGAAAATGACGCCGGTCTGCTGTTCGCCATCGCGCAACGTGATGTCGTGAATCTGAATGTTCTTGGGAAAATGGAACTCGGCGCGCACGGCCTCATCAAAGTTCCACGGGCTGACGAACCATTTATCGGTCTTCCAGGGTTGCTGAGACATGATAGTCAATTCCTCCAGGGGGCTAGGTTGTCGCGGACTTGGTCACGTCGGGATTGACGGGGTTCCGCACTGGTTTTCCAGTGAGGACCCGAAGCACTTCCTCGGCGGCTTTGGTCTGCAAATCGATGAGAGATTCTTCCGAATAAAAACTGGTGTGCGGAGTGAGAATAACATTATCGCGGCCGAACAGGGGCGAATTCGCCGGCGGTTCCTGCTCCATGACGTCGAGCGCGGCCCCGGCGAGCTGTTTCTCGTCGAGCGCGCGAGCGAGAGCCGCTTCGTCGACAATCGGCCCGCGCGCCGTATTGACGAGGTACGCGGTGGGCTTCATGCGCCGGAACACATCCGCGTCGAACAGATGGTGCGTCGCGGGAATCAGCGGCGTGTGGATGGAAATGTAATCCGAAATCCGGACCAGCTCGTCAAATTCGACGCGTTCTACACCGGCGCGCGCCAGGACTTCATTCGACACATAGGGATCGTAAGCGACGACGCGAATGCCAAAGGCCTGCGCCTTAGGCGCGACCAGTTGCGGGATCTGTCCGAATGCCACCAGGCCCAGAACCGTGCCGCGCAAGCGATGAATCGGTGTTACGGCCTTCATCTCCCAGCGGCCGGAGTGCGTGCGCGCATTCGATGAGGGAATCTTGCGAACCAAAGCCAGCAGCAGGGCCATGGCGTGGTCCGAGACTTCATCCAGGCAATAGTCGGGAACACGCGTGACGACAATTCCGTGACTGGTGGCAGCGGGTATGTCGACATTATCTACACCAATGCCGAACCGGGCGATGATGCGGCAGCGGGTCAATTGAGTGACCACCTGGGCGGGCATTTTGGCATAGGTGGTGAGCACGGCATCGGCATCGCGGGCCACAGCCAGAATGGCTTCCGGCGTACTCTGCGCGGCGAGGCGCAACTCGCCGCCGACTTGGGACAGCACCCTTTTAGCCGGGTCCAAGTTAGGAAAAACGGAGTCTGTAACTGCGATGAGGGGAGGCACTAATTTATCCAGCGTACCACGCCCGCGACGCCATCGACGGCCACGGTAGATCCGTCCGGGATTCGCTCGGTGGCATTCAAAACCCCGAGCACCATAGGGATGCCGCGCTCTCGCGCCAGCGATGCCATATGCGAGGTGCTACCGCCACGTTCAGTCACTACGCCGGCAACGCGCGTGAGGATGTGGCTGAGCGCGGGGCCGGCGACTCGAGTCACTAAGACATCGCCGGGGGCGACGCGCGCGATCTCGCATTCGCAATTGATGACGCAGGCGCGGCCCGTGCCCCAGCCGATGCCGGCGGCATGTCCGTTGAGGCGCGGGCGGTTCTCCCAGACGGCGTCGGGAACGGCGGCGGCCTGCACATGCAGGGGACGCGCCTGCAACAACTGAAATCCGTTTTCATCGAGCGCCCATTCGATCTCTACGGGCATCCCCATGAGTTGTTCCACACGAATCAACTGGCGTCCCAATTCGACGGCCTGCGCTTCGGTGAGGCACGGTTCCATCATCTGCGCGCGAGGCACGGGACACGCTTGGGGTTCCCGACGGTGAAGGCAGCCGATCTGATGGTCCTTGCGGCCGGGCGTGAGGCTCAGAAGCTTGCCGTCGCGGGAAATTTCGTAGCGATCGGGGGTGACTTCGCCTTGTGCGATGGCGGAGCCGAGGCCCCAGGTGGCGCTGAGGATTAAGGTGCCTTCGGCCGATTCGCTCAGGCCGCCGCCGGCAGCGCGGGCGGAAACCAAGGGCTGGATCAAGACGGCCATCGCCGTGCCGGCCGGATCGATGTCATGGGTAGCCATATACCGCAGCGCGCGGGTGGCCCAGAGGGCAGCCCAGCATGAGCGCACCGCGGTGATGAAGTCCGCTTCACTTTCCAGACCCAGGAAGCTTTCGAACTGGCCGGCAAAGCTGGAACCGAAGCGGTCTTCGACCAGGGCTGAAGAACGAACGACGCTGAGCGCGCCGGTGCGGGCGGTCAGTTCCCGCCAGGCGGCCAGCAGCGGATGGAGCACGGCCGGCGTGATGGGCTGATCGAGCAGACCCAGTTTCATGGCGAGCGCGTGGCGGCGCGCTTGCGGGCTTTCCTGCGCGCTGAAGACGCCGCGCGCGTCGGCTTCCAGATTCAACGCGCGCAGTTGCGTACGGTAGGCTTCGGCATCCAGGCAGAAGCCTTGCGGGACCGGTAGACCGGCCTGAGTCAGTCGCGCGAGATTCGCGGCTTTGGGTCCGAAGCGGCCTGCGTCGGCCGCTTCAGGAGCGGTAAGGGGGAGGATGAGGTCTGGCATAGGCAAACAGGCCGCGCTGCGCGTGGGCAGAAGCTCGAGGCTTATGCTACCTTCCCGGCAGCTTGCCGTAATCGGAGTAGCCGGGCATCGGGTCGACTACCGTGATCTGCTGGACCGGGAAGTTGGAAACGATCTCGACGCTGTCCTTGTGCACGATCAGCATCTCTTCAATACGTACGCCCCACTCGTGCGGTTTGCCGTGTTGCGTTTCGAGCGCGAAGACCATGCCTTCCTTGATGTCGATCGGATGGTCGAGCGACCAGATGCGCGAGATCACGGGCTGGTCATACTGCGCCAGTCCCAGACCATGGCCCCACAAATTGGCAGCCGCCTGGTCTTCCTCGTCGTAACCCCAGGCTTCCTTCGCCGACGGCCACTTGGAGGCGATGTCGCGCGTGGTGGCGCCGACCTTCACGGCTTTGATGGAATCGTACAGCCACTTGAGCGCGGTCGCGTAATAGTCTTTCTGCTCCTGATTCGGCTCGCGGCCCACCATATACGTGCGGTAATAGCACGATTTGTAACCGTTCCAGGTCAGCGCGGCCAAATCCATGAAGACCATGTCTCCCGGCTTGATGATGCGGTCGGAAAAGTTGCGCCAGTTCGGCCAGGTGTTCAGGCCCGACGACACGATGACGTCTTCCACATCCTCCATGCCGGGTATGTTGTACAGGAACTCCATGATGTGAGCGGTGAGCTGGTTTTCGGTAAGCCCGGGCTTGAGGAATTTCATGAATTCCCAATGCGCCGCGTCGCCGATTGCCCCGACCATGCGCATGCACTCGTGCTCGTCCTGGTTCTTCACCGCGCGGGCTTCCATCATGGCGCTCATGCCGTCGTCCCACTGGATCTTGGCCTCCTGGAAGATGCGGATCATGTTGATGTCGATAAAATCAACACCCAGCTTCATACCATCCACGCCGCGTTTTTTCATCTCCTGCTTGATGGCGTTGGTGAACTTATTGACCTGCATGGTCGATGCCGGCCCCGCCGCGCCTTTAATCCAGGCATAGGAATAGCGGATGTTGTCCTTGGGAATCCAGGGCGAATGCTTTTCAATGTGGAGGCCGATATCGCCTTGTTCGAACAGGACAGGCGCATCGTCGCCGCAGAGCAGGGCGTACCGAAGGCCTGGTTTCAGCCGGTTCCAGCCAGGCGTCAAGGTGCTGGTCACATAGCGGACGTTCTCGTCGTACATCAGCAGCAGGGCCCCGAGCCCGTGGGCTTTCATGCGCTCCCGTGCGCGCGCCAGCCGGTATTTGCGCAACCGGTCCCAATTGACGCGCTCCTGCCAATCCAATCCTACTGCGCCGACATTTGCCATTTATTTCTCCGTTAACGTTGATGAGAAGTGTGAAGCGGACCGTCGATTATATCGAATGTCGGGCGGACCGCCGCAACCCGAAAAAGGGCTAATGTCGCGATTCCGATATATTCTCGACCAATCTTGGCGTCCACAATTCCAGAGGGCGGATCACTCGACGGGGCTACCCTTGCTCCGACGTGCGGGGCAGAATGCCGAATCGACGAAGGGCGGTGGGATCGGTGATGGCGGCCTGAGTGCGAAGCGGCTGCAATTGCGCGCGAATCGCTTGCAAGGCGCGATCTTCGGCGGGGAGTTCCGCGGCCGGATCAGTTCCAAGCACTGCGCTTAGCCATGTATAGGCGGCGCGCATGCGAGGGCGAAAAGTCGAGCCGCCGTGATCCCCGCCGCGCACCAGGTGATACTCGTGGGAGATATCGAGGTCCCAGAGTACGCGATGGAGAAACTCCGTGCCATCGTGCGCGTTGACGAAATCGTTATCGCCGACCTCAATGTAGACCGGCAGACCGGATTCGCGAATGCGGTTTGCGTTAGCGCGGGCGCGGGTCGCCGGCTGGTTCGCGGCGAACAGACTGGAATCGCGCGCGGGGCCGATCAAGCGGGGAGGGCCCCCCGAAGT
>CAZKQQ010000106.1:0-22130 GCA_964554945.1 uncultured Solibacteraceae bacterium | reverse complement strand
GCGACGCCGAAGCGTTCGTCAGGCAATTCCGAATTCCACACGAGTACATCGAAACGCGCGAGTTCGATAATCCCGCGTACACGCAGAATAATCCCGACCGCTGCTTCCACTGCAAAGACGAGCTATTCACGCGTCTCGCGGACTTGGGCCGCCAGCGCGGCTTCCGGCATATTCTGTACGGCGTCAACCTCGACGACCTCGGCGATTACCGGCCCGGACAAAACGCCGCAAAGAAGCATCAGGTAGCCGCGCCGCTCGCCGATGCGGGTTTGACCAAAGCAGAAATCCGGGAACTCTCGCGCGCCGCCGGTCTGCCGACCTGGGACCGTCCCGCTTCCGCTTGTCTGAGTTCGCGCATTCCCTACGGAACACCCGTGACTATCGAAAACGTGAAAACGGTCGAGACCGGCGAAGAGCAACTGAAGGCGCTCGGCTTCCGCCAGTTTCGCGTGCGTTTCAACGGTCCCACGGTCCGTATCGAAATCGCGCCCGAAGAGATGTCGAAAGCGCTTACCGCCGACATGGCGCGGCGCTTCACCGCGATCTTCAAAGCGCTAGGCTTCCAATACGTCACTCTCGATCTGGAAGGCTACCGGCAAGGTTCCCTGAACGAAGTCTTGCCCCTGGAACGGTAGCGCAGGCCATCGTTCTTTGTGGCCTGCGAATCGTCTGCGCCACCCAAAAACCGAGGCGCAGCCTGGCCCCTGAGCAATCAGCTATCCTGAAGCAAACATCGTGCTGGCTGATTTCTATCGCCTGCTGCCGCCCGAAGGCGCGAAGATCCTGCTGGTATTGTTCCTGTCGTTCCTGACGGGTCTGGAACGGGAAGAACACAAGGTGGGCAACGAGCAATATTCCTTCGGGGGCGTCCGCACGTTCCCCTTGATCGGCCTCATCGCATATTCCGTATCCTTCCTCGCCGGCGGCCAGATTCTTGCCGTGATCCTCGGGTTCGCCGTCGTGGCCGGGTTCCTCATGATGTCTTACCGGCACAAGCTGCAGACCGCTGCGTTTGCCGGAATGACCACCGAAATGTCGGCTCTGACCACGTACGTCGCCGCCGCGCTGGTTTATCGGGAGCAATACTGGATCGCCACTACCCTCACCGTCGCAAGCGTACTCCTGCTGGAGTTGAAGGCCACGCTGGAGGGCTTAACCAGGCGAATTCCCGGGGAGGAGATTTTCACCTTCACGAAGTTCCTGCTGCTAACCGCGGTGATCCTGCCGGTGCTCCCAAACCAGGAGTTCGGTCCCTTCCGGATCAATCCCGCAAAGACCTGGCTGGTAGTCGTCGCCGTGAGCACGATTTCTTACGGCAGTTATGTCATTCAGAAAGTGACGAAAGGCCATGGCGGCGTGCTGCTGGCTGCGCTGCTGGGCGGCGCGTATTCTTCAACCGTCACCACGGTAGTAATGGCGAAGCGCGCGGCGCGCGAGAACCGGCCCCACCTGTTTTCGGGCGCAACCTTGATCGCCTCCGGGATGATGTACTTGCGGTTGGCGGTTCTGGTCACTTTATTTAATCGAAATCTCTTAATGATGCTCGGCCTGCCGTTTATCGTCTTGGCCGCGGCGGCGGTGTTGATCGGCTGGCTTTGGACACGCCTGCCCGACACGCACACCGAACCGGTGCAACGCGAATTCGAGCCGAAGAATCCGCTCGAGATGCGCGCCGCCCTCCTGTTCGCCGGGCTGTTTCTGGCGATGCTGATCGTCACCCATCTGGCGGTCACCCATCTCGGGAGTGCGGGCGTTTACTCTCTCGGCGCGCTAATGGGTATCGCCGACGTGGACCCCTTCATCATGGGGATGACGCAGGAAGGTGGAACCACTACACCGCTGAATGTCGCGGCGTCCGCGATTCTGATCGCCGCCGCCAGCAATAATCTCATGAAGGGCGTCTACGCCTACTCGCTATCCGATCGCCAGACCGGCCGGCAAAGCTTCGCCTTTCTGGCGGCGCTCGCCGTAGCCGGACTGATGCCGTTGCTCTGGCTAGCGCGATAGCTCTTCCTGTTTGCGGGCCCCGCTCAGAATATCCTTCAGCGCGTAGTTTCCTTCATGACAGGCGTACTCCAGAAACTGGTACTTGTCGTCCCGCTTCAACGGGATCAGGATCGTCCAGGGCTTCGTCCATGTTTGCGGATCGTCGATGGTCGCCTGATAGTTGATCGTGTCCTCGTCGACGCGCGTCAACCGTTCGATCAGGCGGAGCGCCTCGCTGTTGCGGCCGCCTTCTCCGTTATATGCGACCCCGTTGGAACCGACGCTGGTCTTGTTTGTGAAATTCGTAGTCTCGATAACCAGCGTGTTCCCTTCCCAGTGCCCGCGCGAATCGCCCAGATACAGGTGGATGTTCCGTCCGACATGCGGCCGCTTGTCGAGCGGAATCACGCGCGATTCGTGAATCATCTCATTACGAATCACCACGTAGCCGGGCGCCTGGATGATCTGGTTGCCGTTGTTATAGACCACCGGAATGATCGAACCGAGTGCCCCGCGGGTGATGCAGCGGTAATAGAGATTGACGTCCTCATAGGAATTCGCCCTGCCTGCCCACTCGGCGGGCGTCTTCGCCTGGATGGCTTTCGCTTCCGGCGTCATCGGCGGCAGCCGGCCATCGGGCGGATCGATCACAAGCGAGGCCTGCCGTGTCGGCTTGCCGCGCTCCGTCCAGTAAGACGGCGGGCCGATGCCGATTTTTTCGTCCTTGGGAGCGAATTCCACGGCATCGGCGGCCGACGCGCGCTGCGACTGCGCCACGCGCTGCGCGAACTCCTGGTCAGTCAGTTCGGTGCGCTCGCCCATCGTCTTGGGCCGTTGCATAGGCACGCCCATGTTGCCGGGCCAGATGCCTTGCAGATCGGGATCGCCCCACGGCGTTTTCGGCGGCGTCCATTGCTTGGGAGCCGTCTGCTGCGCCAAAGACGCCGCCGCAAATGGCAGCGCCAGCCCTAGAAAAATAACCAGTCGGTGCATGGCAAACCTACTTCTTCTTATATTGGCCGTAGAGGAGTTCTTCGGCAAACTCCACGCACTTGAACTCCAGGATCTGCGCGTTCTTCTCTACCCGGCGGTAGAGCGGCATGCTGATTTTCCATGGCCGGCTGAAAACCGAGGGATCTTCGATGGTGGCTTCATATTGCAGATGGTCGCGATCGGTGCGCGTCCAGCGCTCCACCACATGCAGTTTGTCCGTGCCGAAATCGCCCGCGCGGTCGAACCACGCGAGTCCATTCAGCCCCGTGACGTCGACCACGAGCGTGTCGCCTTCCCAACGTCCGTTGTTGGTGCCCATCCAGGTATCGGAGCCGGCTTCGATCGGCTTACCCATGTTGACGAAGCGGTTGGCGGTGGCGTACTCGTACACAAACAAAATGCCTTTCGGCGATTGTACGATCTGGAACGGATACGGCATGTAATTGGCGCGCGGAACGCCTGGCATGTAGCACTTGGCTTCCGGATCGTTCGCGCGCCGGTTCGCAAAATTGTTCTTCTTCTTTTGGAGCGCCGCCGGAAGATACGGAATCTCGCCGCCTTCCACCACGCTCTGTCCCGCCGGCACAGCGCCGATCGCTCCGGTCTCCCACATCGTTCCGGGCTGGGGCGAATGATCTTCCAGATCCCAGTTGGCCGTGTTCAGCGCCTGCCAGATGCCGTTGAGATCAGCGTGTCCGTCGGCCGAACGCGGCGCCCGATAAGCCTGCGCCCCGGCGGCAAGCGTCACCGCCAGCAACGCCGTACCTACAGCCAGGTGAATAAACGGATTTCGCATCAATGATTTCTCCCGACCCTCTGCAGCGGAAACCTCTAGACAGGCTTCGATGCTACATAAGAGAAGACGCAAGTGTCAAGGCAGCGTTATTGCGAAACCGCCTGAAAATACTCCGGCAGTCCCTTCTTAGTCTCCCGCAGGATTTCGACCACCGCTTGCCGATCGGCAAGCGTAAGCCGGGCATACCTTGCAGCCTTTTCTCCGCCCGACAGAATCTGCCACATGCGCTGATAGACCGCATCCTTCAAGGCTGGCGGCAGCGCCTCGAAGGCCGGGCTGTAAATCATGTAGCTGCACGGATAGCGCATGAGCCGCCGCTCCAGATCGAATTGTCGCAAGCTGCGGCCTCGACCGTCTTGCGGCCCTTCCGACGAAAATCTCTCCGCGAACCCGGACGTCCCTCGAATCCGAGCCGGCAGTAGCGCTTCATCGACGTACAGCAGATAATCGGCAAGTTCCCGCGCCGCGTCACGCAACAGCGCGTCATTTCCGCCAAGCCGCATTTCCCAACCCAGACGCGTCAGCAAATTCATCATCCGCATCTGGTGATTGAAAACCAGCAGCGAAACGATATCGCTGTACGGCGACAGATACGCGCTCGTTTCGAACTTTCCTTGCAAGGAATCGAGATCCCCCGCTTTGGGAAGTGGTCCCGCCTCCCTGGGATTGGTAAATGTCAGGTTGCCCATGTGCCGGAGGCCGCCGCTGTTGCCCGTCACATACCAACCGCCCCAACGTTCCTGGAATGGGCTTCGATGATCGGAAACGAACTCTCCCATCGGCCGCAGCGCGGTTCCATCTGGCGCGGGAAAGACGCTCCGCACCAGCATGCCGGGAACGCCGAGGGTGGCGGAATCCTCATGACATTGCAGGCACCCGTCGCGCCGGACGAAGACCGGCTTCTCTGAAGCTCGCTGATCCAGCGTATAGAAGATGGCGCCCTGTTCCTGGTCTTCAACCGCAACTTCGACGAATGGCTCGCCGCGCACCCAGGCCACCGCCACCGAATCGTTGAAAAAGATCGTGCGCGGGTTCGTCGCACTGATAATCCTCTGTTGCAAGCTCGTCTTCGAGAACACGACCAGTTGCGACTCGACCGGAACATTGAGCGCCTGGAGTGTAGCGCGAAGATAGCCGGGAGTCCCGTCAAACGCAAGCTGGACTTTCCCTTCCCGCAACCTGGCGTTCAGGTCGGATATTACATTGTGTTCCGGCCGGATCGCGTACCGGATGGCCGCATCGTCTCGATCGCCAGATAACGGAGCGTTGAGGTCGAGAGCCGCCGCCGCGGTGATGCACGCCAAGCCAATGAACATAGGCTTGAGGCAACGCTGTTTCATTGCGGGCTAAGCTTTGACAAGAGCAGCACGCCGCGATTTCGGTACCGACGGCGCTGCCGCCGGCGCATCCTGCATCGGCAACCGCGTGCGACGGATGCCGTCATAGGAATACAGCGCACCGGCCACGGCCCCCGCCGTGGGAACCAGGCCGATCTCGCCCGCGCCCTTGGCCCCGTAGCCGCCGACTTCATCCGGCACTTCGATCAGAATCACGTCCACCTTCGGCGTGTCCTTCGCTTTGGGAATACCGAGATCCCGGAGCAGCAGCGAGTTCGGTCTCCCGTCCGTGCTGGGAAAATCTTCGGAAAGCGCGTACCCTAAGCCCATGTGCGCGCCGCCTTCGATCTGTCCCGCGCAGGCCAGCGGATTGATGGCGCGGCCTACATCATGCGCCGCCACCACGCGTTCGATCCGTCCGTCTTCTCCCAGAATCACAACCTGCGTTGCATAGCTGAACGTCAGGTGCGTCGTGGGGTTTTCCAGAGCTTCCGGCGTGCCCGGCCGGGTCGTAAAATTGCAGATGTAGTCGCCCGAATATTCGCGGCCGGCCAGATCGGTCAGGCTCAATTGCTTCAGATCGTCGGCGAGCTGCCGCGCGGCCCGCTGCGCCGCCGCGCAACTTAACGTTGTGGCGCGCGACGCCCAGGTCTCGCCGCACTTGGCGCCCATCTCCTTGTCCCACCGCACCGTCATGATGTCGAGCGGCAAACCGGTCTCTTCGCAGACCGCCTGGCGGATCGTTGTGAACACGCCCTGCCCCATTTCCGTATACCCGGTGAGCACTTCCAGCCGCCCCCCCGGCAGCACCCGGATTTTGGCGTGACCGCTATCGATGGTCCCGTTGCCGATGCCCGTGCTCTTGATGCCGCAGCCGATGCCCGCGTACTTCGCGCTCTTATAAATGTCTTTCACGGCCTGCAGCGTCTGTACAATGCCGCAGCTCTCGCGCATCACCTGGCCCGTCGCGAACTGGTCCCCGGGACGAAGCGCGTTTTTCTCGCGGATATCCCATCCGTCCACCCCTACCTTCTCCGCCAGCATGTCCATGATGCCTTCCATGGCGAAGTGCGCCTGGTTGGTGCCGAAGCCGCGCATCGCGCCGCTGGTCGGATTATTCGTGAACACCGCTTTCGATTCGATATCGACATTCGGCACGCGGTACGGCCCGCAGGAGTGGCACGCCGCCCGCAGCAGGCACTTGCCGCCCGTCCCGGCATAGGCGCCCGTATCGCCGATGATGCGCGCCCGCACCGCCAGCAGCTTCCCTTCCTCATCGGCGCCTACCGTATATTTCAAAATCATCGGGTGGCGTTTGGGATGATGCTGCGTCGATTGCTCGCGTGTGAGGACCACCTTCACCGGCTTGCCGAGCAGATATGCCGCCACGGCCGCGTGGGCCTGAATCGAGAGTTCTTCTTTCGCGCCGAACGCGCCGCCGCTCGCCGCCAATTCGATCTCCACGTCATCCATCGGAAGATTCAAAACCTTGGCGATCTGGCTGTGGTCGTAGGTCGAGCCCTGGCTCTGCGTATAGACCTTCACGCCTTTGGCCTGCGGCAAAACCAGGCACGCTTCCGGCTCGAGAAACGCCGGGTCCACCGGTTGCGTCCGAAACGTCTGCTCGATGACGTGCGCCGATGCCGCCAGCGCCGCATCTACATTCCCGCGCGCAAAGGCCGTCGTCTCCAGCAAGTTCGGATGGACATGCAGGTTGCCCGGCGCATGCACCTGCGGCGCCTCCGGCTCCAGCGCGGCGATCGGATCCGTCACCGGCGTGTACACCTCGTAGTCCACCTTGATTTTCTGTGCCGCTTCTCGCGCGTGAAACAGGGTGTCGGCCACCACGAGCGCAAGAATATCTCCGACGCAGCAGGTAGTCTCGCCCACCGCCACGAACACCGGCAAATCGGGAATGTTCAGCCCGGTGCCTCGCTGGCCGGGCACGTCCGGAGCCGTGAATATGCGCACCACGCCCGGCATCGCGGCCGCCGCGGAAGTATCGATCGCCAGCACCTTGGCTCGCGGATGCGCGCTCAGCAGCGGCGCTCCGTGAAGCATGCCCGGTACTCGCATGTCGCCGATGAACGGCTTCTCCCCCAACGCCTGGTCGACGCCCCGGTACCGCTTCGGCGACTGGCCCACCCCGTCCTTTCCGTCTGTCGGAACCGTGGTGCGGTGCAAACCGAATTCTTCGCCAAAGAAAGAATGACGCCGCGGCTCTCGCCCTTCCACCGTGCGGCCGTTATTCCAGACTTCGCCCGCCGTCTGAATCGCGTCAAGGATGCGCGCATATCCGGTGCAGCGGCACAAATGCCCCGATAGCGCCTGCGCGACGCCGTCGCGATCGCCGGTCCGGTCGCGATCCATCAGCGACGATGCCCGTACCATGATTCCGGGTATGCAAAAGCCGCACTGCACGCCGCCCTCGAGAACGAACGATTCGCTCAGCACGCGCCGCTTTTCTTCCGGCAGCCCTTCGAGCGTCACCACCGCCCGCCCTTCCATCTGTTCCGGCTTGCGCCGGCAGGCCAGCACGGGCTGCCCATCCACCAGAACCGCGCAGCACCCACAGGTGCCCTCAGGCGCGCATCCATCTTTCGCGGAAATGATGCCGCATTCCTCCCGCAAAACCTCGAGGAACTGCATCCCCGGTTCGTAGCAAACCGTTGTGGGTGTTCCGTTTAGGGTGAAAGTAAGGTTCGGCATGCTGGCTGCGACAGCTGCAGGTCCTGGTAACTTGAAGATATCACAGAGTAACGCCGGCAATCTCGTCGCGGTGTGTTTTGATCCTGGCCCTACGACGGCAGTGTGTGGCCTTTGGTTTCCGTGCCGAACGGTAGCGCGGCCAGGCCCACTACGAACGCCACCGCCGTCAGCGCCACTGGCGTCCCCAGCGTCCCGAAATGGCTGATGCCCGCGCCCACTAAAAACGTCAGCCCCGCGCCCGCAAACCGTCCCACGTTGGTCGTGAACGCAAACGCGCTCACCCGGCATTCGGTCGAATACTGCTCCGGAATCCAGAAGGAGTACACCACGAAATTCGCGCCGCCTATTCCCAGGAAAAACGTGCTGAGCAGGAACCACCCGAGCGCCCCGGCGCCCATGTAGAACACGTACCCGAACGACACCGGCAGGAATACCAGCATGAACGCGAAGAACACCGCGAGCGTTGACCGCCGGTCGAACCGCTTCGCCAGCAGCGGCGTCAGCAGCGCGCCGATGATCGTTCCGATCCCCAGCAGCGCGGTGGCGTAGGAAGCCAGTTTCGCTCCCTCCATCGTCGATTTGCCGGCGTTAGCCGCCAGGTACGTGACGGCGGATGGGACATACACCGACCCCGCCCACAATCCGACAATCGAAGCGATCAGGTAAATCGAATTGAGAATCGTCCGGCCGCGATACTGCCGCGAGAACAATTTCAAAAACGCGTGATGCATCGTCAGGCTGCCGCCCAGTTCGGCGCGTTTGCTTTTCCAGCGTTCCGGCTCGTGGACCCGGTTATAGAGGAATGCCACCAGCAATGCCGGGCAGCCCCCCAGCACGAACATCCAGCGCCATCCGAACACGCTGCCCACAAAATAATTCGCCAGAGCAGCCAGCAGCAGCCCGAAATAGTATCCCGTGTGCATCAGGCATCCGCCGAGCGTGCGCCGCTCCTCCGGCCACGATTCCGAAACCAGCGACGCGCCGATCGACCACTCGCCCCCAATTCCCACGCCCGCTAGAAACCGGAAGATCGCCAGCGACCACACACTCTGCGAAAGCGCGGCCAACAACGTGAATACGGAAAACCAGATGATGGTGAGCATTAACGTGCGCGCGCGGCCGAAGCGATCCGCCACCGGCCCCCACACCAGGGCCGTCCCCCACCCGACCATGAATAGCGCGAACAGCAGGCCGCCGTAGTAGCCTACGTTCGCCGTCGTCGCGGCGATTCCGGATTTCGGCAACACATCGCGCAGCGCGGGCACCAGCACCAGGGACAGAATGAACGAGTCCATGCCGTCCATCGTCCAGCCGCCCCACGCCGCCCAGAAGGCGCGCTTCTGATCGCGGGTCAGGCCAGTGGGAGCAGGGGCAACAGCGACTTCGGTTTTTCGCACGCTTGAGTACCTCGCGCAATTACATCACCGCCCGCATTGGAAAAGCAACAGCTCCCGGCTTGACACAGCTACCGACTCCTGCTCGAATAAGACGAGTTTCAGATATATATGTCTGATTCAGTATGCTCTTTTGCGGTCACGCCGTGGAACGGGTGACCAGACGGCGGCCCACAGGCCCGAGGCGGGGAACGCCTCCGGTCCGGTCCTTCCATCCACAAAATCTGTCATACGAGGAATACCAATGAAATGGAAGTTGGTCGGTGACATGGTGATTTGCACGGCTGCCATCCTGGCTCCAGTAGCTCTCGCCCGGGATGCCGCCTCCATGCCGCCCAATCCAGATAAGATCGGCGCCGCATTAATTCAGCGCGGCGCCATTTCGGCCACTGCCACCCTGGCCCAGAAAGATGCCGCGGTCGAATCCTACCTGAAAACCAAGCTGCAGGGTGGAGGTCCCGATCAGAATGCCAATCCTCTCGCCCGCAAGCTCCTGCGCATGCGGGAAGAAGCGATCAATAGCGCTCTGTCTCCCAGTGACGCGCGGGGGCGCAAGCTGGGCAACACCGTCCAGGTGCCGCCATCGGCGCCTCAGTTCCGCTCGCTGCAGGATAGCGGCAAACTCCTGTTGATCCTGATCGAGTTCAGCGGCTCGCCTTACACCTGGACTCCGGCCGGAGGCGCTCAACGTACAGCTGCCGGCCCCCTGCACAACCGCATCCCGGTTCCGGACAATAGTTTCGATCTGTGGATCCCCGATTTCAACACCCAACACTACGAAGACATGCTGTTCACTCCCGGCGGCTGGATATTCCCGGCCGGCTCGCCCCGGTATTCCGGCGAACATCGCGGCAGCATGCACGACTACTATCTCGTGCAGTCCTACGGCAAGTACAAAGTCGACGGCAAGGCGTACGGATGGTTCCAGGTCGATAAGCCTGAAGCCTATTACGGCGATGATTCTCCCAACGGCGGCAATGACAATTTGTTGCCCGGCACAACCAGGGACTTGATTGCCGATGCCGTCACAGTCATTAACAATCAGGGCGCCATCAATTGGGCGGACTACGATACAGATGCCGATTGCATCATCGACCACCCTCTGTTCATCCACGCCGGCGCAGATCAATCCGGCGGCGGCGGCGCGCAGGGCGATGATGCGATCTGGGCGCACAGTTCCGCGGTCTGGCAAAAGGTAGCACCGGCGACCAGCGCTTGCCCCAGCGGTATGTACATTTATAACTACACCATCATGCCCGAAGACGGCGGTGTCGGCGTCTTCGCCCATGAGTTCGGGCACGATCTCGGACTGCCCGACGAATATGACACCGCGTATAGCGGCCGCGGCGATTCAGTCGCCTTCTGGAGTCTGATGTCCAGCGGTTCCTGGGTCGGCAAGCCGGCGCAGACGCAGCCTTCCGATATGAGCATCTGGGGCCGGTATTCGTTGGGATGGTTGAGGAGTGGCGATAACCTCGCGGTCGTGAAGAGCACGGACCTGGCCAATGATTCCACGGCCTTCCGCCTGGAGCAGGCGGAACGCTGGGGCGGTCCCGGCACTGTGAACGCGCTGCGTGTGAACTTGCCGCCGAAGCTGATCACGGTGAACACGCCGCACAGCGGGAGCTACGAGTGGTTCGGGGGCAAGGCGGACCAGATCGACACGACCCTGCGACGGACCGTCGATCTGACCGGCAAGAAAACCGCGACACTCTCCTTCTGGACCTGGTACGACATCGAACAGTCCTGGGACTTCGGATTCGTGCAAGTCTCAACCAACGGAGGCACTACGTGGACCTCGCTTCCGATTGCCGGCACGACGACCGCGATCGATCCGGACGGCATGCCGGCCATCGCCGCCAACCTGCCCGGTTTCACCGGCAGCAGCGGCGGCTGGGTTCTCAAGACCGCCGACCTCGGCGCCTATGCCGGACAAATCATTCAGTTGCAGTTTCGCTACATGACGGACTGGGGCACCACCATGGCCGGCTTCTACGTGGATGACATCGCCGTCACAGCCGATGCCGCCACTCTGTTCTCCGACAATGCCGAAACGCTGGACGTCACGTGGAGCGCTACCGGCTGGTCACGGGTCACCGGCACTGAATCGAAGGTCCACTACTACATGATGGAGTGGCGCAACCTAAACACTATGGAAACGCCTTACAACGGATCGACCATCGTCAACTTCGATGCCGGCCTGAAGAATGCCTACCAGTTCGATCCCTACGGAAGCACGGGCAATCCGAACGAGCCGTGGTTCTTCTCTTATGCTCCGGGATTGCTGCTCTGGTACCGCGATCTTTCCTATACCGATAACTGGACCGGCGTCCACCCTGGTGGCGGGTTCCTGTTAGTCGTTGACGCCCACAAGCAGATTATCCTGCGCCCGCCGCTCCCCCAGATTGGCAGTCTGCCCTGGAGCTCCCGCGTGCAAACTTACGATGCGGCGTTCAATCTTGTCAGAGCGCCCGATGTCATGCTCGGCTACTGGGGTATGGCGCGTACGTATGCGGGCCTGAATGCGCTGCCGAACTTCGACGACTCCCAGAGCTACTGGGAATCCAAGGCCGGCGATTCCAGCGTCATCACGCCGGCTTACGGGCTGGCCTTCCGCGTGGCCGGACAAGCGGCCGACGGTTCGGCGGCTATCGTCGTTCTACAAGGCCAATAGCAGCTCGAATCCACATAACCCGGGGCGCCGTGCTCAAGCGCGGCTCCCCGCCGCAACATGCCGCTGTAATCTTAGCTCGAGATGCCGCCGCACATCCGGCCACTCGCTTGCCAGAATGCTGTACATCACCGAATCGCGCACGGTGCCGTCGCGCCGCGCGGCGTGGTGGCGCAGCACGCCATCCTTTTTCGCTCCCAGCCCTTCAATCGCCCGCTGCGAGCGAAAATTGAAATTGTCCGTCCGCAGGCCCACTATCTTACAGCCGAGCGTGTCGAAAGCATGGCTTAGTAGAAGCAGCTTGCACGTGGTATTGACGTTCGTGCGCTGCCGGCTCTGCGCGTACCAGGTGTAGCCGATCTCTACGCGATCGATGCTCGCGACGATGTCGTGATAGCGCGTCGTCCCGATGATCGCCCCGCTCGCCGCGTCCCGCACCACCCACGGCAGCATGTGACCGTCGCGCTGCCCCTTCAGCGCGTCGCCAATATAGCCCGGCATATTTTCCAGCGTCGGAACCGAGGTAAACCACAGCTCCCACAGCCGGCCATCCGCCGCCGCTTCGGACAAATCCTTGCTGTGCTCCTCCGTCATCGGCTCGAGGCGAATGCCGCGCCCCTCCAGCACGATCGGTTGCGGGTGAATCATCGGAACAGATTACCAGAGCCCCGGGAGAGCCTGAATCATTACTGTAAGAAGCATTGACTTATATTCGATAATCCGAATATACTAATGTATTGCAGAACCTGCTTCGCAAGTACAAGGCTAATATTTTCCAGGCTTTAGCTCACCCCACCCGCATTGCCATTGTGGAATTGCTCCGCGAGGGCGAGCTTCCTGCCGGGGCCATCCAGGAGCGCCTCGGGCTCGAGCAGGCGAATCTTTCCCAGCATCTTGCAACTTTGCGGAGCCGCCAGATCGTGGTGAACCGCAAAGGAGGAAACCAGGTTTTTTATTCTCTGCGCAGCCCCATGCTGGGCGAAGTGCTCGACATCATGCGGCGCTACTTCCAGGCCAATCTCGCCGAAGCCATTCAGATGCTCGGTGAAATCGAAGCGGAATCCGGCTCCTCCTCGCGAAAACGTGCCGATGCTTGATTTGCTCTTCAGCGGCGGTCTGATCGCCTGGTTGAGCGGCGCGGTAGCCGCCCTGATCTTAATGAAGCGCCCGGACTCGGCGCGCGTAGCCGCATTTGGCCTTGCATTGTTGGGCGCATGCCTTCAAACCGGTGCTGCCATCCTCGCGCTGGCGCAGCAGGTAACCGTTTCCTGGATCATTCCATCCGGCGTCCCGTTGTTCTCATGGACTCTGCGGATGGATCCGTTGTCCGCCTACTTCAGTCTTGCGCTCGGCTTCCTCGGCATCGCAGTTTCCCTTTTCTCGTTCGGCTATACGAAAAACCGCGGCGGCGCCCACATCGGGATGCTTGGATTCTTTTACAATGCCTTGTTCCTGGGTCTGGCGCTGGTCTTCACCGCGTCTAATGTCTTCTTCTTTCTGGTGGCCTGGGAAGCGATGGCTCTCGCTTCCTTTTGTCTGGTCAGCTTCGAGCACGAGAAAGAACCCACGCGCAAGGCCGGCATCCTGTTTCTGATTCTGTCCCACGCGGGCACGGGCTTGATGTTAATCGCGTTCCTCGCGCTGGCGACCTCCGCGGGCAGCCTCGATTTCGCCGTTCTCCACCACGCTGCGTCTCAGTTGGGGCCCTGGCAGCAAGGCGCGATCTTCCTCCTCTTCTTCGTGGGCTTTGGCATCAAGGCCGGCATCATTCCGCTGCACATCTGGCTGCCGGCTGCGCACTCCGTCGCGCCCAGCAACATTTCGGCGTTGATGTCCGGCGTCGTGATCAAGGCAGGTATCTACGGAATCGCGCGGGTCTTGTTCGACTTCTTCGACGTCCCGCCCCTGTGGGCAGGAATCCTGGTTTTGGCGATCGGCGTAATTTCAGCCCTGCTGGGCGTGCTGTACGCCCTGATGGAGCACGACCTCAAACGCCTGCTGGCCTATCACAGCATCGAGAACATCGGGATCATCCTGATTGGATTCGGCGCGGCTGTGATGTTTCATGCGCTCGGCTATCCCCGAATCGCCGCCCTGGCGTTGATCGCGGGCCTGTTCCACACGTTGAATCACGCTCTGTTCAAGTGCCTGCTGTTTCTGGGCGCGGGCTCGGTGCTGCATGCCACCGGCACGCGCGACATGGAACGCATGGGAGGCCTGATCCGCCGCATGCCGGTCACTGCGCTCTGCTTCCTGATCGGCGCGATCGCCATCTCCGGATTGCCTCCGTTGAACGGGTTCGTGAGCGAATGGCTCACTTACCAGGCGCTCCTCGCGGGCTTCGGAACCACCCAGAGTCTCACGCGCGTGATGTTTCCGATTGCCGGTTCGCTGCTGGCGCTGACGGCGGCGCTCGCCGCGGCATGCTTCGTAAAGGCGTTCGGGATCACGTTCCTCGCTCTGCCGCGTAGCGAGGAGGCCGCCGGCGCCGCGGAGGTGGATGGATCCATGAAGTTAGCCATGTCCTTGCTGGCCGCTGCCTGCGTGGCGCTCGGACTCGGAGCCACCTGGTTTCTCCCGGCATTCGATCCAATCGTCCAGCAGGCTTTGGGAATCCGGCTGAGTTCCACGCTCATTGCTGGAAGTGGATTCGTGATCTCTGCCGGCGGCCCGCACAGCGGGACGATTTCAACCGCGGGTATCGGCTTGATGCTGTTCGCGCTCTGCGCGATTCCCGCGGGGCTATGGTTCGCTTGGGGGAGAAACAGCCGCCGCGCCACCGGCCCCACCTGGGATTGCGGCCTCCCCGGCTTGACCGCGGACAACGAATATACCGCCACAGCCTTCTCCAAACCACTACGGATGATTTTCGCGGCGTTGTACCGGCCTCGCCGTGAAATTCAAGCCGAGTTCGACGTCTCTCCGTACTATCCGACAGCCATCCACTTCGAGAGCGAGATTGAACACCCGATTGAGAAGCGAATCTATAATCCGATCAAAGAACGCATCCTGGCGCTGGCCGGCCGCATGCGCGGCCTGCAAGCGGGCAGCATTCACGCGTACCTGGCGTATATCTTTGTGAGTCTTCTGCTCCTGCTGCTATTCGGAGCCCGCGGATGACCCAGACGCTGCTCGGCGCCGTTGCCCAACTGATCCTGCTGCTTGCCGTTTCGCCGCTCATCACAGGCGTCATTCGCACGCTGAAAGCCCGCCTGCAGACGCGCCGCGGGCCGGGCATGCTCCAGCCGTATCGGGATTTATATAAGCTGCTGCACAAGGGAATGGTCATACCGAACACGGCGTCCTGGCTGTTTTCCGCGACGCCCTACGTGGTCTTTGTGGCGGCCACTCTGGCCGGTCTCATGATCCCCATGGTCTCCGCGCAAGCGCCATTGGGCTTGTTCGGTGGTGTGCTGGCGGTGGTTTACTTGCTGGGTCTCGGCCGGTTCGTGCTCGCGCTGGCCGGCCTCGACACCGGCAGTTCGTTCGGCGGACTCGGCAGTAGCCGCGAAATGACCATCTCCGCGCTGGCCGAACCGGCGATGATGGTCGCGATTTTCACCGTGGCGATCGGCGCCAATTCGACCAGCCTCACCGAGGTGGCTCGTGTGGCGATCGCCCAGCAGTGGCATTTTCTCGCGCCTTCCCAGATGCTCGCCTTCGCGGCGTTGTTTCTCGTGCTCATCGCGGAAACCGGGCGCATTCCCGTCGACAATCCGGCCACGCACCTCGAGCTCACCATGATTCACGAAGCCATGATTCTCGAGTATTCGGGACCCTACCTGGCGTTGATCGAGTGGGGCGCCGCTATCAAGCAGCTTCTGCTGATGACGCTTCTGCTGAATGTGTTTTGGCCCTTCGGCCTGCCGCTCGGCTGGTCGTTCCCCGGCGTGCTCACCGGCTTCGGTTATCTGCTGGCCAAATTGCTGGCGCTGAGCGCCGTCGTCGTTTTGATCGAGACCACTAACGCCAAAATGCGCTTGTTCCGCGTCCCGGAACTGCTTGCGGTCGCCTTCACGCTGGGAGTTCTCGGACTGGTATCCACGTTCCTGTTTTGACGCTTATGCCTATTCTGCAAGATCCCGACTTCGGCGCCAAGATCGTCACTCTCATGGCTGCGCTGGTGCTGGTGCTGCAGCTGGCAATGACGACGCAGCGATGGATCGTAACCAATATCCGGATCTTCGGAATGCAGTCGTTCCTGCTCGCGGCCGTCACCTTCACGATTGCCGCGTTCAATATGGCGCCGCATCTTTTTATAGCGGCGATTCTGACTCTATTGGTCAAAGCGATTCTGGTCCCGGTTCTGCTGGAACAGATCGTGAAGCGCACGGGCATCCGCCAGGAAATTGACCCCATCGTGAATGCGCCGCTCTCGGTGGTCATCTGCGGCGGGCTCACACTGGTCGGTTACATCGTAGCGGAATCATTCTACCGGCCCGAGCAGACTGCCGGCGCCGCGAGTCTCGGCCATAACACGCTGGCGGTAGCGATCTCCCTGTTCCTCATCGGCTTCTTCACCATGATCAACCGCCGCAAGGCGCTCACTCAGGTGCTGGGCCTGCTGTCGCTGGAAAACGGTCTGTTTCTCGCGACCATCTCCCTCACCTACGGCATGCCCCTGATCGTCGAGCTGGGCATCTTCTTCGACGTGATGGTGGCGGTGCTGGTGCTGGGCATTCTGGTCTATCGCATTGGCGAGTCGTTTGAGTCTATGGATGTCAGCAAACTGCGGAGGTTGAAAGGCTAGCGATGATCCTCGCCGCGCTGCTGTTCGTTCCTCTCACCGCTGGATGCTGGTCGTACTTCGTAACCCGGCGTCAGAGCCGCGAGGCCATTAACGTCGGCGCCTTTGCCGTTTGCTTCGCCCTGGCTCTCGCCATCGGCGGACAAGTGCTCCGCCGCGGTCCGGTTTCGCTCGGGAACGGTTTTCTCTATGCCGACGCTCTCAGTGCGCTGGTCATCCTGCTGACTTCTTCGGTGGCATTGCTTTGCGGAACGTACGCGGTTGGCTACATGCGGGAAGACGAACGCAGGAACGCATTCGCGCCCGCCTCAGCCGATGACAAGCTCCGGAAATATTACACGCTGACTCCCCTCCTCGTGTTTTCGATGTTCCTGGTGACGGTCTCAAACAACCTCGGCGTGATGTGGGTGGCGATCGAAGCGACCACGCTCGCCTCCGTATTCCTGGTCACCTTGTACGGAAACGCGACATCGCTCGAAGCGGCGTGGAAGTACGCGATCATCGGCGGCGTCGGCCTCTCGATGGCTTTGTTCGGAACTGTCTTGACTTACTATTCCGCCCATCATCTGCCGGGTTCCGATACGCTCGCGGGCCTCAATTGGTCGGCGCTGGTGCTGCGCGCCCAGCAACTCGATCCCACCACGATGCGTCTCGCGTTCATCCTCGCCTTGCTCGGATACGGCACCAAAATCGGACTCGCCCCGATGCACACATGGAAGCCGGACGCCTACAGCGAAGCGCCGGTACCCGCGGCGGCGATCCTCTCGACGGCCCTCATGAATTGCGCCGTTTACGGTCTGATCCGTTTCTATGTTCTGGCCAGCCGCTGCCTCGGGTCCGATTTTCCCGGCGGCCTGCTCCTCTTATTCGGCACGCTCTCCATGGGAGTAGCGGTTCCGTTCATTCTGGTGCAAAGAAATTTCCGGCGCATGCTGGCCTATTCCAGCATCGAGCACGCCGGGATTATGGCGACGGCGCTCGGCTTGGGCGGAGCCTTCGGCTCGCTCGGCCTGATGCTGCACATGCTCTTCCACACCATCGCCAAGGCCCTGCTGTTCTTCTGCGCCGGCAATGTCTATCAGCATTTCAAGACGGACCTGTTCCGAAAAATCGGCGGCGGCGTGATTCGCAGCTTGCCGCTCACCGGCCCGGTGCTTCTGATCGGAATGGCCGCGATCCTCGGGATGCCGCCGTTCAGCCTGTTCCAAAGCGAGTTTCTCATTGTGCGCGCGGCTTTCGATACCGGACACTACTTGCCCATCGTTCTGTTCATTCTCTTCGGCACCGCGATTTTCGCCGGGGCGCTGCTGCACGTCGGCGGCATGATGTTGGGCCCGGCGCGCGACGACACCAAGCCCGGCGTATGGCGTCCCTGGCGCCACGGCTCAATCCTGGTGCTGGCCACGGTGCTGGTCGTGATCGGATTCTGGCTTCCGGCTCCGCTGTACCATCTGATCCGTGGGGCTGCCAACGTCATCACGGGAGAGGCGCGCTGATGCTACTAAATCGCCCGCACGATCACGGCCCTGTGCCCGGCACACAACCGCCACCGTCACCGAGCGGCAGCTTTCTGGACTCGCTCCGGGAACACTTCGGCGACCAGATTCAGGCGCTCGAAACGCCGGCCGAAGATCAAAGCTATGTTCGCCTGGACGGCGCCGACATCCGCGAGGTCGCTGAATTCTTGCGGGCGCGGCATGAGACCCGGCTGGTCTCGGTATTCGCCGAAGACCGTACTGCTGCCGCAGGTGTCTTCTACAATTACTACGTCTTCGAGCGACGGAACGATCCTGCCTATCTGATTGTGCAGGCTCCCATTCATCCTCGCGGCGCGAACTTCCCTTCCCTGGCCGCCAGCTTGCCGGCGCTCAACTGGCAGGAACGCGAGATCCAGGACTGGTACGGCCTCGAAGCAGTCGGACATCCCAATCCGCGCCGCGTCGCGCTCCACGATCACTGGCCCGAGGTGCATCCTTTACGAAAAGACTTCGCGCTCCGCACTGTGCTGCCTCCTTTTGAAGGCGAGCAGCACGCGTACCGGCCCACGCTCGGCGAGGGCGTTTTTCAAATTCCCGTCGGACCGATTCACGCCGGAATCATCGAACCCGGGCATTTCAATTTCGCGGTCGCCGGCGAGCCGATCCTTTATCTGCAGCTCCGCATGTTCTATACGCATAAGGGCACGGAGAAGCTGTTCGAGCATCTTCCGATTCGTCGCGCCGTGTTCCTGGCGGAGAGTATCTCCGGCGATTCCGCCTTCTCTCATGGCACCGCGTTCTGCCAGGCCATCGAGCGCGCCGCATCCATCGAAATTCCCGCGCGCGCCCGCTTCCTGCGCACGATTCTGCTGGAGCTGGAGCGCATTTATAATCACATTGCCGATATCGGCGCAATCGCCACCGATGTCGGTTTTGTTGTCGCCAATGCCCATGCCGGCCGGCTGCGCGAAGCCGCGGTCAGCCTGAATGAAGAGTTGACGGGCAGCCGGATGCTCCGTGGCATGGTTTGCGTCGGAGGTGTCCGCCGCGACTGGCAGCCGGAACAACTGCATTCTCTGCGCATCGCTTTGGACGAAATCCACCGCGGCTTCCAGGAGCTGGTCGACCTGATCCGGTCTTCGGATTCCACACGCGACCGGTTGGAAGGGACTGGCTTCCTGCATCCGGAAAAGGCTGCGGCGCTCGGCATTGTCGGCGTCGGCGGCCGCGCCTCCGGTATCGACCTCGACGTGCGCCGCGATCATCCTTACGCCGCCTACGGTTCCATTCCCTTCCCGGTGCCCGTTTATTCCGGAGGCGATGTCCTGCATCGCATGCAGGTGCGGATCGATGAGGTAGCCGCGGCCTTCGCCATCATTCGCGCGGCGTTGGATCAGTTGACCGATGGGCCGCACCGGGCAGCGGTTGCGGAGATTCCCGCGGGACGATGCGCCTTGAGCGCCGTCGAGGGATGGCGCGGCGAGATCCTGCACTGGGTGCGCACTGCGCCCGGCAATCGGCTGGAGCGCTGCAAGATTAAGGACCCATCGCTGAATAACTGGCCGGCCCTGGTGGAAGCGGTCCAGGGCAATATCATCGCGGATTTTCCGGTGATCAACAAGAGTTTCAACCTTTCCTACTCGGGAACGGATCGCTAAATATGTTCAAGATCCTTCGCCAGACGTTCGCAAACGGGATTGTGACGCAGCCCTATCCGCAAGTCGCTCCCCCCGTATCGCCGCAGTTTCGCGGACGGCCCGAGTTTGATCTGGACCGATGGACAGACGCCCGCCCCGCTGCCGAGGTCTGCCCGACCGGCGCCATCGCATTGGAAGAATCCCCGGACCGGCGCAAAGTCACGCTGGATTACGGCCTCTGCATTTTTTGCGGACAGTGCGCCGATGTTTCCAATGACGGCGCCGTGCGCGTCACCCGCGAGTTTGAACTGGCAACGCGCCACCGGCGCGAACTCGTCTTCACCGCCGAATATGCGCTGCATCCCGATGGCACCCACCGGGAGCTTACGGCCCTTTCCCGCTCCGAACTGCCGGCCTCGAAACTGGGCGAGGAAATCCACCGCGTGCTCGGCCGCTCGCTGGCGATCCGTCAAGTCGATGCCGGTTCGTGCAACGGCTGCGAGGCCGAGATCGTGGCGCTCAACAATCCGGTCCACGATATCGAGCGCCTCGGCATTCATTTCGTGGCTTCTCCCCGGCACGCCGATATGCTGTTAGTCACCGGTCCGGTGACGCGCAATATGGAGCGGGCGCTCCGCAAGGTATATGATGCCGCGCCCGATCCGAAAGTTGTCGTCGCGGTGGGCGCATGTGGCATCAGCGGCGGCATCTTCGGCACGAACTACGCGACCTGTGGCGGCGTAGACCAGGTTCTTCCCGTTGATGTTTATATCCCCGGATGCCCGCCGCGGCCGCAGGCGCTGATCCACGGCATTCTACTGGCGGTTGGCCGCCTCGCCGAAAAGCATCATTCGATATCGCCTGGCGACAGGTCGTCTACGTAGCACCAGACCCACGCTTCTCCCGGTTCGATCGAGCGAATGAGCGGATGCTTCGTCCCGTGAAAGTGTTTCGTCGCGTGCTTGTTTTTGGACGAGTCGCAGCAGCCCACATGCCCACATTCGAGGCATAAGCGCAGGTGGACCCAGCTGTCTCCGATCTTCACGCAATCTTCGCAAACGTGCTTCGAGGTTTTGCGAAACTTAATCTGATTCAAGTGTTGGCATTGCGCCGCCATCGAAGCCTCCCATCAACCCGCGGCACTGCGGTCCAGCCCGACCCGGTCCCACCGCCCCAGCGTAGCACCCGCCTCATACGTGCTCTCGAAAAAGTCGAGCAGCGCCGCTTTGGGCGATGGCGCGGTTCGTGCGTCGTTATACATCAGGAGAAATTCGTGCAGACCCTGATGGTAGATCGCCGCCGGCGGTTGCACACGCGCGGCCGCAAAGCCGTCGGGTTCGGGAACCGTATACGAGTAGAAGGCCGCGCCGTCCACCCCGCCGCCGCCAGGCCAAAACCCGGCGCTCGAACATTCGTGCGAGTAGGCTTCGCGCGTCATCGCGTCCGCCCCTTCGCGCTCGGGCGCGCGGCGGCCGGAAAAACGCGTGACCGCTAAATCGAAACTCCCCCAGAAGAAATGCACGGGGCTGCACTTCCCTGTGTAGCGTCCCCGAAATTCTTTGAGAATGGCGTCTACCTGCACGAGGACGCGCCAGAACCGGTTCGCCTGCTCCGGTTCGTACGACGCGTGCTGCTCGTCCCGGTCGAAAGGGATCGGATCGGGAATCTCCACCGGCATTTTCCAGATCTTCACTTCGATGCCCAGTGAGCCCAGCGTCTTCATGAATTCCTGATAAAAATCCGCGACGGACCGCGCGTAAAGCCGGATGCTCTTCGTCTGGCCGTCGCTCACCCGGATCGTAACGTTGTGCGAAAGAAAATCAAACTCTACTTCGAAGGCGCGCGATCCATAGGGAATCGGAGAGGTGGAAAGCCCATGCGCGCTCACGTACAGCGGCACGTGCCACCAGTGATTAACCGGCGGGGTCAGTGCCAGCCGCACCTTGCCGGCGATCTGCGTCCACATATGGAGCGTGGCATAAGTATCTTTCCACACCGCAAGTGGTAATTCCGGCCAGTCCGCTTGGATCTCCGCTTGTCTCATTGGAATCCCCCTGGCCCGAATTATCCCACGGGGTCATACTTCTCCCATGTCTCGCTTCGGTTCGATAGCTCTCTGCTCGTCGAGCGTCGTATTTAGCTCGTGCAAAATTAGGCCGCCGCGGTGAAGCGGGCCAGCGCCTCGACTTTCGCAAGCGCCGCGCCCGAATCGATGGACGCGGCCGCCAACTCCATGGCGTTCACGAAGGACGAGGCGCGGCCGGCCGCCACAATTCCCGCACTTGCGTTCACCAGCACAATGTCCCGGGCGGCGCCGTGCTGCCCGCTAAGAACTTCCTGTGCGATGGCCAGATTTCTTTCCTTGCCGCCGCCGAGCAACTC
>CAZKQQ010000105.1:0-22335 GCA_964554945.1 uncultured Solibacteraceae bacterium | reverse complement strand
GGTCCGGAACGCGCGGGACCCGGCTTCGTGGTTATACGCGTGCGACGACGGGGAAGAAATCCTGGGCCGCAAGGATGACGACATTCCGAATTACCTGTTCGGCGAAAATCCGTTTGTAAAAGAATACTCGGAGAAGCACAAGGTGCCGCTGCTGGCGGCGCTGGGCGGGCCGGAGACAATGCATCCCGAGACCCTCGCCAGATTGGGCCGTGGAGCAGAGGCCGATGCGGCGGTGCAAGCGGAGCTACTTCCATCTGGCCCGCCGCACGCGAGCCGCGCGGCCGATCCCGATCCACACGATGGCGAGATCCACGTGCTGCAGGTGCAAGGGAATATCTACATGCTCGTCGGAGACGGCGGCAATATTGCCGTGCAGGTTGGCGAACAAGGGCCGCTGGTGGTCGATACGGGGGCGGGCCAACTCTCCGACAAAGTGATTGCGGCCATCGGTAAGCTCAGCGAGAAACCGATTCAGTTCATCGTAAACACGAGCATTCACTCCATCCATACCGGCGGGAACGGGAAACTGCACGCCGCGGGCGCCGATCCGAGCCTGGTGGGCTCGTTTTTCTCGAACCAGTTTGCGGATGCGGGGCAGGGCGCGACGATCATCGCGCATCAAAACGTTCAGACTCGAATGAGCCAGGCCGCGGCGGTGCCCGCCTCAGGCTGGCCTTCCGATACGTACCTGCAAGGCCGGCGGCGCAAGTATCACAACGGTGAGGCCGTGGAAATCTTTTACGAGCCGAACGCCATTACCGACGGCGACAGCGTCGTGCAGTTCCGGCGATCGGATGTGATTGTCACCGGAGACATCTTCAGCACGACGGCGTATCCTTTCATCGACACGAAGAACGGCGGCAGCGTGCAGGGCGAGATCGCGGCGCTCAACAACATCCTCGACAAAACGGTTTATAAGCACGAGGAAGAAGGAGGCACGCTGGTCGTTCCGGGAAGCGGACGTTTGTGCGACGAGTGGGAAGTGGCCGAGTACCGGGACATGGTGGTAATCATCCGCGACCGCGTGCAGGCAATGCTGAAGAACGGAGCTACGCTGGAGCAGGTGAAAGCGGCGCGCCTTACGGCCGATTACGACGACCGGTTCGGGGCGATCTCAGGTCCGTGGACAACCGATATGTTCGTGGAGGCTGTATACACTGGCCTGAAAGCGAAGAAGTAAGGGATTAATCAGGCTGGTGGAAGTAACATTGTCATCCGGCTCTTCGTCCTGCTCGCCGTAGATATGGACGTAATAACTAGCCAGGCCGCAGCCCGCGAGGAAAACGAGTAGAACCCCGACCCAACGGAGGGTCTGCGCGTTCCAGACGCGCTCGTGGGATACGGCTCCGATGGTGGCCTTGACGGTGGCAAATGCCGCACCCAGCCCCAGCCCCAGCTTGAGGTACCAAGGCATGAGATCTAAATGACTTTGCCCGCCCACCTCGCTCCATAAGAAAAAAACCGCTAATAAAGCAAGCAGGAATTGCGTCGTATAAGCAAGGCGAAGAATGGGCATCGACAGGTCGAACCTTCATCTTACGGTATTCTGAAAAATAATGGCCTCATCCGGCGCCGGAACAACTCGCTTCCGGCAACAGTTCCTCAACGCATTCGGGCTGGCCCTGGATTCGCTCCGCGCGCATAAACTGCGCAGCTTCCTTACCCTGCTCGGAATCATTATCGGGGTGGCCAGCGTGATCCTGGTAGGCGCTGCGATTGACGGGGTCGGGGTCTATGCGGAGGAGAGCACGTCGAAGGCGTTTGGCGCCGAATCGTTCATCGTCGCGCGGGTGGCCGGCGCGGGGCTGAGCCGCCGGGAATATTTCGACCGGATCAAGCGGAACAAGCCGATCGGCAACGACGAAGTGCGGTTCATGAAGGCAATCGCAGGGCAGGACGTCCTTTACAGCCCCTACCGGAATCACACCTCCGATCTCAAACGCGACAACCTGCTATGCGAGGCCACCAACGTGGTGGGGGTGTCCGCGGACATCGTTTTCATTCGCGACGTGGGGATCAGCGACGGCCGGTTCTTTACCGAGCAGGAAGAGCGCGCGCGGCTGCCGCTGGCGGTAATCGGGCAGACAGTGCGCGACACGCTATTTATTCCCGGCTCCTCGCCGCTCGGCCAGACGATTCACATCGAGGGAATCGATTTCACCGTAGTCGGAGTGTTGGAAAAACTGGGGTCGGCATTCGGCAACGACCAGGACAAGATGGTCTACATACCCACCGGCGCATTTGACCGGCTATACGGACCGGGCCTCGGATATCAAGTGTTCGCGCGGCCGCGACCGGAATCCGGACTGACGATGGCTCAGGCGCTGGACGAAACACGCGTCGCTTTGCGCACACGATTCCACCAGCGGCCGGGTGACGCCGATAAATTTGACACTCTGACGCCGGACGCAATCCGAGGCTTCATCGACCAGGTACTCGGGATGGTAGCCGCGGTCGTGGTGCCGATCACGTGCATGTCGCTGGTAGTTGGCGGCATCGTGATCATGAACATCATGCTGGTGAGCGTGACGGAGCGGACGGCGGAGATCGGGCTGCGCAAATCACTGGGTGCGCGCCGCGAAGACATCATGCTGCAGGTACTGATCGAGGCGATCACCCTGGCGGTGGCGGGCGGGTCGCTGGGAGTAGGGCTGGGCGCGTCACTGACGCTGTTGATCGGGCGGCTGATCAGCCTGCCACTGCACATATCGATGGGATATGTCGTGCTGTCGATCGCCGTTTCGAGCATCGTTGGAATTGCCTCCGGTTGGTATCCGGCGTCCCGCGCGTCGAAGCTCGATCCGGTGGTGGCGTTGCGGGCGGATTAGCGCATGTATATCAATCCAACCGAGAACATGAACCTCGCCATGCGGCAGGTGTGGACGCACAAGTTCCGGTCGCTGCTGACTATTCTGGGAATCGTGATTGGAATCACGACGGTGGTGACGGTGGCCTCTCTGCTCACGGGCCTGCGACAGGGCATCGTGGTGTTCTTTCAGGAACTCGGACCCGATAACATTTTTATTTCACGGTTCTCAGGCGGGCCTGGCGCGGGAGGTTTTGTCCCAAAGGAACGAAAACGGCGGCCGATCAAAACGGAATACGCCGATTTCATCCGCCGCACCTGCGCCGATGTGGAAGACGTCAGCATGTCGCTCTACATTCCACCGGTGGTGGACGGGGTTCCGATCACTGCGCGAGTGCCGGGGTACGAATCGGACAACGTGGCCATCAGCGGGCTTTCGGCGAACTCGCTGGAGCTTTCGCCGCGCGATCTGCGGCTGGGACGATTTTTCTCGGCCGAAGAAGAACAGCGGGCTGCGCGCGTGGTGGTGCTGGGAAGCGACCTCGCCGATGCGCTGTTCCCGGATGGCCGGGCGCTCGGCCGGGCCATTATGATGGACGGCGCGGAATACCAGGTGGTGGGCGTCTATGAAAAAGCCAAGGGCGGATTTTTCGGACAGAACAACCAGGATTCCGCGGTCAATATGCCGCTGCGCACCGCGCAACTCCGGTATCCGCAATTGAATGATTATTTTTTGACGGCAAAGGCGCGGCTGGGGAAGCGCCAGGCGGCGTACGACGAAGTCGAAGCCGCGATGCGGCGCATCCGGAAGCTGGCGACGGCAGACGAGAACGATTTCACAATTCAGACGCCGGACCAGATCATCCAGCAGATCGACAGCATCACCGGCGTGGTGGGGCTGGTGGCGATTGCGATGTCCGGACTGGGCCTGCTGGTGGGCGGCATCGGCGTGATGAATATCATGCTGGTGAGCGTGACCGAGCGGACGAGGGAAATTGGCGTCAGGAAGGCGATCGGGGCGCGGCGGCGCGACATCATCGGCCAATTTCTCGTGGAAGCTGTGACGCTGACAGGGGCGGGCGGCGTGCTCGGGATTATCATTTCTGTGCTGATCACGCTGCTGGTAGGAAAGCTGGCGCCGGCATTGCCGTCGGTGGTTCCCGCTTGGGCCGTGGGCACAGGCGTCGCGGTTTCGGTGGCGGTCGGGGTATTCTTCGGTGTTTGGCCGGCAGTGAAAGCCGCGCAGTTAGATCCGGTAGAGGCGCTGCGGTATGAGTAGCGCCGGCTACTTGAAGCGCGCAGTGAGAGTCCGCGCGACTTGCACGGCTTCGGGTTGCGGTAAGCCAATCACTCCACCCAGCCAACGATCCATCGGAAACACAAATATGGGACGCCCGGCGTCGGCGCCAAAGTAGCCCCCGAAGCCACGCACCAGTTTCGCGCCTTTGATCGTTCCTTCGAGATTCGCCAGCGCTATGGCGGCATCCGTGGCCGTCGGAAATTCCGCGGCAAACACGTCATATTCAGTTGCACCCATCTTGTAATGCGCGATGGCGCCCCCGGACATGAAGGGCTTGCCCAGGAGGTGATTAGCAACTGCCTGCTCCGAAACCTGATTTTCGGTTGGCAGCTGGTGTATTTCGCTCCCGGCAGGCTTGGGTTGAGAAGTACAGGAGGCCAACAGCAGCACGGCCGCGGCGAGCAGCAGAACGCGAATCAAGCTTCGGCCCCGGCGCTCGCCGCGAACGCCTGGCGTAAGGCGGATGCGGCGTCACCGACAGCTTCGCGGCCCGAATCGATCACAGCGCTCATCTGGAAGAATACGTGGATCGCCCCGTCATAGCGTTTCAGTGTGACCGGCACACCGGACTCCTGCAACCGGCGGGCATAGGCTTCGCCCTGGTCACGGAGCGGATCGCACTCGGCGGTAATGACCATCGCCGGCGGGAGGCCGGCAAGGCTCTTCGCATTGAGCGGCGAGGCGTAAGGCTGGCGGCCTTCTTCAGGCGTTGTCACGTAATGATCCCAGAAATACCGCATCACCGCATGGTTCAAGAGATATCCATCGTTCTCGCGCGAGGAGGGCCGGTCGTCATCGTAGTCGGTTACCGGATAGATCATTAATTGATATACCAGCCGCGGGCCCCCGCGATCGCGAGCCATGAGGCAGGCGACGGTTGCCAGGTTTCCACCGGCGCTATCTCCCGCGACGGCAATGCGTCCCGCGTCCACATTGAACTCCTGCGGATGAGCCGCGATGTGCGCGATGACAGCGTAGGCATCTTCGGCCGCAGCCGGATACTTGTGCTCCGGCGCCAGACGGTACTCCACATTGACTACGACACACTCGACCGTGTTGGCGAGCACGCGGCAAGTGCGGTCGACGGTGCCGATGTTGCCGAAGACCCAACCGCCGCCGTGCAAATAGACCAGAACCGGAAGCCGCCTGTCTGCCACGGGCCAATAGACACGAACGGGGATGGGACCACCAGGCCCGGGGACCGTCCGGTCTTCAACACGGGCCACCGGCTGTTCCGGGCCGGCGAGCGCCGCCATGGCTTCCGCATTTTTCGCGCGACTCGCGCGGATTTCTGCGGGAGTCGATTCTTCAATGGGCTTGCCGCCCTGCGCGGCAATCGCGTCCAGGACCACCTTGCACTGAGGATGAAGGGGCATGCTGCCATCATAGTACGGCGCTTCAGCGGACAATCGCGGCGAGATGCTGGCGGTCGGCTTCCGACAGGCCGGAGTGCTTATGAATATCGCCACGGGTCGTAAGCAGCCGGCGGTAGCGGCCGAAATATTCCGGAATATCTCCGCCGAATTGAAAGCTGTACATGATGTCGGCGAAAGCGGCTGTGTGCGCAAGGCCGAGGGCGTGACCGGATTCGTGGAGGCAGGTGAGATAGACGATGGCGTCGCGGAGCAGGGCATCGCCATTGGCGCCGGCGGTGGGCAGGACATAGACTTCGGCGCCGCGGATGCCGGCCACCAGAATGGGACGCGTTTCACCGTAAAGACCCTGATTCCCGTTCGCCCAATAAATCCGAATGTGGGCACGAGCCTCGTCCGGTACGCGCTCGAACGTAAGCGCGCCGGCGGAAGCGGCTTGCCACGCTTCCATGGCCCATTGGGCCAGTTCCGGATCGTCGCGATGGCACCCGCTTTCGATCTTTGTGCACGGCTCTATCCAGTAGCGGAACGCTGCGGCGTGGGCGGCGCCCGCGAGAAGCAAGAAAGCAATGATCCTCATTCGAACCTCTTGCGAAAGTCGTCGAATTCACGCCGCAGGGCAGCGAGTTCAGTTTCAAGCGCGGCGATGCGGTCATCCTGAACGGGACCGGCGAGGGAGACCGCCGCGGGCGCTGGTGCCGCCGGCTCGGCGGCGTCGACTTCACCGCCCAGCAACTGTGCGTAACGGGACTCGCGCGAACCGGCCTGGCGCGCGAGCTTCGTCACCATTCCCTGCTCCGCCAGATGGTTCAGCGTGCTTTCTATGCCTTCGAGATCTTCGAAGGTATAAAGGCGCTCGGTACGGCCGCGCAGCTCCCCTATCGTCTGAGGACCGCGCAGCATCAGAACGCACAGCAGTGCGGCTTCGCGCCGGCCGAGATTCAGCTTTTCGGTGAAGCGCTGGCCGTGCTTGGGCACGCGACTGTCGCCGCCGGTGATCCGCAGGGCAAGGCCCTTGCCACGCAAACCTTCGAGCGCGCGTTCAACAATGTCTTCATCGTAGGAAACAACAGGATCGCGATTCGATTTCTGGTTGCATGCATTTACCAGTGCGTTCAGGGAGAGGGGGTAATAGTCGGGAGTGGTAATTTCTTTCTCGAGCAATGATCCCAGTACGCGTATCTCGGAAGCGTCAAGCCGGTCCATGGGTCGATTGTACTGCGGGCATCCCTCCGCGGTTGTGGGACACTGAGCAGATAATCCTCGCATGGAAAACTCCAATGCCCGGGCGGCGTTCCGGTATCCCAATTTCCGCTTTTTCCTGGCTTACCGGGTGCTGTCGGTGCTGTCGTCGGAAATGTTGGCAGTCGCGGTGGGATGGCAGGTTTATGAGCTGACGCACCGGCCCCTCGATCTCGGACTGGTGGGGCTCGCTCAGTTTCTTCCAGGCTTTCTGCTATTCCTGGTGGCCGGACATGCCGCGGACCGCATTCCGCGCCGGAGCATTCTGCTGGCTTGCATGGCCGCGTTCTCGCTGGCTTCGCTGCTGCTGCTGATTTTCAGCATTCACGGAATCCAGCAGGTCTATCCAATCTATGTGGTCCTTTTGCTGAATGGAGCGGCGCGCGCTTTCAGCCAGCCCGCGACGCAGGCTTTGTTGCCGACGCTGGTCGACGAGAAACATTTCGCGAACGCAGTTGCCTGGAGCGCCTCGATGTTTCGCACCGCGAACATTGTGGGACCGATCGTCGGAGGGCTGGTGTACGGGTTCAGCAACAGCCCGGTTCCTGTCTATGCGCTGGCCGTGATCGCGTACCTGGCGGCGCTACTGATGACTGCGCGCATGCAGATCAAAACCGCGGCGCGGCCGCGTATGCCCGCGTCCGTGGCGATGGTGCTCGAAGGATTCCGATATCTGTGGAGCAACAAGCTCATTCTGGGCGCAATTTCTCTCGACCTGTTCGCCGTCCTGCTGGGAGGCGCGGTCGCGCTGCTGCCGGTCTATGCCAGCGAGATTTTAAAAGTGGGCGCGGTGGGGCTTGGCATTCTGCGCTGCGCGCCGGGAGCAGGCGCGGTCCTTACGGCAATCGCGCTGGCGCATAGGCCGCTGGGGCGGAGGCAGGGCGAGATCATGCTGTGGTGCGTGTTTGGTTTCGGCGTGTTCACGATAGTGTTCGGCGTCTCGCACAATATCGTGGTTTCGTTGATCGCCCTGGCGCTCACCGGCGCCTTCGATATGGTCAGCGTGGTGGTTCGTTCGACTATGGTGCAGCTGGGCACGCCCGATCATATGCGCGGGCGGGTCAGCGCGGTGAACGCAGTGTTCATCGGGGCCTCAAACGAGGTCGGCCAGTTCGAGTCGGGCATTACCGCGCAATGGTTCGGCACTGTGCCAGCCGTGATTTTAGGGGGCGTCGGCACCCTGATCGTCGTAGCGCTCTGGGCGCGGTTCTTTCCGGAACTCAGACAAGTGCCTGATCAAGTACCAGCGTCCCGTTAAATATTTCCCGCTTGTAAAGCAGGTTTTCCATGCTGTGGAAAAATTACGAACCACCCGATCTTTTTTTTTGAAGCGGACGGTGCCCTCCTTGACCATTGGCCGAGAGTTGTGACGTCTTTCGCGATCTGGCCCCCTACGTGCATCGAGCCGGTCCCGCGGGGCAGTCTCAAGCCCGCGGAGGCCGAAAATGCGACAGGGAAATCCTCGGGAAGCGATTCGGCACGACCTGGAACAGTTTTGGGATATCAAGCTGCAGCGCGCCCGGGAGCGATATTTCAAGGCCGCTACGGAATTTCATCGACAACTTATCGGGAATGACGCCGAACCGGGGCAGGACCCCTGCGTGATCGCCGGAGTGCGCCGGGCCGAAGCAGAGGCATTCGCCGACTACTGCCGCATCCTGGCCACATTCACGGAATTGGTCACAATCGGACGGCTGCCTCCGCCGGACCGGTCGAACCTGATTCACATCCAGCGCCATCATTAGGCGGCAGCGGTTCGTCAGGGCCGCGGAGTGTCATCCACCTTCAGCGTCGCCAACGTTCCCGTCATCCGCATTTCGCGGGCGCCGTTCGTCAAAAGAATGAGCAGATGGCCGTCGTCCTGAGTGGCGCCGCGGCCGGTGTAGATCTCGTCTTCGGTATGCAGACGCAGGTCGGTGAGGCGGAGGCGTGGAGACGTTTGCGTCCAGCTCAGCGTATAGCTGCCGGAGGCGGAGCGCAACGGAGCGATAGTGCCCAGTTCGAGCCCCGTGCCATTGAAGGTACCGTCGGATTTCAAATTAGCCAGTAACTGCAACCCGGTTCCGGAAGTTTCTAGCGTTCCCTCGGCGTCGATCTTGCCGGATTGCCAGGTCAATCCGCTCACCTTGCCGGCAAACGTATAAGCGGGGCTGCTGCCGCGCAGGTTCACCGTGAGTGCGCCCGCCATAGTGGCGCGGTCGAGTTGGGCCTGAATGCCGGTCAAATCCACGCGAGCAATGTCCCACAGCAGACGTGCGCGCACGTTTTCCAGACGGGCATCGGCCACCTGCAATTCGTCGATTTGAAGCGAGCCTTCCAGATTAAACTGCCGCATATACTCGGGCAGCGCCGTGCGGCCCAAAGCGCGCATGATCAGGCCGGGGTTGCGTCGCAGCATCGGAGCCAGTTCGGATTCCAAATCGGCCGCGTTGACTTGGGCAGCGCGCACGCGCAGACGATGGGGCGGCGCGGCATCGGGGTCATAGCGGTAATCGCCGGTAAACGCGATCTTGCCGGCATGCGCATCGAGACGATCCAACACCACGCGCGCGCCGTCAATGCGAACGCGGGCGCCGGCTATGTCGAGCGCGTCCGCCAGCCCCGGTATGGCAATGCGCGCTCCCGCCAGGTCCAGCGCGCCATTCCAGGCGGCTGTTCCGGCGTGGCGATGGTAGCGCAGCACCCCGCTCCATTGTCCGGCACTCACCTGTTCGAGCCAGGGTACGGCGGCCAGCGCGACCTGGGCGCGCAGGGAAGCCACCTTCATGGAATCGGCCGAGATCGCGAGGTCGAGCGAGTCTTCATCCATGTTGTAGTCGGCCTCGGCGCGAGCTTCGTTCTGGTCGGAGGTGTGGACCACGGCAGGAGACAGCCGCACGTGTCCGTGGTCGACCGTTACGTACGCCTGGTCGAACAGCACGGGCGGCGAATCCGGAATCGATACGGAGGTGTCGTGTAGGGCCAACTGGCCCTGAAAACTGCCCTGACCGGAATAGCCGATCGCGCCGTCTATGGTTCCGCTGAGTTGGAGCTTGGGCGGCAATTGCGCGCCCATATGCCGGGCCAGTTCCAAAACCGGCGCCACGGGAAAGCGGTTCCAGTTTACGGCGACGGCCCACCGCGGCTGAGCCAGATAGTCGCTGGCGCGGAAGTACACCGTCACGGGAACAACCGAAGAGGTGGATTGCAACTCGAGTTGCTGCGCGGTGAGATTCAAGCGACCGCGAACATCCACCGGCCAGCCCGCGCCCTTGGGCGGCAGCAGGTCCCAGCGGTGCACGTCTTGGATTGTGAGGCGTCCGAGAATGCCGATGCCATCGATTGGACCGGCAAGATGGAGGTCCGAGGAGATCGTGCCGTGAATGCCGCCGGCCTGCCCCCGGATCAGGGCGGTGAGCTCGCCAAGCGGAGCGCGATCCAATTGCAAGTTCAGATCCACGCGCTCGGGCGCGACGTACCATTTGCCCTTCAGCGTAAAGCCGCCGAGCCCCTGCGCCGGGCGATCGGTGCGCGCGGCCTGGGCTTCGCAGGAAACCTTCCAACCGCCGCCCAGCGAACCCGGCGGCGCAATATCCAGGTCCGTATCCATGAGATAAAACACCGATTTGGTTTCGCCAAATTTAAAATTGATGCGGCTGTTGCGGACGTGAAGGGCCGGCACCTCGCGCATCACCGAGCGGCTTACTAGCGCGGCGAAATTCCAGCGGCCCCATTCGGACGCGGGGCCCGATTTGCTCAGATTGATGCTGGCCCCATCCAGGCGGATAGAGGAGATTTCAAACCGCCGCGCCACCAACGCCCAGAGACTGGGAACCACCTCGAGGCTGTTGCCGGGGCCCTGGATGTAGGCAATGGGCTCGGCGCCGATGGCCGGATCTTCGTAAATAGTTACATCGTTAACGGAGAAACCGGGACCGGTGAAAAGATTAAAGGTGACCTTGCCGATTTGCACGCGCCGGCCAAGCGCGCTCTCGAGCGACGATTGCAGGCGCTTGCCGAATTGATCGGCCGCCATATATGGCGCGATGAGTCCCGCAAGCAGTACGACCGCCGCCGCGGCACCGAAGAGTTTAAGAATGAGGCGCCAGCGAATTTTCATAGGTCCGCTCCCTTACGGTCACGGTTCTGCGGCGGGGCGCCGGCTCCGGTGAGCTGGCGGTAGGCCTCCGGATCGTCAATATCGGCGACGATACCTGGATCGTCCAGGTCGAGAAATTGCGTTTCGCCGCGATGGCTGTGGACCACTTGATTGGCCGCGCCGCCAGTCGGGATTGCCAGGAATTCGGGGATTAGCTCGCGCGAGAACCAGATCGGGTGGCCTCGACGGGCGCCATAACGTGGAACACGCAGGAGCGGCTGGGGCGACGCCAGCAACGTGTCGACTGTAGAGGCCGCCACCGCCGGATGATCCACCAGCGTGAACAGGACGCCGTCGGCTTCCGCGGGCACCGCGCGCAGGCCGCACTGTAGCGAAGTTGTCATACCGCGCTCATAATCGGCATTCACCACGAACGTTGCGTTCCGGGCCGCGCGGGAGCGGATCTGCTCGGCGCCCGCGCCGAGCACCACAATCACGGACTCGCATCGCGCGGCGAAGAGGCCGATCAGAGTGTCAATAAAGGTTTGGCCGCGGTAGGAAAGGAGTGCCTTGGGAGAACCCATCCGGCGCGACTCGCCGGCGGCGAGAATCAGGCCGGCGGCGCTCACTTGGCCAGGACGGCTCGCATCTTTTCGTCGTTGAACACCGACAAAGATAGCGAGCGCCAGTTCGAACCGGCGTTGCGGCGGACCGCGATCATCTCCGCGGCTACCGAGATGGCGATCTCTTCCGGAGAGATGGCCCCGATATCCAGTCCCATGGGAGCATGGATGCGTTCGAACACCGCGGGCGGCATGCCTTCCTTTTCCAGCTCGCGGATCACATTGATGACCTTGCGCTTGCTGCCGATCATGGAGATGTAGCGGGCCGTGGTGCCCAGCGCCAGCTTGAGCACGCGCATATCGTCGCGGTGCCCGCGGGTGACGATGATCACGTAACTGGTCTCGTTGATCGCCAGCTTAGGAAACACCTCTTCGTACTCAGCGGCATGAATCTCTATGGCTTCGGGAAACCGTTCGCGGTTCGCGAAGCTGTCCCGGTTATCCACCACAACGGTGCCAAACCCGGCAAGGGTCGCCACTTTGGAGAGGCTCTTGGAGATATGCCCCGCCCCGAAGATAAAGGCGCGCGGCAGTGGCAGCACCGGCTCGACGAACACGTCCAGCTGCCCACCGCAGATCAACCCGTTGTCATAAGCGGCGTCCTGGCCCAGATTGAACGTGAGGTGCTTGGGCTTTTCGGTTTCGATGACCTCGCGTGCGGCGGTCCAGACCTCCGCCTCCACGCATCCCCCGCCGATAGTGCCGATCATCGACCCGTCTTCGCGCACCAGTATCTTGGCACTCTCGTAGCTGGGAATGGAGCCGCGGACCTCGACAATGGTTGCGATGGCACACTTCTGCCCCATGCTCCGCAGACGCACTAGCTCCTCGTAGACGTCCATCCGAAGCGATTATACCGTGCCTCAACGCCGGCGGTCTTTGCGATGGCCTGGAGGCTTGCCTTTGTTGCCGCGAGAACGAAGCTTAATGGCGCACGAACATCTCAACGAGAGTCGAGGATACGCTTTGAGCGGTCTTCGCCGTAACCGAGCCGAGTCTGCGCACCAGGCGTTCCTTGTCGACCGCACGCAACTGGTCCAACGCTACTTGCCCTCGTTTGCCCTGAAACATCACTGAGACCCGTGAGGGGTACAAGCGCTCCACGGTGGTCATGGGCGCAATGATGACGGTCCGCAGGTGATCGTTCATTTCGTTGGGAGACACTACCAGGCAGGGGCGCGTCTTCTGAATTTCGGACCCACGAACGGGATCCAGCGCCACCAGCCAGACCTCGTCCAGGCGCGGAGGCTTTACCACTTCCATTCGTTCCGATCAAAAGTACTCGGCGGCAGGGCCTCCAGCAGCAACTCGTCATTCTCCGCCGGGCTCGCGGCACGGAACGCCGCCGCCCATCCTTTTCGAGGCGCCCGGTCAGGCGTGATTACCAGGCGGTCCTTTTCGACGCGCAGTTCGACTGTTTTCCCAAAACCGCATTGCTCGATAATCGGTTTGGGAATCCGTATCCCGCGCGAGTTGCCAATGCTCACTACCTGCGTCTTCATATTCATTCGGTAATTACATTGTAATCACATTGCCCCACGAGGCGCAAGCTGGGTTCTGCGAGAATGAACGTATGCCTCGCAATGCCTTGCTCGCCCGTTTAGGTATCGAGCACCCGGTCATTCTGTCACCGATGGCCGGCGGGCCTTCCTGCCCGGAACTGGCGGCGGCGGTCTCAAACGCCGGCGGGCTCGGTTCCTTGGGCGCGGCTTACTTATCGCCGGAGCGGATCGGCGAGGATTTGCGCCGCGTGCGCGCGCTCACCAGCAAGCCGTTCAGCGTAAATTTGTTTGCGCTGGACTATGGAAACCAGCGGCAAGTCGAGCCGGGGCCGATGCTGGCCGTGATGAGCGAGGTCCACCGCCGCTTTGGCCTGCCTGCGCCGCAAGCTCCCCCGCCTGCGTCCGATCCGTTCCCGGCGGAAATCGAGGCCGTACTCCAGGCGCCCCCTCCTGTTTTCAGCTTCACATTCGGAATCCCGCCGGCCAAAATCCTCGCGCGGCTGAAAGACCGTGGCATCATCACCATGGGCACGGCGACAACAGTTCAGGAAGCCCGGCTGCTCATGGAAGCCGGCGTGGATGCGATCGTCGCCCAGGGCGCCGAAGCCGGCGCGCATCGCGGAACGTTCGCGGATTCCTTCGAGAATTCCATGGTCCCCACGTTGGATCTGGTGAGCGGCATTGTGGCGGCGGTGCCGCTGCCGGTGATCGCGTCGGGCGGGTTGATGGACGGGCGGGACATTGCGCGTGTGATGAAGGCCGGAGCGTCAGCGGCGCAATTGGGCACGGCGTTTCTGGCCAGCCCCGAATCCGGCGCCTCGGAGGCGTACAAACGGGCTATTCTCAACGCCCACGAAGATACAACCGTCGTCACCCGCGCGTTTTCCGGACGGCCCGCGCGCGGGTTGAAGAATGAATTCATCGCGCGCTTGGCCGGTAAGCAAGACCGGATCTTGCCGTACCCGCTGCAGAACGCGCTGACGCGGCCGATGCGGGCAGCGGCAGCACAGCGGGGCGATGCGGAGTACCTGTCGTTGTGGGCGGGGCAGGGTGTCGCGAGGGCTCGCGCGCTTCCCGCCGGAGAACTCGTCCGGCTCCTCGTGGAAGAGATGAGCGATGCAATTAGCGGGGCAGCGTCTTGAGAGTCGCGGCGAACCCATCAAAAGCGGCCCGGCCGAGTAGCACAAAAATCGCCTTCCACACCTTGCCATCGGCTTTGTTCAGGTGTGCCGCGACTTCGCCGAGCGCAATACCAGCGGCCTCGTTGAGCGGGTACCCATATACTCCCGTACTGATCGCCGGAAACGTGATCGTCACGACATCCCGCTCCTCAGCCAGTTCCAGGCACTTTCGATAGCAGGATGCCAGCAGTTCGGGCTCGCCCCGGCGACCATCGCGATACACCGGCCCGACAGCGTGAAATACATACCTGGCCGGCAATCTACCGGCGCCCGTGGCCACCGCGCTACCAGTGGGGCAGCGGCCAATGCGGGCACGGATGCGATCGAGTTCGCGCATGATCTCCGGGCCGCCCGCACGGTGAATGGCGCCGTCCACGCCGCCGCCGCCCGCCAGCGCCGAGTTGGCCGCATTGACAATGCCGTCGGCTGCGACGCGCGTGATATCGCCTTCGCACAGCTCCAGCTTTCGGCCGCTTTTGCTCGTCCACTCCATAGCATCTATTACAATCGATTGTGGCTCGTATGAAGAACCCGTTATTCATTGGCTTCGGCGTTGCGCTGGTTGTGATCGCCATCGCAGTGGCTGCCGTCTTCTATGTACAGCGCGGCGCCCACATCCAGGTGACGGGGCAGTTTCTCAAAGTCCGCACTGCGCCGCTCGATGAGCACAGCTCGGTCGCGGTGATCGACTTTCGCGTGACGAATCCGGCCGACTATCCGTTCGTGGTTCGGGATGTCACCGCTGTTCTGGACGGCGCCGCGAACGGACAGCCGGAAGGAACCACGGTCTCGGACTCCGATACCGAACGCCTGTTCGCGGGCGTGCCGCTGCTCGGACAGAAATATAACCCGACGCTGTTCGCTCGCAGCCGCCTCGCTCCGCACCAGTCGGGAGATTTTATGGTGGCCGCGCGATTTGAAGTGCCGGAGGCCGATCTGGAAAAGCGCAAGCGGCTAATTCTGCGGATCGCCGAAGTCGACGGGGCGGAATCCGAAATTAACGAAAAGTAGCCTCGGCGCCGCTACCGTCGTAACACCGCGAAGTGCGGGTCGAGCAATACTTTTACCGGTGCCTGTTTCAGGTCGACCGTGAAAGTTGCCGGCTCCTTTGAAGAGCGCACCCATCGTGTAATATTCTGCCCCCGGCCCGTCTGAATCTCCACCGGCGTAAGCACGCTGAAATCGTCTCCTACTTCGGATTGCGTCAAGCTTCCGACCAGCTTCAATGCCGGCGCTTTGCCTTTCAACGTATAGGTCAGCTTCAGCGCCGGAATCCCGGTTCCATAGACCCACTGGTCGAAGAATCCCTCCAGCTTGGAGTCGTCGCTCCTGGCGGGAAGATATTGCGCCGCAAGTTCGCGAAAACCTTCGGTGCTGAGCTGGTGATGGCTGAAGCGGCGAATCAATTCGGCCAGAAAAGCGAAGAACTTCTCATCCCCCATGCGCTGCCGGATCATCTGGAGGATCCACGAGCCTTTCCCATAGGTGATCACTTGCCAGGCGCGCGGCTCCACCGAACTCTCCAGGCGCGTGCCGAGCACGATCGGACCTGCATCATCCACCGCCTGCCCGCTCTGTCCCTTGGCAAGCAGCGCGAGGCGGTAATTGTCCAGCAGAGTCTCGAATTCGCGCGAGCCTTTGAATTTCTCCAGATACAGGAGGGCTGAATAATTCGCTAGGGCTTCAAGCAGCCAATCGTCCCGGTACGACGCGCTATAAACCAGACCACCCCACCACTGATGCGCGGTCTCGTGTGCCTGCAGGAGTTCGTCGAAAAAAAGGGCGTCCGCGGCCTGCATCCGGGTCTCCAGCGGATTGACGTAAGCGCGCGTCGACAGGTAAATCAGGCCGGGAAACCCCTGGCCGAATTGCCCCGGAATCGGCGAGACCGTGAGGTGCGAAATCGGCGGAGGACCGAATTTAGATCCCATGAATTGGAGCGCGGACGCCACGTCGGAAGCCAGCGTCTGGAGCCGCGCCAACGGATCGGCCGGCGCAGGGCTGGGCGCCACCTCCATCGCCGGAGCGCGCGGCCCGCGGCGCCCGGTCGGGGGTGGCGTCATCATGGCCGGAAACGGCGGTCGCGGCTGCAGGGCCGGCTCCAGCGCCCGGTTGGCGCAGACATCCACCACATACTCTCCCCGCGTCACACGTGCATGTGCATAGTTGCCCAGGTTGAATCCGGCCAGACCGATTGGCGCAGCCGGCCTCCTCCGGGTAATCCGCCATTCGCCTTCAGTGTGGTCTTCAACGATATCGCCGGGCGTCACTAATTCCAGATCGCGCGGGTAACGAAACGTCAGATCGAAATTGGCTGTGATAAAGCCGGACGAAGGGTACCAGTTGCTTCGCGCCGTGACATAAAATACCCGGTCTCCCGCCTCTTCGATCACCTTGCCCGAATGGTGAAATTCGAACTCGTATTCGCGATCAGCATGGAGAGGCTCCGCCGGCACCACCAGGAACAGATCGTTTTCGCGCCCGGCGTTAACGCGCAACGCTTCTCGCTGCAGTACCTCCGCCGGCTTGCCGTCGACTTTCACTTCGCTCACCGCCATGGCGCGCGTGATCTCGAACGGCAGCGTTACCAGCCCTTCCGCAGGCGATTTCACTTTGACCCGCGTGACGGCGCTGAGAGTCAGATCGGGATTCACCGTGGCCTCGATCCGATAGTCGCTCAGAACCCACCGTAATCTCGGCGGGCCGGCAGCGCCTCGGGCAGAGCGGGATGGGAAGTGCGTCCAAATATCGAAATACGATCGATTATCGCGTTGGACAAGCTGGCCGGCCGCCACCTGATCGGCGTTTTCCGGGTCGTAAATCACATCAAACGTGCCCAGTTTCGCGCTGCGGAAAATCGCGCTGAGCAGATCGGGCTTGTGCGCGGAGCCGTTGAGCAGGTCGAGTACGAGGCGGGTGTCATAGCTGGCGCCCATGTTGCGCAGCACCGGGCTCCACTGCTCATCCAGGAGCGCGCCCATTTCTGGCGCCTTTTTATTAGTCGGATTATTCGGGAGCTGGTTGAGTAATTCGTGGTAAACGTCCCCTGTAAAAAAAAAGACCCCGGCTTGGAAGTGCTCGTCCAGGTTCGGAGTCCCGATGTAACGGGAAAGCGACCGGCGTTCCGCCAGATTCGGAGGCAACACCAGCACCTCACCATCCCCGTTTTGCACATCGGCTGTGAACACGGCGGCAATGGGGCGGCCGGCGACGGGCTTGCTAAACATCAGGTAGCCGTCCGTGAGATAAATGCGGATATCTTCTTTGGCTAGGGTAAGGTCGCGTACGCGATAACACTCCCCGCGATCGAGACCCGTCTCCCGGATCGTGCGCGCCAGATCGTCGGCCGGTCCCGCTGCCAGCGGCATTTGCGCCGCGAACAGGAGCGCCATCAGTGTACGCATAATCTCAGTCTACTGCGATGGGTGACATCGGAGCCAAGATCGAAACCACGCCGGCGGCGGTTCGCGCCGCGGCTTCCCTGCTAAAATACACGCGGAGACTGGCGCTTGCGATTCGTCACACTGCAGCGGGAGAACTATCACGAACCGGGCGTCTGGTGGAACGACGAGGTCATCGGGCTTCGCGGCGCCGGGTTCACCAGCATCATTCAGATCATCAACGGGGGCTCGGACGCGCTGGATCGCGTCGAGCGCTGGATTTACAGCCCGCCGGGCGGCGAGCGATTCGAAGCCGGGTCGGTGTCCCTGCTGGCTCCGATCCCGCGGCCGCCGAAGCTGATCTGCATCGGACTGAATTACCGCGATCACGCTGCCGAAGGCAAGAACCCGATTCCCGATGTGCCGACTATCTTTGCCAAATTCCAAACCGCAATCACCGGCCATAAGCATCCGATCATTCTTCCAAAGAGTTCCACCAAATCGGATTACGAAGCGGAGCTCGCGGTTGTAATCGGTAAAGGTGGCCGCTATATCCCGGAAACGGATTGGCGCAAACACGTGTTCGGCTACACCATCATCAACGATGTGAGCGCGCGCGATTTCCAGTCCGCCACCTCGCAATGGATGATCGGAAAAACCTTTGACACCTTTGCGCCCATTGGTCCGGCAATCGTGACCGCCGACGAAATTGAGGATCCGCACAACCTGAAGATTTCCCTGTCGCTCAACGGCGAAGTCATGCAGGATTCCAATACGAGCAATCTGATTTTCGGCGTGCCGCGGCTCATCTCGTATTTGTCGAGCGTGTTTACGCTGGAGTCTGGCGATATCATTGCCACCGGAACACCCGCCGGCGTTGGCTTCGCCCGCAAACCTCCGCGCTGGCTGCGGCCCGGCGATGAGTGCCGGATCGAGATTCAGGGATTGGGCGAGTTGGTGAACCCGGTAGTGGCGGAGACGTAGCGTCGCAGAACCACGTCTTACATCCAGGAGATATCGAATGCGAGAATTCAGCGAACAGAATCTGACCGAAGCAGTTGTCGAACGCTTCGGAAACACGCCCGATCCGCGTCTAAAACTCATCGTGAGCAGCCTCGTGCGGCACCTGCACGCGTTCGTTCGCGATGTCGAACCGACGTTTAACGAATGGATGGCCGCCATCAATTTTCTGACTCGCACCGGGCATACCTGCACTGACAAACGCCAGGAGTTCATCCTGCTCTCCGATACGCTGGGCGTGTCGATGTTGGTGGATGCGATCAACCACCGCAACCGCGAGGGAGTCACTGAAACCACGGTGCTTGGGCCGTTTTATGTGGAGGGGCCGCCGGAGATGCCGCTCGGTTCCGATGTCACCGGCGGGCTGAAGGGCGATCCGCTCTATGACGAAGGAACCGTCTGCGCGCCCGATGGCAGGCCGCTGGCAAACGCGACGGTGGACGTCTGGCAGTCCGATGCAGACGGATTTTATGACGTCCAGTATGCGGACCGGCAGGAGGCTGGCCTCCGCGCCAGGATCCGCACGGACGCTAATGGGCGGTTCTATTTTTGGTCGGTCATGCCGACCGCTTATCCGATTCCGTACGATGGACCGGTCGGGGACATGCTAAAGGCGACCAAACGCCATCCGTACCGCCCGGCGCACTTGCACTTCCTCATCGCCGCGGAGGGGTATGAAACGCTGATCACGCACTTGTTCGTCGATGGGGATGAGTACCTGGATAGCGATGCCGTGTTTGGCGTGAAGAAATCGCTGATCCGCGTTTACACCAAAGAACCGTCCGGCGTGGCGCCGGACGGTCGCAAAATGGCGGCGCCGTGGTATCGGCTGTCGAACGAATTCCGGTTAAAGCTCGCCGAACCGGCCCGGGCCAGCAAAGGCGCTGCTTAGCAGTATCATAGGAATATGTTTTTCCGATCAGCCGTGCTGCTGGTCCTGGCCGGGATTTCGACTTGGGCCGGCGGGTTGCCGCAATTCTCATTTGCCGATACCGCCGGCGGCAAGCACACCACGTCGGAATGGTCCGGCAAGAAAGCCGTGGTTCTGTTCTTCTCCAGTACCGACTGCCCTCTTGCCAACGCCTACGTTCCGGAGATGAACAGGATGCAGCAGGCCTACGCTTCGCGTGGCGTCGCCTTCTACGCGGTGCAGGGCGATGCCACCATCGCTGCTGCCGAAGTGGTCCGGCACGCGAAGGAATTCTCGTTTGCATTCCCGTATCTGTTCGATCCGAACGAATCTCTGGCGACGTTCACAGGCGCGATTGCGGTGCCGAGTGTCGCGGTCATTTCTCCGCGCGGCGAGGTTTTATATTTGGGACGGATCGACAACCGCCAGGAAGATTTCGGCAAGCAGCGCCCGCAGGCTAGCGTTTTCGATTTGCGCGACGCGCTGGAAGCGGTGTTGAACGCGAAGCCGGTGCCTCATCCACGTACGAAGGCCTTCGGCTGCGCGATTGTACGGAAAAGCTAAGTCACTTGATGGATTCTGCCGCTAATGCTGCCGCGAGTTCTGCGGCAGCCCCTCTTCGTGCCCGTTCGCGGTCTTCACTTCACGCAGCACATCATCGACCACTTCATTCGCGCGGTCCGACTCCAACTCGGCGTTCATCCGGCGTAGGGCCACGCTGACGATGTCTCGGTGATGCAGCTTGCTGCCGGGTCCTCGAGCGGTCAACTCCAGCCAGAGCCGGTGCACCAGATCGACGTCTTCCGGCCAAAGGCGCGGCGGGTGCGGACCGAGGTTGAAGAACAACACATCTTTCTGGTTCTCCAGCACAATCTCCAGCGATAGGGACGGCCGCGGCTCGGGAAGCTGTTCCCAATAGCGGCCCACCTGCGCGCCCTGTTCGGCGGGCGTGAGCTTGGGCGAAAGCCCCATGACGATCCGCGAAGATTTCAACCGCGCCGCCGTCTGCACGACAGCTTCGTACGGGTCGCTTCCTGGTACGACCATCAGCTCCACGTGCTTGCCCGCCTTCTCGGCGATCGATACGACGCGTGTGAAGACATTCGTTTCATCGTCCGAAAAAATCTGGTCGGTGGTGAGCGGGTGCTCGCCGGATCCGGCCGGGTTCACCCCGCGAACGGACAAGACCACGATGTCCTGCCTGCGCAAATCGGTCTTCTTTAAAATCCGCTCCAGGTGCTCCAACCGGTTTGGATTCCGCACGGCAACCAGGACGTTACCGGGCCGCACGCTTACCGTCTCCGCGGACAAATCCGGCCGCGCATCGACGCGGAACTTTTCTAATTCTTGATGTTGCCCCTTACGCTGCCTCTGGTTGTACTTCTCGGACAGCTCGAACACGATAAAGAATACGATGGTGAAAGTGACTCCCGATATAGTGGCCACTTTTTTAGTGAGCACGTTGATGATCGCCAATCCGAATAGCGTGAGTGTAATGAGCGCCAGCCCGACCGGTATCTCGACGCCGCCAATACGGAAATTGAGCGGCACTTTCCACTCGCGGTTTTCCGGCTTCTTGTACCGCAACACGAGCACCGAGAGCGCCTTCATCGCGAAGCTCCACACCACTCCGAAGGCATAGGCCTCGCCCAGCACGTAAATGTTGCCGCGGCTGATTCCAATTGTGATGAGTTGAAGAATCACTACCAGGTTGATCAGACGCGACGTGGTGCCGAACTTGTGATGCGGATGCCGGAACCAGTCGGGCAAAACTCCATCTTCCGCCACGCGGTTGAGAACGCCGTTCGAGCCGATAATTGCTGTGTTCACTGCTCCCGCCAGAATCAGAGTGCCGACCAGCACCACGAATGCATGAAACAGCAGGCGCAACGACACCGGCCCGATCAGGTACATCGAAATCCCGCCGATCAGGTTGTCCAGAAAATCCTTGCGGGCGGAATCCGGAATGATCATCACCGCGAAGAAAGAAACCAGCGATGTGAACATCAAACTGTAGACGATGATCACGAATCCCGCGCGTTCGAGATTCTTGAGCTTGGGATGGGCGACCTCCCGGTACACTTGAGCCAGCGTCTCGAAGCCGCTCATGGCCAGCAGCGAGTGGCCTAACCCGATCATGATCGCGACTACCGTGATCATCGGCGCAGCGGTTCCCTTTAACCAGCCGAGTGCGTCGTCGCTGAAGTGCAGGTTGGCGGGAATCGGCGCCGGTACGGGATTGTAGCCATTCTTCAGAATCGTGGCGATGCACCAGACAATCAGAATCACAACCATTACCGTCGTGACTTGCATGATCCGCAGAGCTTTCTCGCTCGATTCGTGCATGCCGATGATATTCTTCCGCCAGAAGTACAGCGTGACCACCGCCGCGAACAATGCCGCAAAGTAGTTCGCGTTCACATGGACGCCCGGAAGATGCAACCGCTCGCCGGTCTCGTTGATGAGGCCTCCGAGATACAGGCCGGCGCTGACCCCGCTGATCGGTCCGGTCAGCACGTAGTCGAACATCAGGGCCGAGACGGAAAACTTGGCGAGTGTGCCGCCCAGGGCCTCATGTACCACCTTATACACGCCCCCGCGCACGAACATCGAACAGCTCTCGATGTAAATCGCGCGCACTGCGTAGGAGAACAGCATGATGGCCAGGATGAACCAGGGAGCGGCCTTCCCGATCGCCGTTTCCGCAATGCCACCCACGTAGTACGCCGATGAGGCCATATCGGCAAGAACGATCGCCGCGGCCCGCCAGAACGAAATGAACGACAACATGACGGTCGTGGCCACGACAACTTTCACGGCCGATGACCGCTGATCTGTGCTCACGGGTCTATCTCCTAGATCACCTTGCGGTGACTCTCAAATCTGCCTGCGAGGTTAGCTGACGGGCTAGAGCTTGAAA
>CAZKQQ010000104.1:0-22467 GCA_964554945.1 uncultured Solibacteraceae bacterium | reverse complement strand
GGATGGAAGGATCACCGCCGAGCGCACGCGCTACCGCGACGCGCTGCTGCTGGCCGCCGGAGAGCTGCGATGGATAGTGCTTGGTGCGGTGCGACATGCCAACGCGCTCCAGCGCATCCTTGGTCCGCCTTTTCCGCTCGGTAGCGGACATGCCCCGGTAGGTGAGCGGTAGTTCGACATTCTCGTAGACCGTGAGATCGCCAATGAGGTTGAAGGCCTGAAAAATGAAGCCGATCTCGCGGTTGCGGATGCGGGCGCGCTCGCTCATCTTGAGCCGCTCCACGGGGCGGCCATTCAGAACGTAGGTACCGTTGGAGGGAGCGTCGAGCAGTCCCAGAATCGCCAACAGAGTCGACTTACCGCAGCCGGACGGTCCTGCAATCGAGATATAGTCACCGCGGTTTATGTCGAGTTGGATATTGGAGAGCGCATGGGTTTCGACATCATCGGTGACAAAGATCTTGTCGACGCTCTCCAGGTGAATCAAGGTCTCCGGCATGAGATCCGTTTTCTCCTCGCCGAGGTTAGACGATGGATTCCTGAAAAAGTTCCGTGAAACGAGGGGAAACGCGCATTTTTCCGGAACTTTCCCGATTCGATACCGTCCAAGCTGTAGCCTGGCTCAGGAAGGAGGGGTAACGTTGTCGTTGCTAACCCAAGATTTGCGCTATGCCGCTCGTACGCTGGGACACAGCCCCGGGTTCACGACGGTGGCAATTTTGACCCTGGCGTTGGGGATAGGAGCGAATACGGCGATCTTCAGCTTTGTCGATGGCATTTTGCTCAAGCCTTTGCCGTATGCGGAGGCGAACCGGATCGTGCGCGTATTGGAGAAGCCTCCCGGGTTTCCCCGGAACGGGATATCCACTCTCAATTTCCTGGATTGGCAGAAACAGAACACGGTTTTCGACTTCATGGCCGCGCAGACCGGGGCGTCGATGACGCTTTCGGGAACGAATGAACCGGTTCTGCTCCATTGCGGGCTGGTTTCCTCGCACTATTTCGATATTTTCGGCGTCAAGGCGGCGCTCGGCCGCACGTTCCTGCCTGACGAAGACCAACTTGGGAAAGACCACGTCGTATTGCTCTCGTATGTGCTCTGGCAGAATCGGTTTGGCGGAGACCGCTCGATTCTCAACCGGAATATCCTGCTGGATAACCAGCCTTACGAGGTGGTGGGCATTCTGCCACCGGGGAGCGCGTTCGATCGCGCCTTCAACCAACTATGGCGGCCGCTGGCGTTCGAGCCTTCGAACATGACGCGGAACTTTCATTGGTTCGGATCGTTTGCCCGCCTGAAGAGCGGCGTGTCGCTGCAGCAGGCGCAAAAATCGATGGACGTGATCGGAGCGCGGATCGCGCGCGACTATCCGGATTCGAATAAAGGCTGGGGCGTGGTGGTGGAGCGATTCAGCGATGTGATTATCGGCCCCGAACTGCGGACCGCCCTTTACGTACTGATGTCGGCGACGGTGATGGTGCTGCTGATCAGTTGCGCGAACCTGGCGAATCTGGCGCTGACACGGGGGGTGGCTCGAGAACGCGAGGTGTCGATCCGGGCTTCGCTGGGCGCCAGCCGATGGCGGCTGATCCGGCAGTTTCTTACGGAGAACGTGCTGCTGTCTTTGTGCGGTGGCGTGCTCGGAATCGGCATCGGATACGCGACGATGCGTTACCTGAATACGCTGGTGCCGCCCAACACGCTGCCGCGCGAAGTGGTAGTGAATATGGACGGGCGGGTGCTGTTGTTCGCGCTGGCGCTCTCGGCGCTGACGGGCCTGGTGTTCGGCATGGCGCCGGCGCTGCAAGCGACCAATCCGGATTTGGGGAATTCGATGAAAGAGGGGGGCCGGGGATCCACTTCGGGAGCGGCGCGGCGGCGCGTGCGCGATGTGCTGGTAGTTGCCGAAGTGTCTCTGGCGTTCGTGCTGCTGGTGGGGTCGGGACTGATGATGCGTAGCTTCTTCCGGCTGGTCAGCGTAGATCCGGGATTCGATTCGACGAATATTCTTACGATGTCGCTGCCGACCTCCGATAAGCAGTATCCGGACACGGCGCAGCTCAACAATTATTTCCACGAGATTCGCGCCGCCGTCGAAGCCATTCCAGGAGTGCGGGAAACTGCGGTGACGTGCGCGCTGCCGTTGCAGGGCTCGTGTTACGGAATGCCGATGCAGGTGGCGAGCCGGCCGATGGTCGATCGCGCCAACCGGCAGGGCGGATTCTTCAAAATTGTGAGCCCGTCGTATTTCCATGCGCTGGGGATCAAGCTGCTCAAAGGCCGCGCGCTGAGCGATCACGACACCAAGGGGGCGCCTCCGTCGCTGGTGATCAACGACCGGCTGGCGCACCGCTATTTTCCAAACGAAAACCCGATCGGCCAGCGGATTTTGATACAGGAGATCATCCCGGGCAAGACGCAGCTAGGTCCTGAGATCGCCTGGGAAGTAGTCGGCGTGATTGCAGATGAAAAAGTAAACGGTCTGGAAGATGAGCGCTCGGCCGGCGTGTATGTCTCGAACGATCAGACGCCCGCGTATGGCATGAACCTGGTGGTGCGGGCGAGCGGGGATCCGGCGAAGCTGCAGAAGTTTGTGACCGAGGCGATTCGCGCGGTGAATAAAACTCAGGCGATCAGCGACATTCGCACTCTGGACCAGATCAAGGAGCAATCGTCAGTGACTAACCGTCTGGAGGCGGCGCTGCTCGGGGTGTTTGCGGGCGTAGCGCTGCTGCTGGCGGCGATCGGAATTTATGGAGTTATTTCGTACTCGGTGGCGCAGCGCACGCACGAGATGGGGATCCGCGCGGCGCTGGGCGCGCCATCCGGTAGCCTGCTCAAACTGGTGTTGTACCGCGGGCTACTTCTGACGGGCGGCGGTCTTCTGATCGGGCTGGGAGGAACTCTCGCTCTGACGCGCGCTATGGCGAGTCTGCTTTACGGCATCGGAGCGCGTGATCCGCTCACCATGATGTCGGTCAGCGCGATTCTGACAGCCGTGGCGCTGGCGGCGTGCTATATCCCGGCGCGCCGGGCGACGCGGGTCGATCCGACTATCGCATTACGGTATGAATAAGCGATTGTACCGGTTACAGAATTGGCGCGAAATACCGTAAACACGGTAATTTCCGGGAATCTGACCGATCTTGTACCGAACGGCCCCGCCTGACTGCGGGCACTCCCTTTTTACCGCCCAAAATACCCGAAACCGGGTATTTTCATGGCCGTTACCGGTTTTCTATGATCGTTTATCGAGGCGCTCGTTCACCTAAATCATGTCTGATAACGGCCGACCGCGGGAATGTCTGGAAACCCCTAAGTTACTTGCAGAGATCCGGCAGTTCGACACCTGCACGATTGCCAATGCGATCGAGAGGTTCAACGTGCGGCTCAGAAATGAAGGGTACACGCGGCCGGGGCTGCGATGCATAACCGGGGGCGAGCCGCGGATATTGGGTTATGCGGCAACGGCCCGGCTGCGTTCGTCGGATCCTCCGATGAGCGGCAAGGCGTATCTGGACCGGACAGATTGGTGGACCATGATCGAGCGGCTACCGATGCCGAGAATCGCCGTGATCCAGGACCTGGACACTGGCGAGGGCGCGGCCTCGTGCGTAGGAGAGGTCCACGCCGCGATTCTGAAGGCGTTCGGCTGCCTAGGCGTGATTACGAACGGCGCGGTTCGCGACATTCCGGGGGTGCGGGCGCTGCCGTTCACGATGCTTGCGGGTTCGGTGGCGGTGTCGCACTCGTACAGCCACCTGCTGGATTTCGGCGAAGCGGTTGAAATTTTCGGACTCCGGATCGCGTCGGGAGACCTGATTTACGGGGATTGCCATGGAGTGATTTCAATCCCGCCAGAAATTGCCGCCGCGCTTCCGGCAGTGGCGGCCGAAATCCGCGAACACGAGCAACGAATTGTGGCGGCCTGCCAGTCTCCGAATTTTTCACAAGATAAGCTTCTGAAGGCGATCCGCGATACGGATTGAGGAACTCATGCGCAAATTGACGATCACAACAGGGTCGATTTCGTTTCTGGGGATTTTAGCGTTCAGCCTGGCATCGTGTTCGCGGCCGGCACAGGTGCAGGCGCGCGACACGACGCCGGCGCAGATCCCGACGGTGCCGGTGGTCCGGGTGGCGGCCGAGGATCTTTCGCGAGGACTCGTATTGACCGCAGAGTTCAAGCCGTTTCAGGAAATCGACGTAATGGCGAAGGTGGCCGGATATATCAAGAAAATCAATGTGGACGTCGGCGACCGGGTGCGGCAAGGCGACTTGCTGGCGACGCTGGAAATTCCCGAAATGGCCGACGATCTGCAACGGGCACGCGCAACTCTCAGTCGCAGCGAGGCCGAGGTAACGCGCGCGAAAGACGAACTGCAGCGGGCGGAATCGTCGCACGACATCGCGCATTTGTCCTTCGAACGTCTTTCGGGCGTCGCGAAGACGAAACCAGGTCTGGTGGCGCAGCAGGAAATCGACGATGCCCACAGTAAGGACCTGGTATCGGAAGCGCAGGTTTCAGCGGCGAAGTCGGCCCAGGCGGTGGCCAACGAACAAGTGAGTGTCAGCAAAGCGGAAATGCAGCGGATTCAAACCATGATGGAGTACACGCGGGTGACTGCGCCATTCACGGGAGTGATCACGAAGCGATTCGCGGATACGGGGTCGATGATCCAGGCGGGGACGGCTTCGCAAAGCCAAGCGATGCCGGTGGTGCGGCTGTCGGAGAACAGCCTGCTGCGGCTGATCCTGCCGGTTCCGGAGTCGTCGGTGCCGACGGTACACCTGGGGCAGCAAGTCGAGGTGCAGGTGCCGACCCTACACCGCAGTTTTCCGGGGAAGGTAGCGCGTTTCGCGGACAAGGTGTCGCTGGCGACGCGCACCATGGATACCGAGGTCGATGTGCCGAATCCGATGCTCGTGCTGGTCCCGGGAATGTACGCCGAGGTAAACCTCACGCTGGAACACCACCGGGCGGTTCTGTCGGTTCCGGTATTGGCGGTGGATATCGATTCAGACAGCGGCAGGAACTCCGGCAACGCGTCCACCGGCAAAGTTCTGGTCGTCACGATGAATAATCGCGTAGAAGTCCGGGCGATTCAACTGGGGATCGAGACCTCGGACAAGATCGAAGTGCGCTCCGGTCTCAACGCGGGCGACGCCGTGGTGTTAAGCGGCCGGTCCGGATTGCAGCCGGGCCAGGAAGTGCGGCCCAAGGCGACGACCATGATGGCCTCCGGCGCGTAGTCAAGGAAATTCAATGTCCCTATTTGCGATTCGTAATCCGTATTTTATTGTCGTAGTCTGCCTGTTCATCGCGGTCATCGGAGTGACCAGCCTGGTGCAAATGCCGGTGGATATGTTCCCGTCGATGAACATCCCGGTGGTAGTGGTGGCGACGTTCTACTCGGGGATGCCGCCGGAGCAGATCGAAACCGATATTACCAGCCGGTTCGAACGGTTCTTCACATTGGGAGCGGGAGTGGAACACATCGAATCGCGTTCGCTACCCGGGGTGAGTGTAATTAAGGTGTACTTCCAGACCGGCACGAACGCGGATTCGGACGTGACTACAATCTCGAATCTCGCGATGGCGCAACTCCGCCGCCTGCCGCCCGGGACTTTACCGCCGGTGGTGCTGAAGTTCGACGCTTCCAGCCTGCCGGTTTGTCTGGTGACCTTCAACGGCCAGGGACTCAATGAAACGGCACTGCGCGATCTGGCGCAGTTTCAGGTACGCAACCAGGTGGCCAGCGTCGCCGGCGCGAGCGTACCGCAACCGTTCGGCGGCCGCTACCGCCAGATCATGGTGTATGCCGACCCTTACAAGCTGGAAGCGCACCAGTTGAGCTTGATGGATCTGGTGCGCTCGATCAACAACGCGAATCTGATCCTGCCCGCGGGGGACGTTCAACTGGGGCAGCTCGATTACAACATTTACACGAACAGCCAGGTTCCGACGGTGCAGGAGATCGATCAATTGCCGATCAAGACGGTCGGGCAGTCGCCGGTGCGCGTCGCAGATATCGGCTACGCCAAGGATGCACAGCAGATTCAGACGAACCTGGTGCGGGTGGACGGGCAACCTTCGGTGTACCTGCCGGTGCTGAAGCAAGGGGGCGATACCAATACGATCGCGGTGGTGGACGGGGTCCGGGACCGCCTGCAGCACCTGTTCGATGTACCCAAGGAATTGTTTACGAAAGTAGTGTTCGACCAGTCGGCGTTTGTCAAAACCGCGATTGAGACGCTGCTGCATGAGGGCGGAATCGGTTTGCTGCTGACGTCGATCATGATTCTGATTTTCCTGGGAAGCATGCGGGCCACGGTGGCGGTGTTCTTTTCGATCCCGCTCTCGGCGCTGGCGGCGTTCATCGCGCTGGCGCTGGGCGGCAGCTCGGTAAACAGCATGGTGCTGGGCGGGCTGGCGCTGGCGTTCTCGCGCCTGATTGACAACTCGGTGGTGGTGCTCGAAAACATTTATCGTCATCTGGAATTAGGCGAATCGCCGGAGGTGGCGGCGGAAAAAGGCGGACGCGAGGTCGCGCTGCCGGTGCTGGCGGCAACGCTGACTACGGTAGTGGTCTTTTTTCCCGTGACCTTTCTTTACGGCGTCAGCAAATTCCTGTTTTCGGCGCTGGCGTTGTCGGTGGTGCTCTCGCTATTTGCATCGTTCGTAGTGGCGATGACGGTGGTGCCGCTGTTCTGCGCGCGGTTCATCAAGGCGCCGGCGCATCACGGCACACCCTCTAACGAACAGCCGGTTACCGTGGACGCATCGCGGAGACGACGCACGTTCGGCCAGCGCTTCAATGTCTGGTTCAACGATCGATTTGAAGGGTTTTTGAAAGGCTATGACAAACTGGTGGGGATCACGCTGAGACATCCGGCGCTCACGCTTGCCGGATTTGCCGTGCTGTTTGCGGGCAGCCTGGCGCTGTTCCCATCACTCGGGCTGTCATTCTTTCCGCGCACGGACGCCGGCCAGTTCGTCATTAATCTGAAGGCGCCAACCGGAAGCCGCCTGGCGGTTACCGACAACGAGGTCGCGCGGCTGGAGAACCTGATTCGCCGGGTGGTTAAGCCGGAAGATCTTGGGATGATTGTCTCCAACATCGGCTCAACGCCGGACTTTTCGGCCATCTACACAAGCAATTCGGCTATGCACACGGCATTTGTGCAGGTAAGCCTGAAGGACGAGCACCAAGTCGGCAGCTACGAGTACATGGCGGAACTGAAAAAACGAGTCGCCGCCGAGATGCCGGAGCTCACCACATATTTCCAGTCGGGCGGCATGGTGGACGCGGTGCTGAACCTGGGTTTACCGGCGCCAATCGACGTACAGGTGGGGGGCAGCAACCTGCAGAAGTCGTACGCTACGGCGCTGCAATTGGCATCGAAGATCCGGCAGATTCCGGGCGTAGCGGACGTGTTTATTCCGCAGGATATCGATTATCCGGCCCTGAAGCTGGATGTGGACCGCATGCGCGCGAGCGAGATGGGGCTGGACCAGCGCGAGGTAGTGGATAACGTCATCACCGCGCTCACCTCAAACGGCATGATCGCGCCGAGCTACTGGATCGACCCTAAGAGTGGCAACGACTATATGTTGACGGTGCAGTATCCGGAGTTCCAGGTGAAAACGCTCAATGACCTGCGGGCGATCCCGTTGCGGGGACCGAATGGCACGGAGCCGACGCGGCTCGATATGATCAGCCACGTCAGCCGGATTCAATCGCCGACCGAAGTGGATCACTACGCCATTCGCCGGGTGAACGACATTTACGTCCGCCCGCTGAATGAGGATTTAGGACGCATCGCCAATGGCATTGACCGGGTAATCGCCGAGACCAAAATTCCCGATGGACTGAACGTGACGCTTCGGGGGATGGTACAGGGGATGCGGACCTCATTCCAGAGCTTCACTCTGGGGCTGATCCTGGCAGTGGTGTTGCTGTATCTGATCCTGGTGGCGCAGTTTCGATCCTTCCTCGACCCATTTATCATCCTGCTGGCGGTACCGCCAGGTCTCGCCGGCGTGATCGTGACGCTGTATGTTTCCAACACAACCGTTAACGTCATGTCGCTGATGGGCCTGTTGATGCTGGTCGGCATCTCGGTATCGAACAGCATTCTGATCGTGGAGTTCACGCATCACCTGGAAGGGGAAGGGATGGGCGTACGGGAGGCAGTGGCGATGGCGTGCCGGGTGCGGCTGCGGCCGGTGCTCATGACGTCTCTGGCGACCATCATCGGCATGCTGCCAATGGCGCTGAAGCTGGGGGCGGGCAGCGAATCCTATGCACCGCTGGCGCGCGCGATTCTCGGCGGTCTGGCGGTTTCGGTTCTTCTGACGGTCTTTTTGGTTCCCGCAGCCTATCTGCTGGTTTACGGCAGAACGCCGAGAGTCAGCGCGCAAGCATAAACACAACCGATCTTCTATGCGAGTAATTCCGATCACCTTATTAGTGCTCTCTGTAAGCGCGGCGCCGCTTTTAGCCCAGGGCGGCACGACCGTGCACCTCAACCTGCAGGACGCGGAAGCGATGGCGCTGAAGAACCATCCGCGGGTGCTGGCGGCCCAGGACGTGATATCCGCGGCGAACCAGCGGATTACCGAAACGCGGTCGGCTTACTATCCGAACTTCCAGGGCGACATCACGGGTTCGCAAGCTAATCCGCGGGCGCGCATTGGGGCGGGTTACCTGACGACTTCCAGCCTCTTCGATCGCTTTGGCAGCGGCATTACGCTGAACCAGTTGATATCGGACTGGGGCCGCACTCCGAACCTGGTGGCGGAATCGAAGCTGCGCGCGAACGCGAGCGAACAGGACCTGCAGGCCACGCGTTATGACGTGCTCGTCAGCGTAAACAGCGCCTACTACGCCACGCTGCGCGCGCAAGCCCTGGTGCGTGTGGCGCAGGAGACGGTGGCCGCGCGGCAACTTCTGGTGAACCAAGTGACGGCACTAGCGCAGAATAATCTCCGGTCCCAGCTGGATGTGAGTTTCGCGACGGTGAACCAGGCGCAAGCCCAATTGCTGTTGATTCAGGCTCAAAACGAAGTGCAGCGGTCATATGCCGAATTAACGCGGACACTCGGAACCGAGCAGACGGCGACTTACGATCTAGTGGAGCAACCGCTGCCGGCAAGCCCGCCCCCGGATGCCGAACAGATGGTGATGCAGGCAATCCAGAACCGTCCGGAACTGGCCAGCCTGCGGTTGAGCCAACAAGCGGCGAACCGTTTTGAACAGGCGGAAAAAGACCTGTCGTATCCCACGATCAGTATGCTCGGGGTCGCCGGATACATACCGTACATCGCACAAGAAAATCCAACACGGCTCGTCCCCGGCGAATACGAAGGAGTGGGTGTCAACGTGCAAATACCGATTTTCAATGGTCACCTTTTCTCGGCTCGCCGCCAGGAAGCACATTACCGGACGTTGGAGGCCGACCAGAGACTTCGGGAACGCGAGCAGCAGATCGCGCGGGACGTGCGTGCAGTGTGGGCCAGCGCGATGACGGCATATCAACGGCTGGATGTTACAGCTCAGTTTTTGCGGGAAGCCACCTTGGCCTTGAATCTTGCGCAAGGGCGCTATGACCTGGGGCTGTCCTCCATCGTAGAACTCACGCAAGGGCAACTGAATCTGACGCAGGCAGAAATCGATAATCTCAGCGCTAAGTACGACTACCAGAGCCTTTACTCGGATCTCCAATACACGATTGGAGGGTTGCGATAGCGAAAGCCAACAGTATGTCCAAACGAGCCATCTGGAATATGACGATTTGTTGCGCGGGTGTCGGCTATATCCTGATGGAACTGTGGCTGAACATCCAAAGCCCAATCTTCGCGGCGCTGTTCGTGATGGTTGCCGGATATACGCTGATCGAGGCGCACGCACGCCGCAAATCGTAAGGCTTGCGGTCCTACGGCGCGGCTAGAGCTTTTTCGATAGTAGCGGCGGCCTCCCTCTGCGCGGGAGTCAGGTCCTTCTCATTCAACGATAGAGGCTCCGGATCAGTGTCCGGATACTTGTAGGAGGCGTCGGTCTCCGCTTTTTGTTGAACCATCAGTTTGAAACTGTCGCCGTTCTTGAAATCTTTAAGCCAGGACTGGTATTCGTTCACCAAGGCATCATTGCCTTGGCGCTCGGCGGGAATGACGTCGATGGACGCTGTCGTACCGGTGGCGAGGGCTTTCTGACGTCCGTAATAGGCGGTGCGCAATCCGGCTAACTTTCCTTCCGCTTCCATCAAGCTGAAGTTCACGTCGGTGGTGATGTCGTTCAGAGTGGGTCCGCGATAGGGATCGGAGGTGTCGCGCTCCTGCGGTTCGCCATCGGCATTTACGTCGAACGGCTCGGTATGATCGTTCTCAGCCTGGTGGGCCGGTCCGTAGGTGCGGAGGTGCGCCCGGTCTTGTGTCATCGTGCCGTCCCAGTTTGCGCCGTAATCGATGGTGATCACATAACCGGCGCCGAGAATCTGGCCGGCGCCCTGCACGAATTTCTCCTCGCCGAGGTTGATGTAGGTCACCATGCCCCGATTGTTCTTCGCCAGTTCATCCGCGTACAGCTGCGCGTACCGGCGCAAGTGCGCCGCCAGTTCGGGAATACCGCGGGCTGGAACATAGACTTCGTGAAATTCGAGCGGCTGCACCGAAGCCTCGTACTGCTTCGTCGTAACGAGGGATTCGAGCAGTGCCACAAACGACGCACGGCTCAGGTAGATGGTGTCCTCGTTCCTGGCGGTGAAAAATTTGTTCTGAATGCTCTCATTGGCCGCGACAACCTGTTCCGCGACCGGCGCGGGAACGGAGCTCTTCACCCTAGCCCAATCTTTCGCAGGCATTGAGGGGACAACATAGGCCACTTCGGCGGCACCGGACGCCGGAAGAATTACCTTGTGGACGCTAAACGCATCGGGCAATTCGTTGGACAGGACGACACCTTTCAGGCTACCGGGAGCAATGGTTGCGGTAGGGTTGGTCGCATCGGCTTCCCGCGCTTCGAAGCGCTTGCCGAACCGCGCATTGCGTTTGCGCTGGGACTGGTTGAGGGCCGGGGAACGGTCGTAACAAACATATACTGTTTGGCCGGCGAATTCGCGCCAGCGCGGGTCGCGCGTCGCTTTCTGCTCCAGGTAGTTCAGGATCTGTTCGGCCAGCTCGCCGTCACCGGCGCCAAATTCGGCGATGGTGAACCGGTCACTTGAGGCCAGTGTGCCGGCCTGGCGCATGCCGTCCCACATGCGGAAAATCTGGTCAGCGATCATCTGACCGAAGTAGGGTGAGAGGACAATGGGGAACGTCTGGTAATCCGCCGAAAAACTGACACGGCCGCTAGCGTAATAGCCGAACTTGGGGTGAAACATGATGAGGTCCTGATACTCGAGGAACGAAGGAAAATACTCGCGGACTGCCGCCTCGCTGCCGGGGACGAGCCGGATCTCATTATGAAGTTCGGAGGCATTTTCGATCTGCTGCCGGCTGGGAACCTCGGAGATAGCGAGCGCGGTAAATACGACAAGCAGGGTGGGCAGGGCAAACCTGAAGCGAATGGCGCGCATGTAGACCAGCATACTGCAAATGGCGCCTCGGACGGTTTACCTGAGCACCGTGATCTGTCCTAAGCGTTACCGCAAAGACGCCGAGCCGCCGAGAAGAAAAGAAAGATGTCACATGCCAATGAAGGTTCGAGTGAAGGGCACGTACGCGGCTGCAGAGAATGCAACATTGCTTATTTCTTCACAAATTTGTGGAGCGCGGGTTTGACGGTGTCGGCGACGAAGATCTCGCCTTTGGGGCTGACAGCCACGAAGTGGGCTTCACCGAATTCGCCGAGCTCCTTGCCCGGCTTACCGACAGCGGCGACGACCATCCCGTTCAGGTCGAGCCGGAGTAATTGGCCCGCGAATCCATTGACCATGTAAATGTAACGGTCACCGATTTCGAGGGCGCAGGGCAGGCCTGCATACTTCATTTCGCGGACGAATGCGCCGTCCTGATCGAAAACCTGAATGCGCTCGTTTTCGCGGTCGGCCACCCAGAGCTGGCCCTTGGAATCGATTGCGATTCCGTGAGCCACGTCGAATTTGCCAGGCTCTGCGCCATGGCCGCCCCATGATTTGATGAAGTTGCCGTTCTTGTCGAACTTCAGCACTCGCGGGTCGCCACGACCCGGAGTGTGCCCCTGCACGACGAAGATGTCGCCGTTGCGGCCAAAGGCGAGATCATTCGGCTCCATGAGGCGGCGCGATTGCTCGGCCTCATTCCACTCCCCCGCCTGTCCCTTGGCGCCGAGGGTGAGCAGGGTCTGACCCTGCGGGCTGAGTTTGACGACGATGTGTGCGCCGACGTCGGTCACCCAGATGTTTCCATCGCGATCGAGACGCAGACCGTGAGTTCGCGTGAACAATCCTTCGCCGAGGGAGCGAACAAATTTGGAGTTTTCGTCGAATTCCATGACCGGCTGCGGGCCGCGGTTCAACACCCAGAGATGCCCTTTGGAATCGAACGCAACGCTGGCGGGCGGACCCATGGTGACGCCGGCGGGGAGCGTGACCGGGTCAGGCACGGCCTGGTAATCCAGGTTGGGCGCGTTCTGGGGATTTAGCAGCGCGGGATTGGTGGGCCGCTGCGCGAAGCCTGTAACGCAGATTAACAAGACAGTAATGACAATGGCGGCTTGTTTCAATCGGACCTCCTCTATATCTGCCGGATTCCGGTCTCCTATTATAGGGCGAGCCGCTTACCGTAAGCTAACCCTTCCATACTCCTGATTTACAGGCCTGCGGACCCATTCTGGAATTGGCGGAGATCGGATCCTAGCGCGGATCTGGAAAAGCCAAACAAAAGGGGAAAGGAAACTGTGATGAAGAAAATTGTGGTGCTTGCTCTGAGTGTCGCCGGGCTGGCGCTGGCCGGAACCAAATCTTATTCGTTCATCTTGTATCAGCCGGCATTGCTCGGCTCTACAGCGCTCGCGCCAGGAGAGTATCAAGTGAGCGTTGTCGATGATAAGGCCGTGGTCCGGAACGGAAGGATCCATGGCGAGGCCGCGGTAAAAGTGGAGAGCACTGATCGAAAGTACGACATCACCACCGTGCGCTTCGACAACGGCGACGGCAAAATGCACATCCAGGAAATCCACGTCGGCGGCACGAAAACCAAGCTTGTCTTTAACGAATAGTCCGGCTGCAGGGCGGCGGGATCTCGGAATTCCGCCGCGTCTACGCGCTCAGAATGTCAATTTTAGAGCCAACTGCAACTGACGCGAGTCCATCGCGCTCGAGATGGCACCGAAGTTGGGTGTAAAGGCGATGCGGTTCGGAATATTGAAATTCGGATGATTGAGCAGGTTGTACGCTTCGGCGCGAAACTGCAGCCTGGCACGGTCACGCACCGGGATATTCTTTTGTAAGGAGAAATCGAACTCTTCGAGACCGGGGCCGATGATTGCATTCCTCGGCGCATTTCCGAATGAGTACAAAGGCGGCAACGAGAATACGGACGTATTGAACCACTGGCCGGGAGTACGGGGGCCGTGATTCGGATTGCCGGCGCCGTTGGGACGCTGCGCAGGCCCGGCGCCGATGTTCGCCTGATCGCTCGCCAGGTTCACGGTGAACGGCGCGCCGGATTGCGCGGTGAAACTGCCGCCGGCTTGCCACTGTCCGAAGATCGCCTCAATCCACCGGCCCGAATCCTTGGGCAAAGGCAGCTCATAAATAAAACTGACGACGACGCGGTGCCGATGATCAAAGCTGGAGCTGGCTTTTTCCGCTCCGAGGTTATTCACGTTCTGCGGCAGATTGGTTTCGTTGAACGTGGCTCCGGGATCGGAGGAATCGTCGATGGAATGTGACCAAGTCCAGTTGGCGTCGAACATCAGACCTTTTGCCAGGCGGCGTTTCGCTCCCAGGGTTAGCGCATGGTACGCGGCCCATCCGTTCCAGCGAATGTCGCCGATCTGGCTGAGTTGCGGAATGAGACGGCGCGGCGCGATGTCGCCGGTACCAGGTGCTGGAACGTTCAGGACAGTCGCGCTGTCCGCGTGGACGGTGCGGGAGCCGATATAGGCAAGCGAGAGCATCGTGTTCGCACTCAGCTCGCGCTCGAGATTCAAGTTCCAAACCTCGTTGTATTCGATCCGGTAGTCGTGATCCAGGTTGTTCCCGCCTACGGTTCCGATGGCGCCCGCGGTCAGAGCGTTTTCCGTTGTGAAGCCGGGCGAGAGCGCCGGGATTGAACTGACGGTCTTTGCGACGAAGAACGGCAGGTTCTGCGCCAAAGTCGTCACAATGCTGTAGGCCGCTTGATTGGGATAGATCCCGAAACCGGAGCGGATTACCGTTTTCAGATTGCCGGGGAGCACCCAGGCGATACCCGCGCGCGGAGCGAGGCGCAGCGGCCGCGACGTAAGCAGGCTGTCGTTCCAACCCGCGGTCAATGCCGTTACGTAGGGGGTCGGGATATACGAAAGCAGGGGGCCTGCGCGGTTGCCGGCGATAACGAATCGGCCACCGGGAACCGAGGTATCGATAGCGGCGATCCGGTTCGCCGAGTCCGTCATGTTCTGGTTGTATTCGTAACGAACTCCGAGTTCCACTTTCAGGTTTTGGGTGAGCTGCCAGCTATCCTGCGCGTAGAAGTGTGTCCAGTTCGTATTGCCGTCGATGGCCGCCCGCCCCAGTCCGGCTTGAGCCGTGGTTGGATAGCCCAAGAGAAAATCGGCGAACGCGCTGCCGTTAGCCAGTCCCGGCGCCGACGAAGTCCAGCGTGGAGTGAACGAAAAAATCCCGCGCGCGCCATTTGGATTTTCCGTACGGAGGTCGTAGCGCATTGCGTACGCGCCGAATTTCAGCGTGTGGCGGCCTTTGTGCCAGATCAGGTTGTCGTACCACTCGAAGTCGCGGTTGTGCCGGAAGGTGAATAAGGCGGGGTCACCGAGTGTGTTGAACTGGCCGCCGAAGGAAACCTGGGGGAAGCCGGCATCCCGCGGATCGGTGGTGACTCCCGCGAGGCCCGCCAGCGCCGCGAACTGGATTCCGGCGTTGGGGCTGGTTTGTCCTCCGGCGACCGTGAGGAAGCCAAACCGCATTTCGTTCACGGTGTTCGCACTGAACGCACGCGTCCAACCCGCGACTCCATTGATTGCATGGGTGCTCAGGCCGCGGCCGAATCCAGGCAGCAGGTTTTCCTGCAGGACACCGGAGCCGAATGGATCGATCTCCCGCACGTCGAACAGAGACGCGCGGAAATACGTTGTGTCCTTCTGCGAGAGCTGATGATCAATGCGGGCGCTCGCCTGATTCGCGGTTGTCGTCTGCAGTTCGGTGGAGAGCAGGTTCTGCGCAATGCCGGACCGATTCGGGAGAGGAATTCGGGCAAGCAGAGCGACTGCGACCGGATCCAGCAGCGTGCCGGGGATCCGATTGCCGGCGAAGGGAGCGCGCGGCGTGCCGTTCGGATTGTAGATCGGAGCCAAACCGGAAAAATCGCCGGCACGCATGGCCGCAGTGGGAACCGAGGACGTCCGGGTGAGCGATTTACGAACGCGCTCGCCCTCATAGCTCATAAAAAAGAACGTCCGGTTTTTGACCACCGGACCGCCGAAGCTGCCGCCGAATTGATTCTCGCGGAACGGAGGAAGGGGCTGTTCAGATGAGTCAAAGAAATTCCTGGCATCGAATACGTCGTTACGGACGAACTCGAACAGACTGCCGTGCGGCGTGTTGGAACCCGAGCGCGTCACGACATTGATCACCGCTCCGGACTTACCACCGAACTCGGGAGCGTACGAGGTCTTCTGGATGCTGACCTCCTGGATGGCATCGATGGAAGGGGCAATGACGGAATTATTGAAGTGCTCGTCAGTGACCGCCACGCCATCGACCAAATAAAGGTTGTGCCCGCTGCGCTGGCCAAGCACGTTGATCAGGGTGCCCGCCTGCTGCATGGCATCGCCGCGAGTGCCGCCGGGCGGACGGACGACTCCTTCGCTCAACATCGCCAGATCCAGATACTGGCGGCCCTTCAACGGCAGATCGATGACCTGCCGCTGCTGCACGACGTCGCGGATTTCCGCCGATGCCAGTTCGATGGCGCCCGCGTCGGCATTGATGGTGAGGATTTCGGTGGAGTTACCGACTTCCAGGACGAAGTTGCGCCGCAACCGGTCTCCGGCATGAAGTTCGAGGCGCGCGAGGGCCGCTTGCTTAAAATTCGCCGCGCCTGCGGTCAGGGAGAAAACGCCGAGCGGCAGTTGCGCAAACAGGTATTCACCGGTGTTATTGGACGTGGTGGTGAACTGCTGGCCGGTTTCCGTTTGCTGCAGGACTACGGTCACACCGGGCAGCGCACCGCCGGTCGCGTCCTGGACCATGCCGCCGACTTCGGCCGTGTTCATCTGGCCCCACGAGCAGGCCAGGGCCAGTAATGGGGCGATGGCGCCAAGGAATCTCATCCAAAGGTCTCTGAGAACCAAGTTTATCGCAGGCGGATGTGCCGCCCCGCAACCGGTGTCCTAAGCTCTACCGCCGGGGCACAAAGCCGCCGTGCGTGTCCCGCTCGGGTATGCGGGGAACCGGAGCGCGCATAGGCTCATTTCGGAGTTTCTCCGCTGCACCCAGGTCTTCGCGCTTTGGCAATTGTCCTTAGAGACTGATTCCGGTCGCCCAGGTCGTCAGGAGGCCGGAAATAGTATAATTTCACTGATCACTAGACGGGGCGAAGGCGGAGTATCCGAAGGCCGGGGCGCGCGAATTGTTGCACCGCGCGAGGGCGCCTTCTTATACTGGAGCATTCCGCAATACTGATATGGCAATTGTAGATAGGAGTATATGAGGAGGAGTTCCATGAAGAGTTCCAGTTCGAAGGCGAGGATCGCCGTGCTGTGTGCGGGCGTCCTTGGCCTCATCGCGAGCTTCGCGGCGCACCCGACGCGGGCCCAGCAGACCGGCGCCCCGACCGGTTACATCACGGGTACGGTGCAAGGCGAGAAGGGTTCGGAAGCGGGCGTATGGGTAATCGCCGAGACGAAGGATCTGCCCACGAATTTCATCAAGATCGTGGTGACCGACGACCGCGGACGCTTCATGGTGCCCGAGCTGCCGGCCGCGAATTACAAAGTGTGGGTACGCGGCTATGGCCTGGTGGATTCCACGCCAATTACGATGAAGCCCGCGACCAACGCCGTTACGCTTAAGGCGACATCGGCGAAGACCCCGCAAGAAGCGGCGAAAGTGTACCCGGCGAACTACTGGCTATCACTATTAGCTCCTCCCGCCAAAGACCAGTTCCCCGGCACCGGCCCGAAAGGCAACGGGCTCGGCGTTACGATGACCGACCAAAATCACTGGGTCTACCAGCTGAAATCGGGCTGCAACTTCTGCCATCAACTCGGCAATGCGGAAACGCGCAACATCGACCATGTGCTCGCGGCGAAACCCGATCTAAAGACACCCGAGGAAGCGTGGGAATGGCGGTTGGGCACGGGCGTGCGCGGAAACTCGATGTACGGCGTGCTGACGACACAGGGCAAGGATCCTTCGATTAAGGCGTATGCCGATTGGACCGAGCGCATCGCGAAGGGTGAGGTGCCGCCGGCGCCGCCGCGTCCAAAGGGCGTTGAGCGCAACGTGGTGGTGACGCTGTGGGACGTGGGCGACGACCACTCCTTCATGCACGATGAGATCTCAACCGATAAACAGCACCCGACCGTGAATTCGGGCGGGCGCGTCTATGCAGTGAATGCCGGACATGGACAGCTCGTGATGATGGACCCGAGAGAGAGCAGCACGACGGCGTTCGACATTCCGACGCGCGAAGACAAATCGAAGGTTCCGTCGCGGTTCCCCCCGCCGAACCGGCCGTCTCTGCACTGGGGCAACGAGCATCTGTGGGCGAATCCGCCGTACGATCCGGCCGATCCGCACAATCCGATGATCGACAGCAAGAACCGCGTGTGGATGACTTCGAAGATCCGCAGCAACAAGGATCCGGACTGGTGCGCGGATCCCTCGAACAAGTTCGCCGAGTGGTTCCCGCTGCGCCAAAGCGGCCGGCAGGCATCCTATTGGGATCCGAAGACGCGGGAATTCACGCTGGTCGACACGTGCTTCTCGACGCACCACCTGCAGTTCGACAACGATCCGGACGAGACGCTGTATTTCAATGAGCTGATCGGACCGATCTTCGGCTGGATCGATACGAAGGTGTACGATCAGACGCACGATGAGGTGAAGGCGGCAGGCTGGTGCGGCCAGGTTCTCGATACCAACGGTGACGGAAAGATCACGAAGCCGTGGAACGTGGTGCGGCCGGGACGCGGCGGCGAGGATGCGGCGCTATATGCCGGTGACACCGGCGGCGCGCCTGCCCTTGCGGGCGCGAGAGCACGCGCCGCACAGACTCCGTTTGATCCGAAGCTGGACACGCTGGTGAGCTACAGCATGTACTCGGTGATTCCGAGTCCAGTGGACGACTCGGTGTGGGGAATCAGCGAGACCTATCCCGGTTTCCTCATCCGTCTGCAGCGGGGGAACAATCCTCCGGAGAGCTGCAAGACCGAGGTTTTCAAGGCGCCGCAAGGCACGCTGGATCCGCGCGGCGTGGACATCGACACCAACGGCGTGGTCTGGACGGCGATGGCGGCCAGCAGCCAACTGGTCAGCTTCGACGTGCGCAAGTGCAAGGACTTGAGTGGTCCGGCGAAACTCGACGGCAGCCAGTGCAAAGAAAGCTGGACTGTGTATGAGACCGACGGTCCCAAGCTGAAGGGCACCGATATTCCGGCTGACTTCCACTATTACAACTGGGTGGACCGGTTCAATATATCGGGTTTCGGCGCGAACACCCCGTTCGCCAACGGGTCGAATTCGGATGCGCTGCTGGCGCTGAACACGCAAACGAAGCAATGGACCTACTTGCGAGTACCGTATCCACTGGGCTTCTACTCGCGTGGCATGGACGGGCGCATCGACGATCCGAACGCCGGATGGAAGGGGCGGGCGTTGTGGGCCAACTACGGCACGCACTTCGTCTGGCACATTGAGGGCGGCAAGGGCACCAAGGGCAAGATCGTGAAGTTCCAGGTCCGGCCCGATCCGCTGGCGAGGTAAAGTGACGCCGCCGGTCTGGCCGGCGGTGGGAGCCCGGGGACAGGGGAACGTCCCGTCTGTTCCCGGGTTTTGGAGGCCGCATGGTTTCTCGACGCACTGCTCTTCTTGCGCCGCTGGCTGTGGAGTTGGCCGGCCGGGCGGTGGCTGCTACCGGTAAAATGACTCTCTGCATACACCAGAACACGTCGGCCGCGGCCGGATACCGCAAGTCGCTCGAAGGGTGGGCGAAGGCGGGGATCAAGAACGTCGAATTGACAGACCGCATGCTCGAGGATTTTCTGAAGACCGACAGCCTCGAGGCGGCACGGCGGGTGGTGACGGACCTCGGGCTTACTCCGGTCTCTTGCGCGGCGGTGATTCCGGATTTTTGGATTTCAGGTCAAAAGCGCGATGCCGCGCTGGACACCTGGAAGAAGCGGTGCGAGCAGTTTTCCTCGTTCGGGCTGACTCATATTTATTGCCCGGCGGTGACGAGCCGCAAGGTGACGCCGGACGATTACAAAGGCGCGGTGGACTGCATCCGCGAGGGCGGAGAAGCGGCGAAGCAATACAAGATGACGGCAATGATTGAGTTTGCGCGCAACTCGTCGTTCATCGCCACACTGACCACTTCTCTCAAGCTGATCCGCGAGGCGGCGCATCCGAACGTCAAGCCGATGCTGGACTGCTATCACTTCTGGTCGGGTCTGAGCAAATTCGAGGATCTCGACACGCTTCATATAGGCGAGATCGGTCACGTGCATTTCCAGGACGTGCCGGATATGCCCCGGGAGCTTTTGGACAACACCACGCGGCTGATCCCGGGCGATGGAATCTCGCCGCTGGTTCGGATTCTGCGGAAGCTGTCCGAAAAAGGCTACGCGGGGCCGCTCTCGGTCGAGTTGTTTCTGCCGGAGTTCACACAGGGAGATCCCTACGAAGTGGCGAAGCGGATCCGCGAAAAAGCCGAAGGTGTGATGCACCAGGCGAAGGTCGCATAATCAGCTTCGCCGCAGCCATGCGTCGAGCGATAGCGCGTTCAGCTCGCGGCGATGGACCAGCAGATAGTAGTAGAGGAAACAGTAGATCAGCTGGAGCCCAGCGACGTTCCAGTCTTGCGCGAGATTAGTGCCAAAGACCAGGACAGTCATCACGAGGGCGCCGGCGATGAGCGAGAAGCGCGTTGCCAAGCCGAGAAGCAGCAGGAGTCCCACGACGGCTTCTACAGGCGGGAGAACCGTTCCAAAAATGGGGAGAAACGCTTTCGGTATCAGCGGGGTGTGCTCGAAATAATGGTTCAGGTACGCGAGGAAACCGGCTTGGCCGGCCAGCAGCCGGCTCAGGCCGTGGAGCATGATGTTCGCGCCGAATGAGAGGCGCAGGATACCGTAAGCAATGACAGCGTCGGAGTAGTGACCGGTCCGCGCGAAATCCTCATGGCGAGCGGTTGACGTCTTGACGGATTGGCTCATCGGCGCTCCTTCTCCTGCGCGCGGGCGCCGGCGAGAATGCCGTAGAGGCCGTAGTTATCCTCGTGGCAGGCGTACTCGTAGAGGTTGCCGGTGGCGGTCCAGGCAATGGCGGCCGACCAGGGACGAGTCCAGGTGGCTGGATCTTCTACCGTGAACCGGTAGTCGATGCGGTCATCGGCGACGCGGGTCCACCGTTCGACCAGTCGCATATTCCGGGTCGATCCTTCGAAGGTGGCCTGGTCGCTGAAGTTGGTGGTTTCGACCACGAGGGTGTTGCCTTCCCAGCGGCCGCGGGAATCGCCAAGCCACTGGGGCACGCCGGAGTCCAGGTGCGGGCTTCCGTTCAACGGAATAACGCGTGTCTCGTGCATCTGCTCTTGCAGAATGGCGACGTAACCGGGGGTCTGCACAATTTCGTAATTGTTGTCGTAACCGGTGGGGACACGGGGCAGGGCAGCGCGAATGATGCAGCGCGTATAGAGTTCAACGTCCTCGGGACCATTGTAGGGGCCGGCGCCGAGTTCGCCCTCGTTGCTCTGGGCGCGGCGGGCCTGCTCGGCCTTGCGGGCCTGGCCTGCCGGAGTCAGCTTCGGAATTCGACCATCGGGCGGGTCATAGATTAACGAGGTCCGGCCATCGGACCAGCCGCGCTCCCACCAAAAGCCGTTATAGGCGCCGTTGACGTCCTGGGGCGTGCCGGGCTTATCCCGTTTGTCGGTGGCGACGGCGGTTTGTTCATTCTGAGCGGCCATCTCCTCCTTGGTGAGGAACTCGCGGTTGGCGTACTTCGCGGGGCGCTCGAGCGGTGTGGTGGTGGCGTTGGACCAGGAGCCCTGCAGGTCGGGGTCGCCCCAGGGAGTCCGCCACTGTTTGGAGGGAGTCGCGGGCGTCTGCGCGGCCAGCGGCATCACCAGCAGGAGCGTGATGGCGGGAATGAAAACTCGCTTGAGCATGGGAACTCCTTTCACTTGCCCTCCTGCTTGCGCAGATGGCCGTAAACCAGCTCTTCGGAAAACGGCACGCACTTGAATTCCAGGAACTGGGCGTTCTTATCGAGGCGGCGGTAGAGAGGAAAGCTCATCTTCCACTGCCGGGTGAAGACTTTCGAGTCGTCGATGAGAGCTTCGTATTGGATGAGGTCGGGACCGGCGGGTGTATAGCGCTCAACCACGTGCAGCGCCTCGCTATGGAAATTGCCGGCACGGTCGAACCAGGTCTTGTCGTTGAAGCCGGTTACGTCGACTACCAAGGTATCGCCATCCCAGCGGCCGTTCGACCAGCCCATGTAACTTTCGACTGGGGCGGGGTCGGCCTTGTCGAGGGAAATGAGACGGCTGGCGCTGGCGAATTCGTAGGCCATGATGATCTTTTTGTTGCCTTGCACGATCTGGAAAGGAAACGGCATGTAGTTAGCGCGGGGAATGCCGGGCATGTAGCACTTGGATTCGGGATCGAGCGGTTCGAGGCGGACGCCATCGGTATTGACGCGCGTCAGGCGCTTTTCGAAATTCTCCTTCTTCCTGGCAAGAGCCCAAGGCTGGTAAGGGATTTCGTTGCCTTCGACGATCCCCGGCCCGGCGGGTTCCGCATAGAGAGCGCCGAATTGCGGCGGTCCGGGCTGCGCGGCGTGCGCCTGAATGTCCCAATTGGCTTCCGTGATGGCTTGCCAGAGACCGTTGAGGTTGGGGTGATCGGTGCCGGCAAGGCGTGGCGCTTTGTAGGCCGGCTGGCCAGCGGCGGGAAATGCGGCAAGAATAGCGGCCAGGACTACGAACGAGGGAGCGGATGGCACGCGAACAGTATACTGCGGACCGGGCTGCCAGGCTACCCGGGGCGGTTGATCAAGAACGTGGCGGTCGACTCGAAAAACGCTCGGAGATG